>JADZBZ010000001.1 GCA_020851835.1 Acidobacteriota bacterium
GATCTGGGACACCGAACGGCGGACGCTGTTCCTCTCGCGCGATCGCCTGGGTGTCCGGCCGCTGTTCTACACGAAGGCGGCCAACACGTTCCTGTTTGCCTCCGAGATCAAGGCGCTCTTCGCGCATCCGGGCGTCGAGCGCGCGATCGACGCCAGGGCCGTGGACCAGTTCTTCACGTTCTGGACCGCGCTCAGCCCCCGCACGATGTTCAAGGGTGTTTTCGAGCTGCCGCCCGGCCATTCGATGACGGTCGCCGATGGGGACATCAAGGTGCAACCCTATTGGCAGCCGACCTACGATGCGTCAGGGTTTGCGATGAGCGAAGACGAGGCGGCCACCGGCCTGCTGGACCTGCTCGTCGACGCGACACGTGTCCGGCTGCGCGCGGATGTTCCCGTTGGCGCCTACCTCAGTGGCGGCCTGGACTCGACCGTCATCGCCGGCCTCATCAAGCGCTTCACCACGACCCCGCTCCGCACCTTCTCCCTGGCGTTCGAAGCCGACGAGTTCGACGAGAGCGCGTTTCAGCAGTCGGCTATTGACTATCTGGAGACGGACCACGACTCGTTCCGCTGCCGGACGAGCGATATCGGCCGGGTATTCCCGGACGTGATCTGGCACACCGAGAAGCCGGTGCTCCGCACCGCGCCGGCCCCGATGTTCCTGCTCTCCAAGCTCGTGAGGGACCGCGGCTACAAGGTGGTTCTCACCGGCGAGGGATCGGACGAGATCCTCGGCGGCTACGACATCTTCAAGGAAGCGAAGATCCGCCGCTTCTGGGGCAGGGTTCCGCACTCCCGGATGCGCCCGGCGCTGCTCCGTCGTCTGTATCCGTACCTCAAGAACGTACAGGCGCAGCCCGAGGCGTACCTGCGGGCGTTCTTCCGTACCGCACCTGAGGACTTCGCCAATCCATTCTTCTCGCACCTGCCGCGCTGGGCTGTCACCGCGCAGCTGAAGGTGTTCTACTCCCCGGAACTGCGCGCTGAGCTGCGGGGCTACGATCCGATCGACGAGCTGCGCGGGAGCCTTCCGTCCGGGTTTGCCGGCTGGGACGGATTTTCGCAGGCGCAGTATCTCGAGACCGCGCACCTGCTGCCGGCCTACATCCTCTCGTCGCAGGGCGATCGGATGTCGATGGGCCACTCGGTCGAGGGACGCTTCCCGTTCCTCGACCACCGGGTGGTGGAGTTCGCCGCCCGCCTTCCGCCGCGGTTGAAGATGAAAGTGCTGAACGAGAAGTTCCTGCTCAAGCAGGCGGTCCGCGGCCTCATCCCGGAGAACGTGCGCACACGGAAGAAACAGCCCTACCGCGCGCCGGACGCGGCCAGCTTCTTCGCGGTGGATGGGACGCCGCTCGACTACGTCGCGGCGCTGCTGTCCGAGAACCAGCTGCAGCAGGACGGCATCTTCAACCCTGGAGCCGTGAGCCGGCTGCTGACGAAGGCGCGCTCGGGCCGCGATCTTGGCATGAAAGACAACATGGGTGTCGTCGGCGTCCTTTCCACGCAACTCCTCATCAACCAGTTCATCAGGAACTTCAGACATGACCGGAATGCAGACCGAGATACGCCAGTTCGTCGTCGACAACTTCCTGTTCGGGCAGCAGGATAGGCCCCTGGGCAACAGCGACTCGTTCCTCGAGAGCGGCGTCATCGATTCGACCGGGGTGCTCGAGCTCATCGCCTTCCTCGAATCGCGATACGGCATCTCGATCGATGACGAGGAACTGGTGCCGGCCAACCTCGACTCGATCGACCGGGTGTCCGGTTTCGTGGATCGCAAGCTCAAGATGAAGGGTGCCGACGTCGTATGACGTCTCCGGCATCCGGCTCGGCGCGCGACTTGCTCCGGCTCGACGGCACGGCCGAAACCGATCGCATTTGCGAGGCTCTCGGCGGGCAAGTGCGCGACGTCCTCAAGAGGCGGGGACTGGTTCTCGGTCTCTCGGGCGGCATTGACAGCAGCGTGTGCGCCGCCCTGGCGGTGAGGGCGCTCGGCAAGGAGCGCGTGATCGGCCTCTTCATGCCCGAGGAGGACTCGTCGCCGGACAGTCTCGAGCTCGGGCGCGCGGTCGCGGATTGGCTGGGCATCCGGTCGTTCCTGGAGAACGTGACGCCCATGCTGGAGGGCGCCGGGTGCTATCACCGGCGTGACGAGGCGATCCGGTCCGTCCTCCCGGAGTACGGCCCGGGGTACAAGAGCAAGCTCGTGCTCCCGCCATCCTCCCGCAGTGCCTACAACATCTTCTCCGTCGTCGTGGAGTCGCCGGAGGGCGTGCAGAAGCGGGCGCGGTTGACCGGCGAGGCCTACCTCGCTATCGTTGCCGCCACCAACTTCAAGCAGCGCGTGCGGAAGATGATGGAGTACTACTACGCGGATCGGTTCAACTACGCGGTGCTCGGCACGCCGAACCGGCTGGAGTACGACCAGGGCTTCTTCGTGAAGAATGGCGACGGCTCGGCGGACGTGAAGCCGATTGCGCACCTGTACAAGACGCAGGTGTATCGGCTGGCGGAGGTCCTGGGCGTGCCGGAGGACATCCGGCGCCGGCCGCCGACGACCGATACCTACTCGCTGGCGCAGTCGCAGGAAGAATTCTACTTTGCGCTGCCGTACGACAAGCTGGATGTCTGCCTGTATGGGCTCAACCACGGCATGACGGCAGAGGCCATCGCACCCCTTGCCGGCCTGACGGTGGAGCAGGTGGCATTTGCCTACAAGGACATTCGTACCAAGCGGACCACGACCGGCTACCTGCACGAGCGGCCGCTGCTCGTGGACGCCGTGCCGCTCGCAACCTGAAGCGGTCTCCGAGATGGCACTCGTACCGGACAACGTGACGGCGGGGCATCCTGCGGTGGAGGGTGTGTACGCGTCCTGGCCGGTCGGCCGTCTTCTCATCGTCGCGGGGACGATGCTGGCCGCGGCGTTTGTCGTGACCTATCTGCCGGTGATTGGCATTCTCCGCGGGCAGTGGGCGACCAACGACACGTACTCCTTCGGCGTGCTGGTGCCGTTCATCAGCGGGTACCTGATCTGGAGCCGTCGCGATCGGCTCCAGGGGCTGCTGGTTGCGCCAAGCCTGGCGGCCGGCGGCTTAGTGGTGGCGGCGGCGGCGGCGCTGCTGCTTCTGGGCCGGCTGATCGGCATCGTGGCGCTGCAGGAGCTCTCGATGGTGGTGATGCTGGCGGGCCTGGTGCTGCTGGTCCTCGGCTACGGCTTTCTGAAGCCGCTTCTGTTTCCGCTGGCCTACCTGCTCCTGATGCTGCCGGTGTGGGAGATCGTGACCGACCCGATGCACCATCCCTCGCAGCTCCTTTCGGCGGGTCTGGCGGGCCACGTGCTGACGGCTTTGGGTGTGCCGGTTCTTCGCGACGGGGTCTACCTGGATCTGCCGAACATCACGCTCGAGGTCGCGTCGGCGTGCAGCGGCATCAACTTCCTGATTGCGGTGGTGGCGGTCGGCGTGCCGCAGGCCTACCTGTACTTGCGAGGCTGGTTGCCGCGCGCGACGGTGATTGTGTTCGCCGTCGCCATCGCGCTGCTGAGCAACGGGCTCCGGGTGGCCATCATCGGCCTGCTGTCCTACCATGGGCTGAGCGCGTCGCTGCACGGGCCCGGTCACGTGCTGCAGGGGTTGTTCGTTTCGGGAATCGGGTTCCTGGCGCTCCTGGCCAGCGTGACCGCGCTCGGCCGGCGGTATGGCCGGGTGCCGATGCTGGAGCGGGCGCCGGAATCGCGCCAGCGGCCCCGACGGGCAGCCGGTTGGAGAGTTGCCGCGGCGTCGGCTGGAGCAACCGCGGTGTTATTGGCGCTATCGGCGGTGCGTCCCGACACGATCGTGCTCGAGGCGGCGGCCATTGCGCCGCCGGCCCTCGGCACCGAGTGGCGCCCGCTCCCGTCACTCGTGTCACCGCCCTACATTTCGGATGAAGCTGGCGGGCAGGCGACAGGATGGGTGTTCGAGGCCCCGACGGGCCAGCGGGTGCACCTCTACATCGGCCCATTTGCACAGGGCGCACCTGGCGGCGGGCTGATGTATCGCTCGGTCGCGCTGCCGCTGGATGTCAGCCCGTCGCAGGTGGTGTTGTCGCCGGATGGCGAGACCACGCTGCGGGTCAACCGGGCGGTCTTTCTCGAGGGCGACCGGGAGATCCACGTCGTCTACTGGTACGACCTCAACGGCATGCCCACGGCGCAGGGGCCGGTGGCCAAGGCGTATGCGTCGGCGCAGGTGCTCACGAGCTGGGGTGCGGCGCCGCGGCTGGTGATGGCGGTGGAGGAGACGACGTCAGGAGAGCCGACGGACCAGCAGCTCCTGTCTCATCTTGTGCTCGACGTATCCCGGACATTGAGCGGTTCGGAGCCGTCGAAGTAGCCCTCGTCGGACGGGAGGCTCCCGACCCAATTGGTGACAACATTGCCGCATTCCGGACCACGCACGATCCTCGACCACCGGCCGCTGGTGTCGGTCGTTCTGCCGACCCACAACATGGCGCGATTTCTCGGGGAGGCACTCCAATCGGCGCTCACCCAGACCTACCCGCATCTGGAAGTCCATGTGGTCGATGACGGATCGACGGATAGTCCGCGAGAGGCCATCAGGTCCCTCCTGGCAGACCCGCGTGTCCACTTTCACTCGATTCCGCAGAGTGGCCAGGGGCCCGCAAAGAACGTTGCCCTTAGAGCCTCTCGTGGAGAGTTTGTTGCCTTCCTCGATGCAGATGACCTGTGGGTTCCCGACAAGCTCGAACGGCAGTTGCCCCTGTTCGTGCGACCCGAGATCGGCGTGGTGTACAGCGATTTTGAGCGGGTGGACATCAACGGGACGCCGATTCAGACTTTTCGGGGTCCAATCCACGTCGGACGGATCACCAATGAACTTCTGATTGAGAACTTCGTCACCGGCATGGCATCGGTGGTGCGGCGGGAATGCTTTGATCAGGTCGGATTGTTCGACGAGACGTTGCCGATGGGAATCGACTACGACCTGTGGCTCCGAATCTCGACGAAGTACGAATTCGTTTATCTCGATCACGTCACCTATCTGTACCGGTACTGGGGCGGGCAGATGTCGCGAAACTTCGCCAAGCGGCTCGAGTGCGCCATCCTGATCATGAAGCGCTTACTTGACGCCAATCCCGGGCTCGTCCCACGCAGGATCGAGAACCTCGCCTGGGCGCACACCTATACCTACGGTGGCGATGGGTTTTTCAACGCGGGACAACGAAGCAAGGCCTTGAGCTGGTATCTCAAAGCGATTCGCACGCGGCCGTATTATTGGCCTGCATGGAGGCAACTGGCCTTCTGGGCTCTTCAGCCCCTTCGAGACAGCATCGCGCTTCCCGGCCGTTCCAATCGCGACGGGAGTTAGTCGGAGGTGGACTCCGCTTCCACCCCCATCCGGCAGTCATGCGCAATTTCGCGTTCAACCTGTATCTGGTCTTCGTCGCCGTCTGGTTCACTCACTTGAGTGAGCGGATCGCGATTCTCGGCTTGGTGCGGGTCGACCTCCTGTTGGTCGCGTCCATCACGGGACTCATTCTCATCAGCCGGAATGATCTCGCCATCCCCTCACCCAACCAGGCTACTCCTCGAACTCGGAAGCTGATCGTCGTCCTTCTGGTCTACTCGATCGTCGTTATCCCCTTTGTGGAATGGCCGGGGAGCGTTCTCAACCAGGGGCTGCCAAACTTCATCAAGGCACTCGTCTTCTACTTCTTCACCGCCGCGCTCGTCACTTCGGAGCAGCGGCTCGGGCGTCTGCTGCTGGTGTTTGTCACCGCGATGACGTTTCGCGTGCTGGAACCGCTTTACCTGCACGTGACCACCGGCTACTGGGGTTCGTTTGCGTATATGTCGGGCGACTTCATGAATCGTCTTTCCGGAGCGCCGATCGATGTTATCAACCCCAACGGTCTTGCGCTGGTCATTCTCACGGTCATCCCCTTCCTTCATTATCTCAGCCCGCTGATGACGCTTGGCCGGATTCTGTACGCCGCGGTCCTGCCGAGTCTTCTGTGGGCGCTGCTGCTGACTGGTTCCAGATCCGGCCTTCTGGGCCTTGGCGCAATCCTGCTGATGATCTGGCTGAACAGTCGACGCAAGATATTGCTGAGCGTCGCGGTCGTGCTGGCCATCGGCATCGTAGTTCCGCAACTGTCCGCCGATCTGACGGACAGATATCGTTCGATCTTCGACAGCAAGACAAAGAACGCTGCGACAGCCGAAGGGCGGATAGTTGGCGTGGAGAGGGATCTTGCTGTTGCAATGCGCCGCCCATTTTTCGGACACGGGCTCGGGACATCGCGCGAAACCAACGCGAACTTCGGAGGCGAAGATCAGCCGTCGCACGATCTGTACACCGAGGCGGCTCAGGAGATTGGTTTCGTCGGTCTGACGATCCTGGTCGTACTTATCGTCTCTATCGCGTCGAACCTGCGCGCGGCGTCACGTGAGCTGAAACAGACGGGCCTGGCAAGTCCGCTGCTGATCAGGATGAACCACGCCGTCCAGGCGTGGCTGGCGATGAACGTTCTCTTCAGCTTTGCCAGTTATGGTCTCTCGAGTTATGAGTGGTACTTTGCGGCAGGCTTGTCCGAGGTGACGCGCCGGTTCGCCGCAGAGCTTCGGACTCGGTGTGATACGGAGGTGCCTGTGCCGAGGGCACCTGATCTGCGAAGCCTGAATGCGATCAGGAGGCCCTCGCCCGCTGCCCTGATTCCCACACCGCCGGTAGGCGCGAGGAGGCTCGTTCGATGACGCCTGCGCTCGAAGGGCTCTTCTGGCTGCTGACGGCCTGCGTTCTGTACGTGTACTGCGGGTATCCGCTACTCGTGTTCCTGGCCGCGCGGGTCGCGCCGCGACCCATTCGCGCCCAGGCCTATGAGCCGACGGTCTCGCTACTTATTGCGGCATACAACGAACAGGCCCACATCGGTCCAACGCTCACCAACAAACTGGCGCTCGACTATCCACCGGAAAGGCTGCAGATCATCGTCGTGTCTGACGGCTCGACCGACGGGACCGACGACACCGTTCGTGAGTACGCGGCTGATGGGGTGACGTTGCTGCGGCAGGAGCCAAGGAATGGAAAGACCTCCGCGCTGAACCTGGCGCTGCGTTACGCCACTGGCGACATTCTCGTGTTCGCGGATGCCAATTCCCTCTACGACCCCTCCGCGCTTCGCCACCTCATCAGCAACTTCGCCGACCCAGAAGTCGGTTATGTCACCGGGACACTGGCCTACCTGAATCCGGACGGCAGCATGACTGCCGACGGCTGTTCGACGTACATGCGGTATGAGAACCTCATTCGCACCTGGGAATCCGCGAGCGGATCGCTGGTCGGCGTCAACGGCGGCATCGATGCGGTGCGCAAGGGTTTGTATGAGCCCATGCACGCCGACGACCTGCCGGATCTGGTCCTCCCCCTGAAGGTCGTGGCCAAGGGATACCGGGTGGTGTATGAGCCGCGGGCGTTACTTAGAGAGGTCGCTCACGCGAACGCTCGGGATGAATACCGCATGCGGACGCGGGTATCCCTTCGCGCCATCTGGACCTTGTCCGATATGTCGGAACTGCTCAGCATTCGTAGGCATGGGTTCTATGCCGTGCAGCTTCTATCCCACAAGGTGCTCCGCTACCTGGCGTTCTTCTTCATGGCGGGAACGTTCATCACGGCCGCGCTTCTCTGGCCGGTCGGCTGGGTCTATAGACTCGCATTCGTGCTCCAGGTGGCTTTCGCCGTGGCGGCCCTGATGGGTTATGCCGCCGAGCGAGCCGGCCGACCCAGCCGGCTGCTGGCGATGCCGTACTACTTCGTCCTCGTGAACGCCGCCGCCCTCGTGGCATTCTGTAGGTTTCTCAACGGGAAAAGGCATCGAACGTGGAATCCCCGCCTCGGATAGAGTCGGCGGCCGGCACGCCGGAACCCAACCGACGAACGGGAAGCCAGGCCGATGAACTCCAGTTCCTGCTCAAGCACTCCTCCATTTACGGGATCGGGACTGTCCTCAACAAGGCCGTCGCGTTCCTCATGCTCCCGCTCTATACCCGTTACCTGACGCCGACCGACTACGGGATCATGGAGCTCATTGATACGACGACCGGCCTCATCGGCGTTGTCGTCGGCCTCGGAGTGTCGGCGTCGATCAGCCGCTTCTACTACGAGCGAACGAACGACCGCGATCGTAATACGCTGATCAGCACGGTCTTCATCTTGGTAGGCTCCAGTGCGATCATAGTCGTGCTGGTCGCCAATCTCTTTGCGCCGATGCTGGCGAGGGTCGTCCTCGACAGCGAGGTCTACGCATCATACTTCCGTATCGCATTCGGAACCTTGTTCGTAGGAATCCTGGCCGATATCGGCCAGAGCTATCTTCGCATGCAGTACAAGTCGGTCTTGTTCATCACCCTCTCCACGCTCAGCCTGGTGTTCGGCGTGGCACTCAACGTCTTCTTCATTGTCTATCTACACCTCGGGGTGCTGAGCATTCTCTACACCAGCCTGATCCTGCGAATCATGATCGGTGTTCCGCTCACCGCCATCATCCTTCACGGGACCGGCATTCGCTTCAGCGTGCGGGACGCCAAGGGCCTGCTGCGGTACTCGATTCCCCTCCTCCCGGCGACGCTCGGAAGCACGCTCGTCAACTACTCCGACCGGTTCTTCCTCAAAGGCTTTACGTCCATCGCGGAGACAGGGCTCTACAGCCTCGCCCAGAAGATGGGTGGCGTGCTTCACACGATGGTGACCGGCCCGTTCATCGCGACATTCCAGCCGAGGCGTTTCGACCTTGCCCGCGATCGCACGGATCTCCCGCAAGTGCTCGGCAAGGCGTTCGACGCCTTCTTCATCGTCTTGCTGTTCCTGTCGCTGGTGGTCGCGGTGTTCACGCCAGAGGCCATGGTGGCGATGACGACCGAGTCGTACTATCGCGCGGGTCTGTTGGTTCCGCTGGTCCTGCTCTATCACTTCATCTTTGCGATGAAATACCATGTTGACTGGGGGATCATGTACTCCGGCAAGACCGAACAGTACATGTGGACGAATCTTCTCACTGCGGTCGTCCAGTTGACCGGCGCCTTCTTCTTCATCCGTGCGTTTGGCGCCTGGGGAGCCGTGTACGCGTTGCTGCTGTCCACCTCATTCAACGTGACGCTGCTCAACATCCTATCGTCGCGAATCTATCCCGTTCCGTTCGATTTCGGTCGGATCGCGAAACTCGTCGCCGTAGCCACCGTGGTTTACCTTGGTTCGCACCAGATTGTCACGAGCCACATCCTCCTGACGCTCTCGCTGAAGGCGCTGCTATTGGTGGTCTATCTTCTGCTGCTTCCCCTGACGAAACTCGTCTCCGCGAGCGAAGTGGCACAGGTTCGGGCACTCCTGTCGGCGGCCGTTCGCCGCGCCGTAGTCCCGAGCGAGGGGCGCCCGTGACGCTGCCGGGGCGGCCGCTCCGAGACGATAGGCCAGCGGAGATTCGGGTGGCTCTGTGTACGCCGGGTGAGATCTGGGGCGGCATCGAGCAGTTCGTGGACACGATGTCAAGGCATCTGCTGGAAAGCGGCGTGCCTGTTCTTGTCATTGTTCTCCACGACGGCCTCCTCAGGGCCCGGCTTGAACGCAAGGGTGTGCCAGTGGTGTGGGTACAGGGGCGAAGCCCCTATGACCCTGGGGTCGTGGGCAAGATGGCGACGGCGCTTCGCGAGCATGGCATCAATATCGTACATTCGCATGGCTATCGGGCGACCGTCCTTGGCGCCGTCGCGGCTCGTCTTGCCGGAGCGCGGTTCGTGAGAA
>JADZBZ010000002.1 GCA_020851835.1 Acidobacteriota bacterium
AGTACAGAAAGAGCGCCACCACGGCCGGTACAACCCCGATGCCCAGAAGCGGCAGCAGAAACGCCAGCAGCGCGAGGCCCGGGATGGTCTGGAGCACGCCGACGCCGCGGATGATCGTCTCGGCCGAGCGCGTGTGCGAGATCGCCAGGCCGAGCGGGATCGCCACCACGACCGCGAGCAGCAGCGAGGCCCCCGCCAGCACGAGGTGCCGGGTCGTCATCCGAGCCAGATCGGCGCGGCGGGACCAGAGATAGGCCGGCCACATCGGGCCGGTGGCGCGTGTCGCCGGCGCCGACGTGAGGCTTCCGTCCGAAGAGGTGAGCCCCAGTTCCATCAGCGCATCGCGAGCCACCGCGGCGACGGCCGCACCCTCGACTTCGACGCGCTGGTTGAGTCGGCGCATCCGCACGACGTCAAGACGACCGCCGAGTTCGGCCAGCGCGGCCACGGCGGCCGGCCGCTCGCGGGCGAGGACGCCGCGGAGCAGGGGCGCTGCGTCGTAGGGTGGAAAGAACTGCTTGTCGTCCTCGAGGACGGTCACCGGATAGCGCCCGAGCAGGCCGTCGGTGGAATAGGCGTCGATGATGTCCACCGAACCGGCCATCAGCGCCTGATACTTCACCGCGGGTGCCAGCGCGTTGACCGACCGCGGCTCGATGCCGTACGCCATCCGCAAACCGGGCAGACCGTCGGGCAGGCCGATGAAATCGGCCGTGAACCCGGCGCGCATGTTCCGGCTGACGCGGGCGAAGTCGCTGAGCGTGCGCAGCCCGAGTCGCTCCGCCATCTCGGTGCGCACCGACATGGCGTAGGTGTTCTCGAAGCCGAGCGGCGGCAGCCATCGGACGTCGAAGCGCCTCGCGAACTCGCGCGACACGATGTCGAAGACTGCGGCGGGGTTGCCGCGGGGCGGCTCCTTCAAGATCACCAGGAGCCCCGAGCCGGTGTACTCCGGATACACGTCGATGTCGCCCCGCCGCAGCGCCGGAAAGACAATCTCGGTCCCGCCGAGGCCGAAGCGACGCTCGACGGCCATCCCGCGCGCCTCGAGCAGCTGGGCGAAGAGCTCGGCCAGCAAGTACCCCTCTCCGAACGGCTTGGACCCCACCACCACGGGCCGCTGAAACGATGCATCCCCGGGCGGGCGCTCCTGCGCCGAGATGCCGGCGAACCCGCTGGCCACCAGAGCGGCCGCCAGCACCAGCCGAACGCCGCCGCCCCCGCTCATCTCGCCCACTCCGTCCGGGCGTGGGCCCGCTCGAGCAGGGCGGCCACATAGGGCGTGGCCGCCTCGCGCAGGAGCGATGCAGGCGGCCCGATCTGTTCAATCGCACCCGCGCGCATCACGGCCACCCGGTCGGCCAGCAGGAAGGCCTCGCGCAGATCGTGCGTCACCAGCAGGGCGGCAATGCCGGTGGCGACGCGCAGGTCGCCGAACATCTGCTGAAGGTCGCCGCGCGTGATGGCATCGAGCGCGCCGAACGGCTCATCGAGCAGCACGATGTGCGGCTCGGCGGCCAGCGCGCGAGCGAATGCCACGCGCTGGCGCTGGCCTCCCGACAGCTCGTGAGGCCACCGGTTGCCGTACGCGCCGACCGGCAACCCGACCGCGTCGAGCGCCCGGGCTGCCGCGGCCGGCGCATCGGCCCGGCCGGCGAGCCACGGTACGAGGGCGGCATTGCGCGCCACCGACCAGTGCGGCAGCAGCCCCCCGTCTTGTGGCACGTAGCCGAGGCGACGCCGCAGTTCCACCGGGTCGAGGTCGCGCACGTCGACCCCGTCCACGGCCACGACACCCTCGTCCGGTTCCGTGAGCCGGTTGAACGATCTGAGGAGGGTGCTCTTGCCCGACCCGCTCTCGCCAACCAGCGCCACGCACTCACCGGCCGCGACCTCCACCGACACTCCGGAGAGGGCGACGAGCGTTCCAAACCGCCTGACCACGCCGGAGGCCGCCAGAGCCGGCGCCATGTCGCTACAACTCGGCGAAGAGGTGAACGGCCACGACCGGCGCCACCCGCCGGCGATTCTCGAACTCGACCCCGCCGGTGCGCCACTGCGCGCGCACGTCCCCCCGTAACCCGATGGAGCGTCGCGCGCCATCGCCGCCCCGCAGCCAGTACCGCACGCCGCCTCCCGCGAAGTAGATGCGTCCCGTTTCCACCAGCGTGCGCTCCCGATAGAGCTGCCGCAAGTAGCCTCCCCCGCCGGTGACAAACGGGCGCAGACGACCCGCGATGACGGGTCGTGGCGGCTGCCACTGCAGACTCACGTCGACGACATACTGCGCCAAACGCTCGGCGTCGAGTGTGACGGCCGCACTTTCCTCGTCCGCGGTAATCCGCGTCGTCAGGCTCGGGCGCGAGTAGCCGAACCCCACTTCCACCGAGACGCTGCGAGTCAGGGCATATCCGACGCGTGTCTCGCCGCCCGTCACGGCCTCGACCGACGTGCCGGCACTGAACAGCGTGAAGGGCGAAGCGCTCGGGCCCACGGCATTGCCGCGAAGCACCGCCGTGGCGTCGCCGATGTCGTAGCCGCCGACCAACTGCACGCCGCCGCTCACCGAGACGTGATGCGCGCGCAGGCCGGGCGCCTCGTCGACCTCCTGCGCCGCCGACGGGACGACGGCAACCAGCAGAGCCAGCACCGCGCTCACGGCACGCCAGGCTGGCGTGTGCGCGGCCCTCACTTCGGGTCCACCGGGATTTCGATGGCGGCGGAGGATCCGCCTCGCGGCGCCACGACCAGTCGAGGCGCATACGCGACGCCGAAGTCCACGTCCACCTCGCCCGACAGGAAGCTCTCGACGTCGGCATCGTCGAGCGGCTCCACGCGCACGACATGCGGCCCCGCCTGGAGCCCGGCCAGCACGAACTCGCCATCGGCGCTCAGTGTGAAGCCGCCGATGAGGGTTCCAGTGACGGGGTTGAACGCCACCACGTGGGCGCCAAAGACGCCGCGTCCGTTCTTGACAACCCGGCCGCGAATGCTGCCGGTGCTGGCGCGGGCCGGATCCACGCCGTAGAGGTCCGTCACGGCCGCGATGTCGTCAGCCTGGAGCACCCGATCGGAAGTGGCGCCTGGCGTGAGGGCGATGGGAAACATCACGGCGCCCGAGCCCAGCACGCGCCGGCCGCCGCTGGCCGTCCGCTCGGTTTCGCCAATAGCCGAGTGCCCCAGTCCAATCAGATGTCCGAGTTCGTGGAGCACAATCGATTCCACATCCACGAAACCGGCCGCGCCCTGCGGGGAAACCGACCACTGGAAACGGGTGTTGAGGAAGACGTCGGCCTCGACAAGCGCGCCGGTGGCGGAGTCGAGGAGCAGGCTGGTGGCGCCGAGCACGCGATCGAGATCCGGCCGGTCCAGGAAGCCCAGCGTGTTGCGTCCGTCCAGTCCTCCGGGCGGGGCCGCCGTCATGCCCTGGTCCTCGAAGGCGAGCGAGGTGCCGGGCACCGCCTGCCAGGTGGCGGCCGCCCGGGTGATGGCGCTGCGGAAGTCTCCGGCGGACACGCCGGGAATGTCGCGATCGTTGACGAAGTAGCGGATGGGCCCGGCCGGCCACCGCACGTCGATGGTTCGATCGGCCAGGCGAAAGCCGAACTTGAGGTAGGCGAAGGCCGGCGCGGGATGGCCCAGGCCCACCAGCGCCACCAGCAGCAGAACGACGCTGCTCTTCATCGGCTCTCCCGAGCGATGGCTACGGCCGCACCGAAGGCCTCCACGGACAGCGGTCGGCGCTCGAGGTCTCCGCGCACCAGTCGCGTCGGGCCGGCATCGATGAGCGGAGGCACCACCACGAGGCCGCGGGTCCGGAGGTCGCGGGCCACGCGATAGACGCCCTGTGTCGTGCCGGTCACCACGGGCATCGACGGTCCGCTCGCCGTGAGGAACAGGACGACCGCATCCCCCTCGGCAAAAGACGGCGCGCCCGGAATGATGTTGACGAAGCCGCCGGCCTGACCGCCCGGCACACGCACGGTGACGCGCGCGCCCAGATCTCCCTTGAAGTACTCGGCGGCATCGATGGTGACCAGGCTCTCGATGCCCCTCCGGTCGGCAGTCCACTGGCCACGGACGTCCGACACGCGGCCGCGCACGACGGCGCTGGAGGCGGCGACGAGCTCGGAGAACGACAGGGGCGTGACGGTGATGGCCGAGAGCGGCACGCTCAGGACCGTGAGGCAGGCGACAACGAAGGTGCGCATGCCTGAGTGTAACGGCAGTCGGGCCGCCCCCTGCCTCAGCCTCGGCCCGAGACGAGATCGACAATGGCGTCGGCGGCCCGCGCGCTGCCCCCAGGGCCCCCGAGCGCTCGGGTCACCCCTTCGAGCGCCTCGATCATCTCGCGCCGGCGCGTCTGGTTGCCGAGCAGTTCGATCGCTTCGTCAGCCACGGCCTCCGGCGTGCAGGCCTCTTGAATCAGCTCCCGCACGATGCGGCGTCCGGCGATGAGGTTCACCATGGCGTACATGTCCACGCGCGCCAGCGGCTTGCCGAGCGTGTAGGTGAGCGGTGAGAGCTTGTAGAGCACGACCATCGGCTTGCCGTGAATGGCCGCTTGTACTGTTGCCG
>JADZBZ010000003.1 GCA_020851835.1 Acidobacteriota bacterium
GATGCGCACACACGCTCAGCGCCTCCGGCCTGACTGGCCAACGCGCCAGGAGCGTCTCGACGACCTTGCGGTCCACCAGCGGGTAGGAGAGGCCCTGCGTGCCGTCGCCTGCCGGCCCCGCTGAACTCCTGTGTGACCTCGCCGCCGCGCTGGCCGCCAGCGACGCCCGGTGGTACGTCTTTGGTGCACAAGCGACGCGACGGAGACCTTCATTCGGGCGACGCGCGTCTTGCCGCTCGAGCACGGGGCGTCGGGTCTCGGGCTGGATGTCGTGCTGGCCGGGCCGGGGCTTGAAGATCTGTTCCTCGAGCGGGCCGTGGCGATCGACGTGGCTGGCACGCTCGTCCCCTTCATCAGTCCTGAAGACCTGATCGTCACGAAGGTGCTCGCCGGACGTGAAAAAGACCTCGAGGACGTGCGCGGCGTGTTGTCCGAACGTGGGGCGACGCTCGATGTCGACAGGATTCGGGAAACACTCAGGCTGCTTGAAGAGGCCCTCGGCCAGAGCGACCTGATGCCAGTCTTCGACGATCAGCTCAGCCGCTGGCAGGGATCCGCCCCGGAGCGGCGGCGCCACCCCCGGGCCGCCCCGATCAACGACGTGCCCTGGCCTGGCTGGCCGTGCAGCGGATCACGCGATCGGCGGGCATGAAGACGTGACCGAGGGCATGTAGAACGAGACGACGTGCGCCGGCCGTCAGTCCGGCGGCCCCAGCACCATGGTGACGCCTCCCGTCGCCACGCCGGTGGCGCCGTACCGCGCGAGGTGCACGGCGTAGCGCCCGTGCGCAGGCGCAGCCGGATGGCTGACTCGCAGCGTGGCTCGTACGGGTGTGCCGAAGGCACGCCTGACGACGATCGATGCCTCTGGCTTCGTCAGGCGGACGCAGTTGGTGCCGATGGGTTCCACCCCGGACGTCTTCGTGATCGCGAGTCGTCGCGTCCCTTCGCCTTCTGCTCGGCGCTTGCCATTCTATATTCTAGATTCTAGGATATGGAATGACTCAAGGCCTGCTCTCTCAAGACGTGGTCGTGCTCGCCAAGCTGGTGAGCTACGGTGGAGAGCGTCCGCCGATTGCTCGGGTAGCCGGCGACCTGGCGTTGAGCCCCTCTCAGGTCCATGCATCGCTCAAGCGCTTGGAACGGTCTCGCCTGATTGACGTCCAGTCTGGCCGCCCGCTCTTGAAAGCGGTCGAAGAGTTCCTGATTCACGGTGTGAAGTACGCGTTTCCGGTGCAGCGCGGCGAGACCACGCGCGGCATGCCGACTGCGTACGCCGCTCCTCCGCTGAATGACCAGATCGCGGACAACGGCGACCTCCCGCCGGTATGGCCCGATCCGGACGGCGGAATACGTGGCGCCACCCTCGAGCCGCTGCACAAGGTCGCGTCGAAAGCCGCCCGGAGGGACCCTGCGCTCTACGAGCTTCTGGCGCTGATCGACGCGTTACGCGACGGACGAGTGCGTGAGCGGCAGCTGGCGGAGAAAGAGCTGAGCGTGCGACTGCGGAGGCTCCTCCGTGGCTGACCCCAATCGAGCGCTCTTCGAGTCGGTCGTGCGACTGCTGGTGCCGGTGCTCGACGAGCTCGTGTTCGTTGGCGGCTGCATGACGGGGCTGTTCATCACGGACCCGGCAGCGGGCGGCATCCGACCGACGAAGGATGTCGACGCGATCGTGGACGTGACATCCTACGCGAAGTTCACGGCGCTCGCAGAACGCCTGCGCACGCTTGGGCTCGCCGAGGACACGGCGCCTGGGGCACCGCTCTGCCGGTGGCGTCGTGACGATCTCATCGTCGATGTCATGCCGGTCGATGAGCGCGGCCTGGGTTTCAGCAACCGTTTTCGGATTCGAACTTGCTTGATTCTAGCCAAGCCGTTGAGATCGTGGGGGTTGCGACGAAGTACGGCTGCTGCAATGAATCGCGCCCGAATGGAGCAGACGGAAATCGAACGCGGCAACTCGCCGCAGTGGAACGACTTAGCGTTCTTCGGAGTGATTGGCTGGGTGTCCGGGACGATTTCCGCAACTACCTCGTTCATGCGGCGTGAGGGGCGACTCTCTCGAAATCGCTACGCGCTCCGCGGAAGCGCGCGCACTTTTGGCCGTTGCCCGCGGGCCTTAGCGGCGTGCCAGAGATCCCACTTCGCCTGCAGTGTCAGCCAGATCTCGGCGTCCCAGTGCGTCAAAGCTTCGAGCAGCAGCGCCGTATCCGCACTGACGCCGCGACGCCCCCTGACAATAGCGTTAAGCCGCTGGAACGGAATGCTCATACGGTCCGCGGCCTCGACCTGCGACACGCCCAAAGGCTCCAGGAACTCCTTCAGGAGCATCTCACCAGGGTGCGTAGGCGGACGATGAGTCGGGAGCATGTCAGTGTCCTCAATGGTAGTCGGTGCAGCGCACGTCGAAGGCGTCGGAGCCCTCGAAGCGGAACACCACCCGATACTTCTCGTTCACACGCACGGCGTGCTGCCCTTTCAAATCCCCGGCAAGCGCGTGCAACCGATTGCCGGGCGGCACCTTCAGATCGTCGAGCTTCGCAACAGCATCGATCTGATCCAGCTTGCGGCGAACGGCCGGCCACAGGTCCGTAGGGATTCGGCGGGCAGCCTTCGAATTGACGCCGTTCCAGATGTCCCGGGTTGTGTCGTCGGCCAGCGTCAGGATCACCGACTAGCACCATAGCACAGGTAGCGTGCTAAGTGCTCGCACCGGCCCAATCCGCTGCGGCCGACCGCGAGAGCTTCGCCTATCCAACATGCCGCTTCGCGAACGCGCGGCCCGATCCCGTCTTCAGATAGCGCTCGAAGCGCCTGGCGGCGGTGACGTCGGTGAACTCGATCGCGACGACGAGCGACCACGGACGATGGTGGACGGTGACGCCGGACGGACCGGTGTTGTGCCAGATGAGCCGTCGCTGGACGTCACTGGTGAGGCCGACGTAGTGGCGGTCCGGATCGACGTCGCTGAGGAGTATGTAGTGGAGGCGCCGCTCGGAAACTAGACCAGTCCGCCGCTCGGAAAGTGATCCACCGGAAGGACGTTCATTCTACAGTCTTTGCTCTTTCCGGGCTCTTCCTGGTCCGTGGCTGGGCGGTGTGATCGGC
>JADZBZ010000004.1 GCA_020851835.1 Acidobacteriota bacterium
ACCACGCCCACGATGTTCTTGCCGATGTCGTGGACATCGCCCTTGACCGTGGCCAGCAGCACACGCCCCCGGGCGCCGCGGCCGGCAGCGGCTTTCTCGGCGTCCATGAACGGCTCGAGATAGGCCACCGCGCGCTTCATGGCCCTGGCGCTCTTCACGACCTGGGGCAGGAACATCTTGCCGGCGCCGAAGAGGTCGCCCACCACCTTCATGCCGTCCATCAGCGGCCCCTCGATGACCAGCAGCGGCCGCCCGTACTTGAGCCGGGCCTCCTCGGCGTCGACCTCGACGAAGTCGACCATGCCGTGCACCAGGGCGTGGCTCAGGCGCGCTTCGACGGGGCTCTGCCGCCACGCCAGGTCCGTCTCACGCTTCGACGCCGCCCCGCGGACGGTGTCGGCGAAGGCCACCATCCGCTCGGTGGCGTCCGGACGGCGGTTGAAAATGATGTCTTCGACGTGCTCGAGCAGGGCCGGCGGGATGTCCTCGTACACGACGAGCTGCCCCGCGTTGACGATGCCCATGTCGAGACCGGCCTTGATGGCGTGGAACAGGAAGGCCGAGTGGATGGCCTCGCGTACGACATCGTTGCCCCGGAACGAGAACGACAGGTTGCTGATGCCGCCGCTCACCTTGGCGCCGGGGCACGCGGCCTTGAGCTGCCGCGTCGCCTCGATGAAGCTCTTCGCGTAGTCGTTGTGCTCGTCCAGGCCCGTCGCGATCGCCAGCACGTTGGGGTCGAAGATGATGTCGGCCGGCGCCACGCCGGCCTGCTCGATCAGCAGCCGATAGGCGCGCTGGCAGATGGCGATCTTCCGCTCGACCGTATCGGCTTGACCCCGCTCGTCGAACGCCATCACAACCATGGCCGCGCCGAACCGGCGCACCAGGCGCGCCTTGGCCAGGAAGTCGGCCTCGCCTTCCTTGAGGCTGATGGAGTTGACGATGGCCTTGCCCTGCACGCACTTGAGGCCCGCCTCGATCACCGACCACTTCGAGCTGTCGATCATGAAGGGCAGCCGTGCAATCTCAGGCTCGGTGCCGATGTAGTTCAGGAACGCGGTCATGCACGCCTCCGAGTCGAGCATGCCCTCGTCCATGTTGACGTCGAGGATGTTCGCGCCACCGCGCACCTGATCGAGCGCTACCTCGACCGCGCCGGACCAGTCGCCGCCTCGTACCAGCCGGGCGAACTTGCGCGAGCCCGTGACATTGGTGCGTTCGCCGATCATCTGGAAGTTGGCGTCGGGTCGCAGCGTGAGCGTTTCGAGGCCGGCGTAGCGGGTGAGGACCTCGCCTGGATCGAGCGGCGCGGTGGGCCTGGGCTGAGGTGGCGGTAGCCCGTCGACCGCCTTCGCGATGGCCCTGATATGATCGGGCGTCGTGCCACAGCAGCCGCCGATGATGTTGACGAAGCCGCTCTCGGCGAAGTCGCGGATGAGCGCGGCGGTTTCCTCGGGCAGTTCGTCGTACTGGCCGAACGCATTCGGCAGCCCGGCGTTCGGATAGCAGGTGACGTAGCCGGTGGCGATGCGGGCGAGCTCGGCCAGGTAGGGACGCATCTCGCGCGCTCCGAGCGCGCAGTTGAGGCCCACGGAAAATGGACGTGCGTGCTCGATCGACACGAAGAAGGCGTCGAGGGTCTGGCCCGACAGCGTGCGGCCGCTGCGATCCGTGATGGTGGCCGAGATCATCACCGGCACGCGCCGCCCGAGCGACTCGAACACCTCCTCGATGGCCACGATGGCCGCCTTCGCGTTCAGCGTGTCCACGATGGTTTCGACCAGTAGCAGATCGCATCCGCCCTCGACGAGGCCGCGGGCCTGGTCGCGGTAGGCATCGCGCATCTGGTCGAAGGTGATCGACCGCCGCGCCGGGTTGTTCACGTCGGGCGAAATGGACAGGACCTTGGTGGTGGGCCCCATGGCGCCGGCGACGAAGCGCGGTCGATCGGGCGTCCTGGCCGTCCACTCATCGGCAGCGCGGCGCGCCAGGCGCGCTGCGGCCACGTTGAGCTCGGCGGCAATCGCCTCGAGACCGTAGTCGGCCTGCGACACGGCGTTGGCGCTGAAGGTGTTGGTCTCGATGAGGTCGGCGCCCGCGGCCAGGTACTCCGCGTGGATGCCGGCCACCGCCTCGGGCCGTGACAGCACCAGCAGGTCGTTGTTGCCCCGCACGTCGTGCGGGTGGTTCGCGAATCGTGTACCGCGGAAGTCGGCCTCCGACAGCGAAAGGCGCTGCACCATCGTGCCCATGGCGCCGTCGAGCACCAGGATGCGCGTGGCGAGGGCGGCTTCGAGACGGGCAATATCGGTCGGCATCAGGTTCGGGCCCTCCGGCGACGCGGTTTCGTGCCGCAGGCCAGCAGCACGACGAACGGGTCGCCTTGATTGCGTGCGCCCACGCGCACGCGGACATCGGTCAGGCCGGCTCCGGTGAGGAGCGCCTGAAGTTGTTCGTCGCCAAATCCCTGCCAGCGGTCGCCCAGCGCATCACGGACCCAGCTCTCCTCATGCGACCTGAGGTCGAGCACGAGGACGCGGCCGCCCTCGCGCAGGATGCGCACGGCCTCGGCCACGGCGCGGGCGGGGTCGCCCGCATGGTGCAGCGCCTGTGAGAGCAGCGCCACGTCCATGCAGTCGTCGTCGATGGGCACACGCTCGAGCTCGCCGCGCTTCCAGGTGACGTTCCTGATGTGCCGGCGGGTCGCCAGGGCGCGCGCGCGGGTGAGGACCTCGGCCGATCGGTCGACGGCCACCACTTTGTGCGCCCACTGCGCCGCCTCGAGCGACAGATAGCCCTCGCCGCACCCCAGGTCGGCCACGTCGAGGCTCGGCAGCAGGAAGCCGAGGGCCCGGGACCAGGCGGCCCAGCTCCGGCCCGGCACCAGTTGGCGGAGGTCGCGCGTGTCGAGACCGGCCCGGCGGTCGAAGTTCTCCCGGCGCACCCGCAGGACCTCCTGTAGCCGCGCCTCGTCGGCTTTGAGCGCGGCCGACCCCTCGGCCTCGTCGAACTGCGTCCGGAGCAGGGTCCACAAGGCGTTGCCGTCGGCCCGCAGGCCCGGCGAGAGCCGGTAGTACGTGTAGGAACCCTCGCGCTCTTCGGTCACCAGACCGGCGTCCTTGAGCAGACCGAGGTGGCGCGAGACGCCCGACTGGGCCAGCCCGAGGATCCCGGTGAGCTCGGTGACGTTGAAATGGTCGCGGGCCAGCACCCGCAGCAGCCGGAGGCGGGCGTCATCGCCGAGCAGGCGATAGAGCGCGGAGGCTCCAGTCATATCGATAAATCTAGATGAATGGATGAAATCATGCAAGGGCGATTGCGCCCTGGGTAGTCGCCAGTGGATAATCGGGGGTCTGACTTCAACCTGAGTTCCGTGGCGGGACCGGGCCTCGTCGTGTCGTACGAGGTGCCTGGTCGGCGGGGCGAAACGTTTCATCTTCTGGAGAGGCCGCGTCCGACCCCCCGGGGGCCGGCGCTGTCTGAACGACCATGGGCATCCTCGACAAGCTTCGTCCGCAGTCCAAGCACACCCACACCGACCCCAACATCCGCATCGAAGCCGTCCACGAGATGACGGCCGACGATCAAGCCACGCTGGCCGCCCTGGCCAAGGATGACCCCGACGCCCGCGTTCGGCGGACGGCTGTGGCTCGGCTGACCGAGTCCGCCAGCCTGGCCGACATCGTCCGCAACGAGGCTGACGAGGGCGTGCGCGAATACGCGCTGGCGCAGCTGGTGGAGCGGGCGGGCAAGCACGACGCCGACCAGGCGTCGCCGGCGCTCACCGCGCTCATCGCACTGGGGCGCGACCGGGAGCTCGGCCAGGTGGCCAAGGCCGCGGGCCCCGAGGCGCTGCGCCGGCAGGCCGTGGAGTCCATAGGCGATTCGAAGGTGCTCGGCAGCGTCGCCCGCCACGCCGCCGGAGCGGGCGCGCGGATGCTGGCGGTGAGCCGCCTCAGTGACGCCGCCGAACTCGAAGGCGTGGCCATCCGCGGTGATCATGCCGATGCCGCCGTCGCCGCCGTCGACGCGCTGGCCTCACCGTCGGCCGATGTGCTCGCGCTCATCGCGCAGAAGGCTCGCACCAAAGCCGCGCAGAAGCGGGCGCGCGCGCTGGCGCGGCAGATGGAAGCGCCGGCGGTCCCGGACCGGCCCTCGGGTCCGGTCTACAAGGACGCCGATCAGGCCAGCGCCCGCGAGCTGGTTGCGAGGATGAAAGCGCTTGGAGAGGCCTCCGACCTCGCGGAGATGCGCGAGGGCTATGGCGCCGCGCGGGTGGCCTGGGTCGAGCTCAACGCCGACGCCGACATCGAGCCGGCGCTCGCCGACGCGTTCGAGGGGGTGTCGGCGTCGGTGCGAGACCGTATCACCGCCGACGACCTGGCCCGTCAGGAGGCCGAGCGCCAGCGCCAGGAGCGCGCGCGCGAACAGGCGGCGCGTGCGGAGGTGTGTGCCCGGGTCGAAGCCTTGCAGGGTGGCGCCCTGCCCGAGAGCCTGTCCGAGGCGCGCGCCACGTGGGAAGGTATGCCGCCCATGCCCGATTCCTGGGCCGCGGAACTCGAGCATCGGTTCGCGGAAGCCTGCCGCGCCGCCGAAACGCGCCACGAGCGCCGGCTGCGCGCGCACGAGCTGGCCGAGCGCCTGCCGGAAGTGGTCACCGAGATGGAGGCCCTCTCGGGCGCCGAGCCCTACGCCGGGGTGCGCAGTCAGTGGTTCGCCCTCAGGAAGCAGTGGCAGGCTGCGGCGCGCGACGTGGAGATCGACGCCGAGATCTCGGCTCGGTACGAGCACGTGGCCGCGGTGCTCGAGACCAAGGAGCAGGCCCTGCGCGAGATCAAGGCCGGTGAGCAGCAGCAGAACGTGCAGCGCCTCCAGAGCCGGGTCGCCGAGCTCGAGGCGCGCGCCGCCGCCGAGTCGCTCACCCTCAAGGGTGCCGACGCGCTGTTGAAGGACGTGAAGCTGGCCGTCGGCACGATGGGACCGCTGCCGACCAGGCAGGACCGTGAAGACCTGACCGTCCGGCTCCAGGCCGTACGCACCAGTCTGGCACCCCGCATGCAGGAAATGCGCGAGTCCGAAGAGTGGAAGCGCTGGGCGAATGTCCAGGTCCAGGAAGAGCTGTGCTCGAAGATGGAGGCCCTGGTACTGGCGGCCGACACCGAGCCCGAGCCGGCGGCGGCCGAGATGAAGGTGCTTCAGGAGCGGTGGAAGCCCGTCGCGGCGGCGCCGCGTTCGCAGGCCACGGCCCTCTGGACGCGTTTCAAGACAGCCCAGGACCAGGTCTACGAGAAGTGCAAGGACGTCTTCGCCCAGCAGAACGCCGAGCGGGCCGAGAGCCTGAAGCGGAAGACCGCCCTCGCCGAGCGCGCCGAGGCACTGAGGGACTCGACCGACTGGGTGAAGACCGCCGAGGCCATCAAGCAGCTGCAGTCCGAGTGGAAGACGATCGGCCCGGTCACGCGGGGTCACGAGCGTGCCCTCTGGGAACGCTTCCGCGCGGCCTGCGACGTCTTTTTTACTCGCCGTCAGGACGACCTCAAACAGCGCAAGCACGACTGGACCGAGAACCTGCGCCGCAAGGAGGCGCTCGTCGCCGAGGCCGAGCAGCTCGCGCAGTCGTCCGAATGGGAGAAGGCCGCCGCGCGGATCAAGCAGCTGCAGGTCGAATGGAAGACCATCGGGCCCGTGAAACGAACCAAGTCGGAGGCCATCTGGCAGCGGTTTCGGGCGGCGTGCGACCTGTTCTTCGAGCGCTTCAAGAACCGCGACCAGGCGGCGCTGCAGGGCAAGGTCGCCGACCGTGAGTCGGCCGTGGCGGAACTCGAAGCCCTGGTGCCGGCCGACGACGCGGTCGACGCGCCGATGCCGGCCGACCTCTTCGCCCACGTGCAGGCGGCCCGCGCGCGCTGGGTGCAGGGGCCCGAGCTGCCGCGCCACACGTTGACGCCGCTGGCCGACCGCGTGAACGAGTCGCTCCTCGAGCTGGTCACCCGCTGGCCCGAGGCCTTCGCCGGCACCGACCTCGATCCCGCCGCCACGCGCGAGCGGATGACCAAGCTCATTGCCAAGGTCGAAAAGCTCTTGCCAGCCGAGAGCGCCGAACCGGCCAAGAACCTCTCGCCGGCGGAGCTGCTCGCGCGCCAGTGGCGCGAGGCCCTGGCCGCCAACACCATGGGCGCCGGCGCGGCTCGTCAGGCCGAGGACGCCCGTCAGCGCGCGGCGGAGCAGGAAGTGCGCAGCGCGCAATCCGCCTGGAACCGCCTGGGCCCGCTGGCGAGCGAGGAACGCAAGCCGCTGCAGGAGCGGTTCGATCGCGCCGTGCGCAAGTTCTTCGAGATGAAGCGGCGATCGACGGCCCGAGTCTGAAACGCGCGGACTCTTGTCAGCCCTCCACCGGCGTGGCGCCCCGCGATGGGGACCAGGGGTGACCCGGCCGACGGCCGAAGCCTCACTCTAGTCCGCGTTCGGATCTTCCAGGTAGGTGTAGCCCATCAGCGCCTCCTCGTAGAACTTCAGGAGGCGGCCGGCCTGCGGGTCTTCCATGCGGCCGGCGTTGACCGCGGCCTCGACGTCGCGCCGCAGCTTGGCCATCAGGGCTTCCGGATCGAACTCCACGTACTTCAGCACTTCCCGCACGGAGTCGCCCTTGATAATGTGCTCGACCCGCGCGCCGTCCGCGCCATCGTCGCCGTTGTCGGCCAGGCTCACGTGCACGGCGTGCGTGTCGCCGAAGAGGTTGTGGAGGTCGCCGAGAATCTCCTGGTAGGCGCCGACGAGGAACACGCCCAGGTAGTAGGGCTCGCCGTTGAAGCGGTGCAGCAGCACGGTCTTCTTGACGTCGCGCCGGTCGATGAACTGATCCAGCTTGCCGTCGGAGTCGCACGTGATGTCGCCGATCACGGCGTGATTGACGGGCGGCTCGTTGAGCCGATGGATGGGCATCACCGGAAAGAGTTGCTTGATGGCCCAGCTGTCGGGAATGGACTGGAAGAGTGAGAAGTTGCAGAAGTAGGTGTCCGAGAGCAGCTCCTCGAGCGCCTGCAGCTCCTCGGGCAGGTCGTCCATACCCTGGCAGAGCTTGTGGATCTTCTCGCAGATGGCCCAGTAGACGTTCTCGGCGTGCGCCCGCTGCTTGAGCGGCAGGTAGCCGCCGCTGAACAGGTTCATCGCCATGTCGAGCGCCTGCTGGGCGTCGTGGTACGACTCGACGGCGTTGCGCTGCGTGACCGAGTGATAGGTTTCGAGCAGATCCACCAGCGGCTGCTCGAACTCATCGGCGGCCGTCGCGGGGATCTGCTCCTCGCCGAAACCCGCCGTGCCCAGCACGTTGAAGATCAGCATGCTGTGATACGCCGAGACCGCCCGGCCGCTCTCCGACACGATGGTCGGATGAGTCACGCCCGCCTCGTCACACACCGTCTGGATGTGGTAGACGACGTCGTTGGCGTACTCCTGCAGCGTGTAGTTCATCGACGACTCGAAGTTGGTTTGTGAGCCGTCGTAATCCACGCCGAGCCCGCCGCCGACGTCGAGGAACTGCAGACCCGCCCCCTGCTTGGCGAGCTCGCAGTAGACGCGAGCGGCCTCGTTCAGTGCGTTCTTGATGATGCGGATGTGCGTGATCTGGCTGCCCAGGTGGAAGTGGAGCAGCTTGAAGCAGTCTTCCATGCCCCGCGCCTTGAGCTCCTCGAGCCCGCGCAGGATTTCGGTGACGGTGAGCCCGAACTTCGACCGGTAGCCGCCCGACGACTGCCAGCGGCCCGACCCGCGCGCCGCGAGTTTGACGCGCATGCCGATGTTGGGCCGCACGCCCACTTTCTCGGCGTACTCGAGGATGAGCTCGAGCTCCGTGTACTTCTCGACGACGGGAATGATCTGCCGGCCCATCTTCTGGGCCAGCATCGCCATCTCGATGAACTCGAAGTCCTTGAAGCCGTTGCAGATGATCGGCGTGTCGTTGGTGGCCAGCGCCGCCACGGCCAGCAGTTCGGGCTTGCTGCCGGCCTCGAGCCCGAAGCCGTACTGCGCGCCGAAGTTGAGCACCTCTTCCACGACCTGGCGCTGCTGGTTCACCTTGATGGGATACACGCAGAGGTAGCGGCCCTGGTACTGGTGCTGCGCAATCGCCTGCTGGAAAGCGGCGTGAATCTCGCCGAGGCGGTGCTTGAGGATGTCCGTGAACCGGATGAGGATGGGCACCGCCAGCCCCCGCAGCTGGAGACGATCGACCAGCCGCTTGAGGTCGACGCCACGCGCCGGGTCCTTCGTCGGATGGACCTGCAGGTGACCGTGCTCGTTGATCGCGAAGTACCCCTGCCCCCAGCGGGACACGTCGTAGAGTTCGCCCGCTTCGGTAATCGACCACGAGGCTGATCCCGGACTGGTGCCGGGCCTCAGGCGTCCGCCTGCCAGTGTGCTCATCTTCAGATTCACAGAATAGCGATCATCTTCCAAAAGCCAAACGAAAAACTTGGCGCGTGACGCGCGTCGCGTCAGGATGGCTGCACGGGGATCGGGCGGCCTTCGCCGTCGATGGCCACCAGCACGACCTCGGCGACCGTGACCATGACCTTTTCACCGCGGTGGTCGGCACTCCATCGCTCCACGACCACCTCGATGCCGACGGTGACCGACGTGCGGCCAACGCGACGCGTCTCGGTGTAGAAGTTCACCAGGTCGCCGACGAAGACCGGGGCATGGAACACCACCTCGCGAATTGCGGCCGTCACGTACCGGTGCGGCGCGACCTTGCGGGCCTCCACGGCCGACGCCAGGTCGATGTGCGAGAGGATGACGCCGCCGAAAATCGTGCCCAGGGCGTTGGTGTCCTTGGGCAGCAGCAGGACCTTGATGGCCGGAATGCGCTCGGGCATGGGGTACTCTACACTCCCTGATCCCGATGATTGCCGCCTATGCGCCCGCCACCGTCTCCAATGTCGCGTGTGGATTCGACGTACTCGGCTTCGCGCTCGACGAGCCGGGCGATGTCGTGCTGGTTGAACCCGCCTGCGAGCCCGGCGTCCGGATTGCCGGCATCACGGGCGACCAGGGCCGCCTGACCCGCGACCCCCGCCGCAACACCGCCAGCGCCGCCGTGGCGGCGCTGCTCGACCACCTGCAGACGCGCACCGGCGTCAGCCTTACCCTCCACAAGGGGCTGCCGCTCGAGAGCGGCATCGGCTCGAGCGGCGCCAGCGCGGTCGCGGCCGTCGTGGCCGCCAACGAGTTGCTCGGCCGGCCCGCCGGCGCCGACGTGCTGCTGGCGTGCGCAATGGCGGGCGAGGAGGCGGGCTGCGGGGCGGCCCATCCCGACAACGTCGCACCGGCGCTGCACGGAGGCTTCGTGCTCGCGCGCCAGATCGCGCCGCCCGACGTCGTGCGCCTGCCGGTGCCTGACGGCCTCGCGTGCGCCCTGCTCCATCCGCACCTGTCGGTCAACACCGGCATGGCGCGGGCCCTGCTGGGTGAAACCGTGCCGCTACGCGACGCCGTGCGGCAGTGGGGCAACCTGGGTGCGCTCGTCGCCGCGCTCTTCACGAGCGATCGAGCCCTGCTGGCCCGCTCTCTCGAAGACGTAATCGTCGAGCCCCGGCGCGCCCCGCTCGTTCCCGGGTTCTTCGCGGTGAAGGCCGCGGCCCTGGCGGCTGGCGCCCTCGGCTGTTCGCTGTCCGGGTCGGGGCCGTCGATGTTCGCTTTGACGTCCACGCTCGACGACGCCCGCGCGGCCGGCGAGGCCATGCAGCGTAGGTTTGCCGAACACAGCGACGCGGGCGCCGATCTCTATGTTTCCCTTGTCGGACGCGCGGGCGCCCGGCTGGTGACCGCGGCATGACTTGCCTCAGCACCCGCGGCGCCGCGCCCGATGTGCCGTTCCGCACCGCGCTGCTGGCCGGTCTGGCGCCCGATGGCGGGCTGTACGTGCCCTCGAGCGTGCCGGTGCTGCCCCCTGCGGTCTGGGAGGCGCTCCACGGCGCGTCGCTGGCCGGCATCGGCACGGCGCTGCTGGGGCCGCTGCTCGAAGGCGAGATCGCCTCATTCCGGCTGCACGCCTTGCTGGCCGAGGCGCTCGACTTTCCGGTGCCGCTCGTGCGGCTCGACGAGCGGCTCTCGGTGCTCGAGCTGTTCCACGGCCCGACCTTCGCCTTCAAGGACGTCGGCGCGCGCGTGCTGGCGCGGCTGCTCTCGCACTTCCACGATCCGGCCACCCCGCCGCTGACGGTGCTGGTGGCCACCTCGGGGGACACCGGCGGCGCCGTGGCGCACGCCTTTCACCGCGTGCCCCGCACGCG
>JADZBZ010000005.1 GCA_020851835.1 Acidobacteriota bacterium
GCGTGGCCTCCGTCTGGTCGATCCAGGAAGGACCGGGGTTCGACCCGCAATGGCCGCCAATCGTGTCGATGATGTACACGTTGATCGTGTCCTCATCGGACTCGGATCCGTAGTTGTAGTTCACGATGTCCTGCGACATGTCGCCGCGGTTCCCGCGCTTCCAGTTCAAGCCCCAGCGGTTGTCGATGGCGCGGAGCCGGCGGACGAGCTCGAATACGAAGCGGTTGTTGCCGCCGTGCTCGACGCACGACTGCTGTAGCAGGTCGCGGCGCTCGTTGGCGAGCTGGTTGACCACCGATGACATGTTGGGCAGGGACAGCCGCTGGCCAGGGGCCGGGTTCGGCGTGCGCGGGCCCGGAGGAGGCGCGCCGTCGACGGTGATCGCCGTCTCGGGGCCGGTTGACTCCTGTCCGCAGGAGAAGCCCGTGGTCAGCGTGCCGTAGTACACCCCGAGCGGGACGCTGCTGGCGCTCAACCCCGACTGGTTGGCCGGCACGCCCTGCGACAGGGTGATGGGACCGCCCGGCGATGTCGCGAAGTCGAGACGGTAACCGCTCGCTCCCGGCACGGGCGTCCAGGCGAGCTGCACGTAGCGGCCGAACACGGCGGAGCTGAAGGTTCGCGCGGGCGGAGCCGAGCAGCCTCCGCCGGCGGGCATCTCCAGCACCGCCTCGTTCGACTCCGGGCTCTGGCCGCCCTGGTTCGACGCGGCGAGCCGCAGGTAGTAGGTGCTGGCCCCCACGTTCGGGACGGCGACCTGCGTGCCGACGCCGAGGGGAAACACCCCGACCTCCGATCCGCCCGGTGTCGTGCCCGCGAACAGGTACAGGCCGTTCGGCGCGCCGCCGCCGGTACCCAGCTCCCACGTGATGAGCGCCGTCGTGCCGTTGACATACGCAGTCAGGTTCGTCGGCGCGGCCGGCGGTACGAACAGCGATGAGACGACGATGGGCTCTTCGTTGGACGCGACGCTCTCGCCGGTCACGTCAGTGGCGAACACGCGGACATAGTAGGTGCCCACGGCCGGGGCCGCCACGCCCACGCTGGTTAGGTTGCCGACGTTGGTCGTGTAGTCCGTCGCGCCCGGGGTGAGCCCCGCCGCGACGCGGTACGACGTTGCTCCCGCCACGGCGGTCCACGACAAGGTTACGTTCGGACCCAGCACCACTGCCGGATTCAGGGTCGGAGGTGCGGCGGCCGCACCGAGCCAGGTGCCGGTGCCCGCCACCGCGGCGGCCAGCACCAGGGCCAACGCACCCACGCGGGTGGGGGAGAGTCTCGACTTCGTCATCGTCCATCCTTTCTCACAGGGGCGCGCACGCCCGTTCGTCATCGTCCACCGTCTCACGTCACGCAATTCGAAGGGGGTCAGGGCTGCCCGCCCGCCGCGATGAAGGGCTGGAGCGTCCATCTGCCAATGGTGCCGCCCGTGCGGGTGGCCTCGGTCACGTCAATCCACGAGGGCTGCGGGTTGCTCCCGCAGTGGCCGCCGATGACGTCGATAATGTACACGTTCGTCGTCCCCTCGTCCGGGTCGGCGCTGAAGTTGTAGTTCACGATGTCCTGCGACATGTCGCCGACGTTGCCGCGCTTCCAGTTGAGGCCCCAGCGCGTGTCGTGACGCCGCAGTTCCTCCACCAGCCGGAACAGCCAGACGTTGTTGCCGCCCGAGCCCCGACACGAGTTCAGCAGGTCGCCTCGATAGGCATTGCCGATATTGGTGACCACCGACGACATGTTCGGCAGCGGCAGGCGCTGGCCCGGGGGCGGGTTGGGCGTCCTCGGGCCGGTGCCCGGCGGGGGCGCTGTCACCGTGAACGACGACATGGCCGACGGGGCCTCGGCCCCGCAGGCCGAGACGGCGAACAGGCGAGCGTAGTGAGTGCCCGCCGGCGCGTTCGGGTACGACCTGGAGGTGGTCGGCGCGGCGAACGACTCGGACAGCAGCACCGGGCCGCTGGGACCCGAGCCCACCTCGAGGCGATAACTGGCCGCACCCGCCACCGCGGACCAAGCAAACGACACGGTGGTGCCGGAGACTGACGGGGTGAGTGACGGCGAACCCGGTGTCGTGCATCCGCCACCGATCGGCATGTCGACGCGGACTTCGTTGGAGGGCCGGCTGCGACCGCTGCCGTTCACGGCGTACGCCCGGACGAAATAGGTGCCCGGCGTCACGGCGGGCACGGCGGCCTGCGTGGACAGCGGCAGAGACAACCTACCGAGGTTGGCGGCGCCAGGCGCCGTCCCCGCTTCGAGCACCACGCCCAGGGGCGGCCCGCCGCCGGAGCCCGCGGCCCAGGCCAGGCTGACGGCCGTGCCGCTGAGCGCCGCCTGCAGGTTGATGGGTGCAGCCGGCACGGGTATCAGGGTCGTGACCGTCACCGCCACTTCGTTCGACGCGGGCCCAAGGCCCGTGGCATCGAAGGCGCGCACGCGGATGTACCCGGTCCCCACAAGCGGCGCATCGAACATCACTGTCGTGACCGGGCCGACCGTCTGGGCGTAGGCTTCGGTACCGGGTGCGGGGCCCACGGCCAGCCGATAGCCCAGGGCCCCGGGAACGGCCGACCAGGCCAGGGTCACGCGCGGTCCGGCGATCGCTGTCGCCTGCAGGACCGGTGCCGCGGGCACCGCCCCAATGGACTGGATTGACAGGAACGCCAGGAGCATCGCCCCCGGCGCAGCGGTCCGTACCCGCACCCTTCGTGCCCACACCACCATCACGAACATCCTTTCACGCGGTAGGGGAGAGGCTTGGGTCTAGCGGCCGGGGAGGCTGGGATGCCCCACGGGAAAAACCGACGGCAATCTTAGCACAGGTCTTCGCGCATACAAGCCCGGCCGTAGCGCCCGGATGCTATAGTCGGGACACATGTCTGTGCGTAAGATTGGCGTCCTCACGGGCGGAGGGGACGCCCCGGGCCTCAACGCCGTCATCCGCGCCGTTGTCAAGGCGGCCA
>JADZBZ010000006.1 GCA_020851835.1 Acidobacteriota bacterium
ACCGCAGCCGGACGCTCGTGGCCCGCGTGGCGCCGGTTGTCGCCGAGGGCCGCGGCGCCGTACTCGTCCTGCACGACATCACGGACCTGAAGAACGCCGACCAGATCCGCCGCGACTTCGTCGCCAACGTCTCACACGAGCTGCGGACACCGCTCACCGCCATCAAGGGCTACGCCGAAGCGCTGATGGACGATCCGGAAGACGACGAGGCACGGCAACGGTTCCTGGGCATCATCCACCTGCATGCCACGCGGATGGAGCGGCTGGTCAAGGAACTCCTGCGCCTCGCTCGCCTCGATGCCGGACAGGAAGCGGTGGAGTACGCGCCCTGCGACGTCCAGGCCATCGCGACCAGCATGGCGGCAGACTTCGAACCCATGATCCGGGAGAAGCGGCAGCGGCTCGACCTGCAGGTGGCGCCCGAGGCGCGCACCTTCATCGCCGATCCCGCCAAGCTGCACGATATCCTGCGCAATCTCGTCGAGAACGCGGTGAATTACACGCCGGAGCACGGCCGCATCACGGTGTCGACCGCGGCGCGCAACGACCAGTTCGTGCTCACCGTCTCGGACACGGGACCGGGCCTGCCCGAACAGGATCTCGCTAGAGTTTTCGAACGCTTCTACCGGGTCGACAAGTCACGCGCGCGGCCCGGCGGCACCGGCCTGGGCCTGGCCATTGCCAAGCACCTCACCCAGGTGATGGGCGGCTCGGTCGCGGCCGCGAACCTGCCGAAAGGCGGGGCGGCGTTCACGGTGACCCTGCCCCACCGCACCTGACAGGTTCCGCCCTACTTCATCCCGGTGGCCGCAAGGGCGCGGTAGGTGATCGCCGCAATCAAAGCCGAGGCGGGGATGGTGAGCACCCACGCCCAGACGATGCGACGGGCCACGCCCCAGCGCACGGCCGAAAGCCGCCGGGTGGCGCCAACCCCGACGATGGCGCCGGTAATGGTGTGTGTCGTGCTGACCGGCACGCCCAGCGCGGTGGCCGTGAAGAGCGACACGGCGCCGGCCGCCTCGGCGGCGAAGCCCCCGACGGGCTGCAGGCGCGTAATCTTCTGCCCCATCGTCTGGATGATGCGCCACCCGCCAGACAGCGTGCCGAGGGCCATGGCCGCGTGCGCGGCCAGAATCACCCACGTGTCGATGCGAAACTCGGTGATGAAGCCGCCGGCAAAGAGCGCGCCCGCAATGATGCCCATCGTCTTCTGCGCGTCGTTGGCGCCGTGGCCCAGGCTGTAGAGGGCGGCCGAGAAGAGTTGCAGCCGGCGGAACCAGCGATCGACGCGGGCCGGGGCGACCCCCCGAAAGAGCCAGAGGATGCCCACCATGAACGCCAGGCCCAGCACCATGCCAATGGCCGGCGCCAGCACGATGAAAATGAGGGTTTTCGTCCAGCCGCTGGCGATGATGGCACCGGTGCCGACCTTGGCGACGCCCGCGCCGGCGTAGCCGCCGATAAGGGCGTGCGACGAGCTGGTGGGCAGCCCGAAGTACCACGTGACGAGATCCCAGATGATGGCGCCGGTGAGACCGGCGAGGATCACCGCAAAGGTCACGATGGCGATGTCGACCATGCCGGCGCCGACCGTGTGGGCCACGGCGGTCCCGAAGCTGAAGGCGGCTACGAAATTGAAGAACGCGGCCCAGACCACCGCCTGTCCTGGCGACAGCACGCGCGTCGAGACGACGGTGGCGATGGAGTTGGCGGCGTCGTGAAACCCGTTGATGTAGTCGAAGAGGAGAGCGACGACGATGACCAGCGAAACGAGAGCGAGTTCCACGACCTGGCTACCCGTGCTTGACGACCACGCCTTCGAGGACGTTGGCGACGTCCTCGCAGCGGTCGGTCGCTTCCTCGAGCAGGTCGAGCACCTCCTTCCACTTTATGAGAGTGATGGCATCGCGCTCCTCTTCGAAGAGCCGGCGGAGCGCCTCGTCGTGGACGTCGTCGGCCGCGTTCTCGAGCCGGTTCACCTCCACGGCGCGGTCGTGCACGCCGTCGCGCCGCTCGAGCGCCTCGACGGCCACCTTCACCTGCATGGCGGCCTGCCAGATGAGCGACGCGAGTTCGCGGGTGCCGTAGCGGAGCGACGACATCCGATAGCGCCGCAGCACGCCCGACGCCGCGTCGATGGCATCCATCACATCGTCGAGCGAGGTGGCCAGGGCGTGGATGTCCTCGCGGTCGATGGGGGTGACGAAGGTGGAGTTGAGACGCTGGATGATGCCGTGAGTCAGCGAATCGCACTCGTGCTCGACCTGCTTGATTTGCAGCGCCGTGTCCCAGCTGGGCGGATCGGACGCGAGCATGCGCTCGAGCAGGGTGGCGCCCGACACGATGCGGTCGGCGAGCGCTGCGAAATCAGCGAAGAACTTCTCTTCCCGGGGGATCAGGCGGAATTGCACGGGGGAATTCTGTCACAGAAGCGTTTCAGGCTTGTTACATTTCCCACACGCTCTCAGAGGCATCTACCACATGGCTCGACCGATCAGGCGCAGCAGCCCGGACCGCAGCAGGGCTCCACCTTGGTGGCCCCACCCGGCTTCCGGGCGCGCACGAACGCGCTCATGAAGCGCCCGTCCATGGACTCGGCCAGCCCGTCGCCATCGAGGCCGGCGCCGGCCAGGAAGGCCTTCGCGTCCCCGGCGCGATAGATGCGCGTGGGCTCCACGTCGATGGCCTCGAAGCCGGCCGCGGCGAGTTTGTCCCGATACTGGACCTCCTCGAGCGCGCCCGCCACGCAACCGATCCACAGTTCCATGTTCTTGCGCACCTCGGCCGGCACGTCGCTGCCCCGCACGACCACGTCGGAGACGGCGAAGCGGCCGCCGGGCTTCAGCACGCGAAACGCCTCGCGCAGCACCGCGTCCTTGTCGGCCGAGAGGTTGATCACGCAGTTCGAGATGACGACGTCCACGGCGTTATCGGGCAGCGGGATGTGCTCGATCTCGCCCTTGAGGAACTCCACGTTCGTCAGACCCGACTTGCGCTGGTTCTCGCGCGCCAGCGCGAGCATGTCGTCGGTCATGTCGAGGCCGTACGCCTTACCCGTCGGGGCAACCCGGCGGGCCGAGAGCAGGACGTCGATGCCGCCGCCCGATCCGAGATCGAGCACCGTTTCGCCCGGGTTCAGCTCGGCAAGCGCCGTCGGGTTGCCGCAACCAAGCGAGGCGACCACCGCCTCGACCGGCAGAACGCCGATCTGCGAGGCGTCGTAGAGATTGCTGGTGATGGGATCACCGCAGCCGCCCTCGGTGCCCCCGCACCCGCAGCTCGTCCGCCCCTCCGCCGCGCGCCGGGCGGCCTCGCCGTACTTCTCCCTTACCACCGACCGGATTTCGACGGCTGCTTCACCTGCCATGATGTCCCCCTGATGACTGCGCCCCTCGAGCCCCGGTCGCCCGGCCCGGCCCGGCGGCTAATATTCGTCAACGCGAATATGACTCGCGCGTGATATATCTGTCAAGGCGAATATGTCGAACCCGTGCTGCACCCCCAGGCCCGCACCCCGGCTGAGGCAGCTCGACCGGCTCACGACGGTGTACGGCGCCCTGGCGGACGCCACGCGCCTGCGGATTCTCGCCCTGCTCGAGGACGGCGAGGTCTGCGTGTGTCACATTCACGCCGGCCTTGGCGTCCCCCAGCCCACCGCCTCACGCCACCTCGCCTTCCTGCGGCGTGCCGGGCTGGTGTCGGCCCGCCGCGACGGCATCTGGATGCACTACTCGCTCGCGCGAGTAGACGACCCGGTGGTGGCCGCGGTGGTTTCGTC
>JADZBZ010000007.1 GCA_020851835.1 Acidobacteriota bacterium
CGTCGAACGCCGAGGGCCGAGAAGGTGTCGGCCCTGAGACTCCGTGAGACGGCGGTCACCCCGTGCGACTGGTCGATCGAGAACGCCACGGCCCGCGTGTACGATGCGTCGCTGCCGATCAGCGTGATATCCGTTCCGTGCAGCGTCGTGACGACCCGCGGCGGCGCCACGCTCGATTCGACCAGGAGAATCTGGTGCGCCAGGTAGGCGGCCGTGGCGTGCGGCACGGCGTAGTGCGCATGCACGATGTCGAGCTGCCGCGCCTCGGCCACGCGGACAATCGTGTTGGCCAGTGCCAGCAGGTACTGGGGCTCCAGGAACAACGGGTACGGCGGCACCTCGACGGGCACGAACGACAGCCCCGGCACGCCGGATCGCCAGCGGAACGGCGGATCGCTGCTGATGATGTGCACCTGGTGGCCGCGAAGCGCGAGCACGTGCGCCAGCTCGGTGGCCACGACGCCACTGCCACCCACCGATGCGTAGCAGACCATGCCGATGTTCACGTGGTCTTCAGCAGGCCTGCCCGCTGTACCGGCTCGCGGACGACGAGGCCTTCGGCGAACGCCACGCCGGCGAGCGCACCGAACTGCTGGTCGCGGCTTTCGATCAGCTGGCGGAACGTCGCTGAGGTGAGCCGTGTCGCGACGGCGCCCTCACCGGAGGGCGCGAACTGGCTGCGATAGCAGTCGAGCGCCTCGCGCTTTCGCAGGTAGGAAGCCGACACGTCGACGACGAAGGAGGGCGGGGCGCTGTCGTTGATGAAGTAGTAGCACACCCATTCCGGCCGCCAGGGATCGGCGTCGGTCGCGTAGCGGCGGAGGCCACTGCGAAACGCGGCCACCCGCAGCACGTGGCTCGCCGCGACGTGGTCCGGATGGCGGTCGTCCCAATACGGGATCGCAATTGCGCGCGGGCGGTGGCGGCGGATCTGGTCCACCGCCGATCGGATCATCTCCGGGGTGGCTTCGATGCCGCCGTCGGGCCAGCCCAGGTTGGTCCGCCACTGGGCGCCGAGGACGCGCGCCGCCGCGTCGGCCTCCGCTCGCCGCTGCTCGCGCGTGCCGTTGCTCGACAACTCGGCCTCGGTGAGATCGCAGAGGCCCACCGAGCGGCCCTCGGCGGTGTGCCGCGCGATCGATCCGCCCAGGCCGATTTCGATGTCGTCTGGATGAGGGCCGAACACCAGCAGGTCGATTGACATGTGCCGTCGTCGATTATGGTCCGGGGGGCGCCCGGCGCGCACGGGCGGCTGCGCCCATTGACAGCCTGAGGCGACAGGGGAACGATCGAAGGGTGATGCGTCGTGCGTGCGTGCTGGCCGCGCTCGTGTTCGCCACCGGCGTCCTCTTCGGCCAGGCGCCGGGCGTCCTGCACGTCACGGTGATACTGCTGAATTCGGCGAAGGCGGCGACGCCCGTGCCGCACCACGCGCTGCTCATCAGCGACAACCCGGCGACAGCCGAACCGAGACGCGTCCTGACCGGGGCCGATGGCACCGTGGAGGTCGCGCTGCGGCCCGGTCTCTACACCATCGAGTCCGATCGTCCGGTTACGTTTCTGGGCCAGGCCTACCAGTGGACCGAGATGGTGGACGTAGTGGCTGGCCGCGACGTCACGCTGCAGCTCACGGCCGCCAACGCCGAAATCGTCCCCCTGGCTGCGGTGGCGCCGGCGACCGGTGCGGCGCCCCCCGACAGCGATCCGTCGTTCCTGTTCGCGACCTGGCAGGGCAGCGTCATGGCCATCTGGTCCCCGACCTCCCGCGCGTCCGGGTTCGTGGTCGACCGACAAGGCCTGATCGCCACCAGCGGAAGCGCCATCGGCGCCGCGGCCTCGGTCGAGGTGCAGGTGTCGGAGTCCCTGAAGGTGCCCGGGCGCGTGCTGTTCTCGCAGCCGGCCAGTGGCGCCGCCATCGTCTGGGTCGATCCGGGCATTCTCTCCGGACCTACGCCGATCCCTCTTGCTTGTCCGCCCGAGACCACGCCGCCGCTCGACGACGGCGACGAGATTGTGACCATCGTCTCGCCGCTCCGGCGGAGGACGGACCAGACGTGGGGCGAGGTGACCACGCTGTCGCCGCGCGCCGTCGCGACCGATCTGCGGCTGGGCTTCGGCGGTGCCGGAGGGCCCGTCTTCAACGCCGCGGGCACGGTGGTGGGGCTGACATCGGTAGCCGCCGATAGCGACGTACCGGGGCGCGCCGAGGTCACGGTCGTGCGCGCACCTTTCATCTGCGAAGCCATCTCCGCGGCACGGGCGAAGCTGACGGGCATGGCGCCGCCCGAGGCACCGCACCTGCCCGTGGATCCCACGCGGTCCTTTCCTGCCGGGGCGATCGAGGACGCCGAGCAGAGCCGCGGCGCCCCCACACCGCTCGCATCGTCGTCGTCTGATTTCGACGTGGCGTTCATCACGCCGCCGATGGTGGCTCGGGCCCGGCGGCGCCCGGAGTGGACGGGGAGAGCCGGTACCCGCTCGCCGGAGGCGGAGGCCCGACTCGGCCTGATCACGGATTTCGGGAGCTGGTCCGAGTTCTTCTCCGACGTGCCGCCGGTGCTGATCGTGCGGGTGACGCCGAAACTGGTGGAGGGGTTCTGGAAGCGTCTGGCGCGCGAGGCGGCGCGCACGCAGGGCGCACAACTGCCGCCCTTCAAGGACTTCAAGACGAGCTTCCTGCGCCTGCAGGCCGCCTGCGGCGACGCGGAGGTCACGCCCATCCATCCCTTCGTGCTCGAGCACCGCGTGTCGGAGAAAGCCTCGGTCCGCGAGGGCCTCTACGTATTCGACCCGGATGCACTGGGCCCGCCGTGCGGCCGCGTGACGCTGACGCTGTATTCGGAGAAGACGCCGGAGACCGGCGAGACAATCACGATCGATCCCGCGGTACTCGAACGACTGTGGCAGGAGTTCGCGCCCTACCGCGGCTCGGGCGGCTAGGACCATAGGGCGCCCAATCCGCTATTCTGTGGCCCGGCACATCGCTTCCCACTCGACACCCGATCCGACGCGCAATGGCAAAACGCCCGGCCGAACCCTCGCTCTTCGACGACGACGACAGCCCGACCGACACGCCCGTGCCCCCGCCCGCGCCCCCACGTGGTGTCGGCCCGCCGGCGCCGCCCGGTGAGGGACCGACCGACGTGCCCCTGCACGAGGCCGCGCAGGCGCGGTACCTGAACTACGCGCTGTCGGTCATCACTTCGCGCGCGCTGCCAGACGTGCGCGACGGGCTCAAGCCCGTGCAGCGCCGCATCCTCTACACGATGTGGCAACAGAACCTCACCGCCGACGCCAAGCACCGCAAGTGCGCCAAGGTGGTGGGCGACGTGATGGGCAACTACCACCCGCACGGCGACACGGCCATCTACGACACGCTCGTCCGGATGGCGCAGCCCTTCTCGCTGCGCTACCCGCTCGTGGACGGCTCGGGCAACTTCGGCTCGCTCGATGGCGACGCCGCGGCGGCCATGCGCTACACCGAGTGCCGTCTCGCGCGCCTGTCGGACGAAGTACTCCAGGAGATCGAGCAGGAGACCGTCCATTTCCGGCCCAACTACGACGGCACGCGGCAGGAACCGGTGGTACTGCCCTCGCGCATCCCGAACCTGCTGGCCAACGGCGCCACGGGTATTGCCGTGGGCATGGCCACCAACATCCCGCCGCACAATCTGCACGAGGTCTGCACGGCGCTCGTGAAGCTCCTGGACGATCCCGACCTGTCGTCGGTGCAGCTGTGCCGCTGGGTGAAGGGCCCCGACTTTCCGACCGGCGGGCACGTGCTCAACTCGCCCACCGAGCTCAGGGAGATCTACCGCACGGGGTCCGGATCCATCCGCATCCGAGGCACGTGGGAGCCGGGCGCCGCGTCGCGCGGGAGCAAGATGGTCTACATCACCAGCGTGCCCTACGGCGTCAACAAGGCGCAGCTGGTCGAGCAAATCGGCGACGTCGTCCTGGGCCGGAAGATGCCGCACCTGGTGGACGTCAAGGACCTGTCCACCGACGATGTGCGGATCGAGCTGGAGTTGAAGGGCAGCGCAGACGAGAACCTGGTGATGGCGTACCTCTTCAAGCACACGCCGCTGCAAACCTCGTTCGCCGTGAACCTCACGTGCCTGGTGCCCACCGAGAACCCAGAGGTGGGCCGGCCCGAGCGGCTCGACCTGAAGCAGATGCTCTGGCACTTCCTCCACTTCAGGCTCGACGTGGTGACGAGCCGACTGGAGCACGAGCTGGCGCAGCTCGAGAGGCGGATTCACATCCTCGAGGGCTTCGAGAAGGTCTTCGACGCCCTCGACGAGATCATCCGCATCATCCGCAAGTCGGACGGCAAGGCCGATGCCGCGGACAAAATCGTCAAGCGGTTCGAGCTCGATGCCGGCCAGGCCGACGCGATCCTCGAACTGAAGCTCTACCGGCTGGCGCGTCTCGAGATCCTGGTCATCCAGAACGAGCTGGGCGACAAGCGCAAGCGCGCGCGCCAGATCACCGCGCTGCTCGACGATGACGCCGGACGCTGGACGCTGGTGCGCGAGGAGATTGCCGACATCCAGAAGAAGTACGGCGACCCCAGGGGCAACCCCCGGCGCACTCGCATCGAGGAAGCCGAGGAGGTCGAGTACTCGGCCGAATCGTTCATCGTGGACGAAGACAACGTGGTGATCGTGTCGCGCGACGGATGGGTGAAGCGGCAGAAGGAAGTGAGGGACTTGTCCACCACCCGCTTGCGCGAGGGCGACGGGGTGCTGGCCGCGGCGGCCGGCAGCACCCGGGCGACGGTGGTGTTCTTCAGCAACTTCGGCACGGCCTATACCGCCCGCATCGTGGATGTACCGGCCTCGACCGGCTACGGCGAGCCCGTGCAGAAGCTCTTCAAGTTCAAGGACGGCGAACGCGTCATTGCCGCGTTCAGC
>JADZBZ010000008.1 GCA_020851835.1 Acidobacteriota bacterium
GCTGGGGAGTTGGTACCGGTACGGGGATTCGAACCCCGGTCCCGTGGCTGAGAACCACGTGTCCTGACCCCTAGACGATACCGGCACGACGGGGCAACGAACCCTGTATGTTAGCTGGCCACGCGAGGCCCGGTCAAGGCCGCGCGACCGCCCGCGGCCGCTCTTCACCCCGGGTGCCATAATGAACAACTGGCGCCGGAGATCGTTCGCCGGGACCACACAGGATGTCGTCTTCACGTTCGCACGCAGACACGCCGATGGGTAGCGCGGCCGGCACGCAGGAGACCACGCGCTCCCGCGGCGCCGACTTCCTCGCGCTCACCAAGCCGCGGCTCAACTTCCTCGTCCTGCTGACGACGGCCGCTGCATACCGGCTGGGCGTGGGACCCGAGTTGGCGGCGATGCCGCTGGTACACACGCTCGTGGGCACGGCCCTGGTGGCCGGAGGGTCCGCAGCGCTCAACCAGGTGTGGGAACGCGACACCGACAAGCTGATGCGCCGCACGCGCCTGCGGCCGCTGCCCGATGCGCGACTCGACCCGGCGCACGCGCGCGCCTTCGGCTATGCGCTGGGCGTGCTCGGCCTTCTGGAACTGGCGCTCTTCGTCAACGTGCTGTCGGCCGCGATCGCCGCGATCACGCTGGCCAGCTACATCTGGTTCTACACGCCACTCAAGTTCCGGACCTCGCTCTCCACCATCGTGGGCGCTCTGCCGGGTGCGCTGCCGGCGGTGATCGGCTGGAGCGCCGCCACCAACACCCTCTCACTCGAAGCCTGGGTGCTCTTCGGCATCGTCTTCATGTGGCAGATGCCGCACTTCCTGGCCATTGCGTGGATGTACCGCGATGAGTACGCGCGGGCCGGCATGCCGCTGCTGCCCGTGATCCAGCCCGATGGCCGGTCCACGGGCCGCCAGGCCGTTCTCTACACGGCGGGGCTGATCCCCCTGACACTGATGCCCACCCTGATCGGTCTCTCGACGGCCTTCTACCTCGCCGGCGCCGTCGTGCTGGGCGCCATTCTCATGGTGTTCTGCCTCGAGTTCGCCGTGACCCGCACCACCGATGCGGCGCGCCGCCTGTTCCTGGCGTCGATCCTGTACCTGCCCGGCCTGTGGGCCCTGCTCGTGTGGGATCACGTGCGGTGAAACCGGACCGGGATCGGGAGCGCCCTGGAAAGGGGGTACCCTGGATGTCGAAACACACACAGCCATGTCGGTGACCGACCTCCCCGCCCTCAACGCATCGCTCAACGCGCTGGCGGCCGTGTTGCTCGTGTCCGGATGGGTGCTCATCCGCCAGAAGCGGCGTGATGCCCATCGAGCCTGCATGCTCGCCGCGCTGACGGCATCGGCGGCATTCCTGGCCTCGTACCTCGTCTACCACTACAACGTGGGGTCAGTGCCCTTTCAGAAGCAGGGCGGCATCCGGGCCGTGTACCTGACGATCCTCTTCACTCACGTCGTCCTGGCGACCGCCATCGTCCCGCTCGTGCTCGTCACGGTGTCGCTCGCCCTGGCGGCGAAGTTCGACCGCCACCGGCAGATCGCCCGATGGACGCTGCCGCTGTGGCTCTACGTGTCGGTGACGGGTGTGGTGGTGTACGTGATGCTCTACCGCATGTAACCGGACCCGCCTAAAGACGCTCGACAGGCGCAGCTCCGGTCCTGGCGGCGGCCGGCCGGGTCATCAGCGGTACAACAAGTACCTCGCGCGCACCTGGCGCCACCGGGCCTCGTCGGCATTCCACGATTCGGCCACCACCGCCGGATCCTCGCCCCGGACGACGCGCTCGAGGCTTTCACGCGAGCCGACGAGCAGCGCCGTGTTCCCGAGCTCGTACTTCGACCCGAACAGGCGCGCCAGCGCGCCCGCCACTTCGAGCCCCACGCGCACGGGCTGCAGCGCGGCACGATCCGTGACGACCAGGAACACGCCCTGGCACGCCTCGCCCGCGTACTGGCTCGACGCCGGAGTGAAGGCCACCGGGTAGAAACGGATGCCGGGCAGGCGGCGCCCGTTGAGCTCCGCGGCCAGCCGCGGGCCGTCAATCCACGGCGCGCCCAGTTGCTCGAATGGCTGGTCGGTTCCCCGGCCGACCGAGATGTTCGAGTACTCGATACTGCCGATGCCAGGGTAAAGAATCGCCTGGTTGAGGTTCCGCATGTTGGGTGACGGGTTCACCCAGGTCTGCCCCGTCTGGTCGAACCAGGCATCGCGCACCCAGTGCTCGGCGGGCACCACCGTCAGGTCCGCTCCAATCCCGCGCTCGCCGTTGAAGAGGCGCGCCAGTTCGCCCATCGTCAGCCCGTGACGGATCGGCATGGCGTGGTAGTCCACCAGTGCGGTGCCCGTGCGCTCCGGCAATGGCCCTTCGATCTGCCAGCCGTTGATCGGGTTCGGGCGATCGAGCACCACCACCTCGACCTTTCGCTTCGCCGCCTCCTCCATCACGTAACCCATCGTGGCGTGATACGTGTAGAAGCGAGTCCCGACATCGGCCAAGTCGATGACGACCGCGTCGAGGCCCCGGAGCATGGCCTCCGTCGGCCGGCGCGTCTCTCCGTACAACGAGTAGATCATCAGACCGGTGCGCGCATCCTTCTCCGACGGCAGGTTCTCCTCATCCTGCGTGCCGCGAATGCCATGCTCGGGGCTGAAGAGTGCGGCCAGCGTCACGCCGGGCGCGTCGTGGAGCACATCGATGGTGCTCCGTCCGGTGCGGTCGCGGCCCGTGTGGTTGGTGAGCAGTCCCACGCGCTTGCCCTTCAGCAACGCGAAGCCGTCGCGCGCGAGCACGTCGATGCCGGCCAGGACGGGCGATCCTGGCGCGGGCGGAGGCACAGATGCCGATGACAGTGTGGGCGGCGTTGCCGCCGCACGGCCGGCCGTCACCGTGGCCGCATCGACGAGCGCGGCGGCGGCGATGGTGGCCACGCGGGCGCGCAACGGCGTCACGTCGCCGGTGCCGTCCGGATGCAACCGGCTCGACATGAACACGACGTAGCCCTGCGAGGCCGGATCGATCCATAGGCTCGTCCCCGTGAATCCAGTGTGGCCGAAGGAACCCACGGGGAACAGTTCGCCGCGGTTCGACGAGTAGGTGGTGTCGATATCCCACCCGAGCCCCCGGTTGGCGGCCATCCCGGGAGGCGTGGCGCGCGAGGTCATGCGTGCCACCGTCGCCGGCGATAGCACACGCGTGCCTTCCAGCGTGCCCCCGCCCAGCAGCATGCGTGCGAACCGCGCGAGATCGCGCGCGGTGCCGAACAGGCCCGCGTGACCGGCCACGCCGCCCATCCGCCGTGCCGTCGGGTCGTGAACGACGCCCCGCAGTGGCGCCGCGCCAGGCCGTTTGCACGGCCAAGCGTCCATCATCTCGCACCGCTCGGTGGGCGCGATGCGGGGAAGCAAGGCCTGGGGCGGCAGGAAGCCGGTGTCGCGCATGCCGAGCGGTTGGAAAATGGCCTCTCGCGTGTAGTCGTCAAGCTGTTGTCCGCTGACCGTCCGCACGATCTCACCGAGCAGGAAGAAGTTGATATCGCTGTAGATGAAGCGCTCGCCTGGTGGGGCGACCGGCACCTCGTTGCTGGCCAACTCGATCGCCGTGTCGTATCCGTCCCAGGGGTCGGCAAGGTCCACGTCGGGTCTGAGACCCGACACGTGCGTCAGCAGATGCCCCACCGTAATGCGGCCCTTGCCGTAGCGCTCGAACCCCGGCACATGAGCCGCGACGGCGTCGTTCAGGCGAATCCGGCCCTGCTCCACCAGCGACATCACCGCCGTGGTCGTCGCGACGACCTTGGTGAGCGACGCGAGGTCGAACACCGTGTCGACGGTCATCGCCTCGCGGGCGGGCACCAGGGCCCGGGCGCCATACGCCTGCAGATGGACGATGCGGTCGCCTCGGCCGACCAGGGCGACGGCACCCGGGGTCTGGCCGGCCGCGATGGCCGCCTCGACCACGCGGTCGATGCCGGGCAGGCGAGGCTCGGACACGATGGCCGGTGTGGGCGCCTGCGCCGCTCGGGTGGCGGGGCCGAGCCCGACGGCGGCGGTGACGGCCAGCCCGGCAGCGAGAAGCGTCGCGGCGGGTTGAGAGGGAAACATCGCGTTAACATATACTGTCGTGCGCTTATGGGCGGCCTGGGATGTCGCGATGGGAGACCCAAGCAATGCGTAACTTGGAGGCTCTGTTCAGCGCCACCGTGATGGCGCTGGTACTGTCGGCACTGCCCGCCGCGGCGCAAGTCGGCCGTATCGGCGGCACCGTCAAGGATCAGAGCGGCCAGCCCATCAAGGGGGCCACGGTCGTGGCCGAGAACCCCGACTCCGCCCCGTCGTCTCTGACGGCCACGACAGACGACCGCGGCCGCTACTCGATGATCGGTCTCAAGGCGGGCACCTGGAAGGTAACGGCCTCGGCGCCGGGCTTCGAGCCGTCGGCGGGCAACGTGCCCATCAAGACCATCGGCGCGCCCATGCCGCCCGTGGACTTCACCCTCGCACCCGGCGCCTCCGGCCCGTCCGGGGCGCTGGCCGGCGTGAACACCAAGGAACTACAAGGCGAGCTCGACAAAGCCGAGGCGATGGTCAACACAAAGGACTACGCCGGCGCCATCGCCATCTACGAAGGCATGCTCGCCAAGGTGCCGGCCCTGACCGCGCTCCACATGCAGATCGGCAACCTCTACCGCCAGCAGAAGCAGTACGACCAGGCCATCGCGTCTTACAAGAAGGTGCCCGCTGGCGACGCCAACTCTAACAAAGCGAGGATTGAAATCGGCATGACGCTGCTCGAGAAGAACGACCTGGCCGGCGCCGAGGCCGCGCTGATGGAGGTCGCCAACTCGACAAGCGCCGACAAGGAAGTGTTCTACAACCTCGGCGAAGTGAAGTTCGCCAGGGGCGAGACCGACGAGGCCGTGAAGTACTACCAGCGCGCGTCGGATATCGACCCCAACTGGGGCAAGCCGCTCTTCAAGCTCGGCCTGGCCCGGCTGCAGAAGGCCGACACCGCGGGCACGCTCGAGATCATGAACAAGCTGATCCAGGTGGACCCGAACTCCCCCGAGGCCGCGCAGGCCAAGAGCCTGATCGAGCAATTGAAGAAGCAGTAGTCGCGAGGAAGAGCGTCCTGCGGGAGACGCGGAACCTCAATACGCCTGACGACAATAAAAAAGGGGCCCATCAACATGGGCCCCTCGAGCCAGTCGGCCTAGACAGCCTAGCTCAAACCGGTTGTGCTCCAGTGGCGGTGCCTAACCGTTTCAATCGCCGTGCTACAGGATTGCAAGCGATGTGCCGGAATCGTCATGTCGTGCGTAGTGCAAAAAGCTTCAA
>JADZBZ010000009.1 GCA_020851835.1 Acidobacteriota bacterium
CGGGTACGCATCGACCAGCGCGACATGAAGGATTTCCTGGCGGCGTTCAACCTGCAGGACTACGACGTGACCGGCCTGGTGTCTGGCGACTTCCACCTGTACGGCGAGTACACGCAGCCGTTCGGATTCGGCCGTCTCACCGTGCTGCGCGGGACCGCTTACGGGGAGCCCTTCGCCGAGGCCGAGGCCGCCCTGCGGTTCGAAGGGGCTGGCGTGCGGCTCGATGCCCTCACCGTGCAGAAAGGCGGCACGACGGTCGGCGGTGCCGCATATGTCGGCTGGAACGGCGCCTACTCGTTCAATGCCGACGGCCGCGGGATGGCCGTGGAAACGCTGGCCGTCACGAAGATGGCGAGCGGGCCAGGCTTCACGGGCCTGTTCGACTTCTCGGCTGCGGGCAGCGGCACGTTCGACGAACCCCGCTACGACGTCAAGTTCGGCGTGCGAGATCTGTTCTACGGCGATGAAGGTGTGGGCGAGGTCTCGGGCCGGCTCTCGGTGCGCGATACGGTACTGGTCTACGAAGCGGAAGTGGCATCGACGCGGCTGGCCGCCTCGGGCACGGGCCGCGTGGCCCTCACCGACGAGATGGACGCCGAGCTGTCGATTCGTGTGACCGACACCTCGCTGGATCCGTACCTGCGGGCCTTCCAGCCGCAGCTCTCGCCCTACACATCGGCCGTCGCCAGCGGCGCCATCCGCGTGGTGGGGGAGCTCTCCAACCCCGATGCCCTCCGCGTGGACGTCGAGGTGGACGCCCTGGCGCTGCGATTCTTCGACTACCAGCTCGCCAACGCCAACCCCATCCGCTTGAGCGTGGACCGCCAAATCCTGCACGTAGACGCACTGAAGCTGATCGGCGAAGACACCGAGCTCGATTTGTCGGGATCGGTCGACCTGCCCCGGCAGGCGCTCGCGCTCTCGGCGAGCGGCGCGGCGAACCTGGCGGTGCTGCAAGGCTTTTTCCCCGACCTCAGGAGTTCTGGCCGCGCCGAGGTCGAGGCGCGCATCATCGGCACCTCCGATGCGCCGATCGTTTCCGGCACGGCGCTGCTCACCAACGGCCGCCTGCGCAGCTTCGCGGTGCCCCATGCCCTCGAGGCGGTGAACGGTATCGTCACCTTCAACGCCAACGGCGTGAGCCTCGACGGGCTCAGCGGCCGGGTGGCCGGCGGTCCCGTGCAGTTCGCGGGCCGACTGGGCCTGTCGGGCTATCAGTTGAGCGAGTACGACGTGACCGCGTCGGCCACCAACATGCGGTTGCGCTTCCCCGAGGGCATGCGGTCGCTCGTCGATGCCGAGCTGTCGCTAGGTGGCCCCGCCACGGCTCCGGTGCTGAGCGGCTTGGTGACGGTCAACAGCGCCGTCTGGTCGCGGCCCTTCGACACCACCGGCGGGTTGTTCGGCCTCTCGAACGGCGGGGCCGCCATTCCGGCGGTCGAAGGCGCGCTGGCCGATGTGCCGGCCGGTCGCCTCCGCTACGACATCCGCCTCGTGGCACCGTCCACGCTGAGAATCGAGAACGACCAGGCGCGCATCGTCGCCAGTGCCGACCTGAACCTGCGGGGCAGCTACGACCGGCCCGTCGTGATCGGCCGGGTCGAAATCGAGCGGGGTGAGGTGCAATTCGAGGGACGGCGCTACCTGGTGACGCGGGGCAGCCTCGACTTCACCGATCCCAACCGCCTCCAGCCATTCTTCGACGTGGAGGCCGAAACGCGCGTGCGCGTGCCCGGCCAGACCTACCGCGTCACGCTGCGCATGGCCGGTACGACCGAACGGCTGCAGCCCGAGTTCACGTCGGACCCGCCGCTGCCGCCCCTCGAGATTCTGACGATGCTCTTCAGCGATACGACGCCCAGCGGAGACGTCGAGCTCGCCGCCCAGCAGCGACCCAACGAGCGCGAGCAGCGCCTGCTCGAGGCCAGGGCGACGCGGGCACTCACGGGCACGCTCTCGGCCGAAGTCGGCCGCGTCGTCCAGGAGACCTTCGGCGTGGACTCGTTCCAGATCACGCCGCTGCTCGTGGATCCCTACCAGCAGTCCGCCCGGCTCAACGTGAATCCCTCGGCGCGGGTGACGATCGGCAAGCGTATCTCCGACCGCATCTACCTGACCTACGCGCGCAGCTTGTCGTCCTCCACGCGCGACGAAATCATCCTTCTCGAGTTCGATCAGAGCGATACGCTGGCATGGGTGCTGTCGCAGAACGAGGATCGGACCTACGCGCTGGAAGTCCGCAAGAGGCACGCCTTCTGATGCGCGTGCTCGCCGTGGCCGTTGCCGGACTGCTGGCCGCCGTGCCGGCGGCGCGCGCCTCCACCCAGGACTACGTCGGCCGGATCATCGTCGACGTCCGCATCCAGACCACCGACGGAGTGGAGGTGGCGGCGGGCGTTCGCGACCTGGTGGAAACGCGCGTCGGCGAGCCCCTGTCGATGCAGCGGGTGCGCGACACCATCGACCACTTCGTCGGCCTCGGCGGCTACGACGACGTCCGCGTGGAGGCCGCGCCGGCGCCGACGGGCAGCGGTGTGGCCCTGACGTGGACCGTGCGGCCCATCCGGCGCATCGTGCACCTGTCGGTGACCGGGCAGGGCGAGGTGCCGCTGTCCGCGGTGCGCGAGCGGGTGGACGAACGTTTCGGCGAACGGCCGCAGGCGTCGCGGGCGCCGGACATCGCGGCCGAAACCGAGGCCCTGTACCACGACCACGGGTATCGGACGGCGCGTGTGACGCCCCGGTTGTCGGGCGGCGCCTCGGAAGGCGAGGTCATGCTGGAACTCGCCGTGGAGGCGGGACCGCGCACCCGCATCGTTGCATCATCGGTGATCGGAACGCCGACCGAGCCCGCCGCGCGCGTGCTCGAGCGCCTGCAGATCGACCCCGGCAGCCCGTACGACGAGGTGGTGCTGCAGGATCGCCTGCGGGCCTACGAGAATCGCCTCAGGTCGGAGGGGTACTACGAGGCTCGCGTCAACGACTCCACCACCTTCGCCGAGGAGGAGTCGGCGGCCACGGTCGTGGTGACGGTCGACACCGGGCCGCGCGTGCGTCTCGTGTTTGCGGGCGACCCGGTCCCCTCGGGCACGCTCGAGTCGTTGGTGCCGGTCCGAGAGGAGCGGTCCGTCGACGAAGATCTGCTCGAAGACGCCGGCCGCAACATCGAGGCCTACCTGCGCGAGCGTGGATACCGCAACGCCCAGGCGCCCTACGCTCGCGCCGAACGCAACGGCCAGTTGGAGATCACCTTCACCGTGGCTCGAGGCCCCCTTCACCGCGTGGGGACGGTGTCGCTGTCGGGCAACGTGACGCTTCCACGCGCCGAACTCGAGCCGCTGCTCGGGTTGGCGCGCGGCGACCCGTTCGTCGACGCGCGTGTCGGTGCCATCGCGGCGGCCATCGAAGAAAGCTATCGCGTACGCGGGTACGAGCGGGCGGCGGTGAAGCCGGCCATCGAGGTACTTCCCGAGCAGACCTCCGACGGCGCCCGGTACCGGCCGGTGGATGTGCAGTTCACCATCGTCGAAGGCCCGCGGACGACCGTGTCGGCGGTGGCGTTCGAGGGCGCGGAAGGCATCGATCCCGGAACATTGCAGGCCCTGCTGAGTCTGACGGTGGGGCGCCCGTTCTACCGTCCGCTGCTCTCCGCCGATCGCGACGCTCTCGAGCGCGCCTACCGGAACCAGGGCTTCCTGAACGCCACGGTGAGACCCGACGTGACCTTCGTCGACGACAACCATGACGCCCGGGTCGCCTGGACCGTCCACGAAGGTGAGCAGACGCGCGTGGACCGCATCCTCATCACGGGCAATTCACGGACGGGTGCCGAGGTGATTCGGCGCGAGTTGCGTATCGCGCCGGGCGATCCTCTCGGCGCCGATGCCATCGCCGAGAGCCAGCGGCGTCTGAGCCAGCTCGGCTTGTTCCGCCGCGTGCGGATCACCGACCTGCCGCGCACGGGCGGTTCCAGTCGCGACGTGCTGGTGAGCGTCGAGGAGGCGCCGGCGACGACGATCACTTATGGCGGCGGTCTCGAAGTGGGCCGCCGTCCCCGCCAGAGCAGCGACGGTACCGGGGCCCAGGACCGCGTCGAGGTGGCGCCGCGCGGCTTCTTCGAGATCAGCCGCCGCAATCTCTGGGGCAAGAACCGATCGATCAGCTTCTTCTCGCGTGTCTCGCTGCGTCCGCGCGACCCGGCCGTGGACAGCACCAACCCCGCCGACGCGAGCGGCTACGGCCTCAACGACTACCGCGTGACTGGCACCTACCGCGAACCGCGCGCCTTCGGGACGCCCGGCGACGCACAGTTGACGGCGTTTCTCGAGCAGGGGATCCGGGCCAGCTTCACCTTCAACCGACGCGGCGTCCGGGGCGACTACGCGCGCCGGTTCGCGCGCGGCTTCACGGCCACGGGGCGCTACACCTACGACTACACCCGTCTGTCGAACCAGCAGATCCAGCCGGAGGACCGGCTGCTCATCGACCGACTGTTCCCGCAGGTCCGCCTGTCGACGTTCTTCGGCGCCGTCCTGCGCGACTCGCGGGACGATGTCCTGGACCCGCAGCGCGGCACGGTGCTGGGTGTGGACGTCTCGGTTGCCGCGCGCGCCTACGGCTCGGAGGTGGGTTTTGCCAAGACGTTCCTGCAGGGGTTCGCGTATCGTCGCCTGCCGGGGCCAGGCTTCGTGTTGGCGATTGGCGCCCGCGCCGGCCTGGCCATCGGTTTTCCCCGTGACGTGCCGCGCGTCGACACCGCGGGCAACCCCGTGGCGGGCCCCGACGGACAGCCCTCGGTGGACGTCGTGGACGAGTTGCCGGCGAGCGAGCGCTTCTTCGCCGGCGGCGACACGACGGTGCGCGGCTTCGCCCTCGACCGCCTCGGCACGGCCGCCACTCTCGATCCGCAGGGCTTTCCCCAGGGAGGCAACGGCCTCCTCGTATTCAACGTCGAGCTGCGCACGCCCTACTGGAAGAGCCTGGGTGTGGTCGGGTTCGTCGATGCCGGCAACGTCTTCGAGCGGGTGGGGGATATCGACGTGGGCGGGCTGAGGGTCGCCACGGGCTTCGGCCTGCGGTATCGCTCGCCGATCGGACCGCTGCGCGTGGATCTCGGATTCAAGGTGAACCCGCGCCTGCTCGCCACCGGGAACCGCGAACGCGGCGCCATCGTCCACGTCTCACTGGGGCAGGCGTTCTGATGACGGCCATTGTCGTGGCCTGCGCGTTGCTGGCGCAGGCGCCCGAGCTGATCGATCGGTCGCTCGCCATCGTGAGCGGCCGGACGATTACCCTGTCCGATGCGCGCACGGCGCTCGCGCTCGGCCTGATCGAGGGCCGCGCCGTGGACGCGGACGTCGTGCGGCGTCTGGTGGACCGCGAGCTGATGCTCCGCGAGGCCGATCGGTACGCCCCGCCCGAACCGCCGGCCGATCAGGTGGACGCAGGTGTTGCCCGCGCCCGTCAGCGGGCGGGCGGCGACGAGGCGCTCGCCCGCGTTCTGGAGGCGGGCGGCTTCAC
>JADZBZ010000010.1 GCA_020851835.1 Acidobacteriota bacterium
CGCCCGTGGACCGACGATCCTTCCTCGGCGCTGCCGCCTCGCTCACCGCCGCCTCCGCCCTGCTGCCGCGCGTGGCGTGGGCCGCCTCGCAAGAGACCGGCGACACGCCCACCGACAGCTTCGACCCCTGGATCGAAGTCCACGCCGCCCACCTGCCGCAGAACGCCAGGGCCGTGGCCCGGGCCGCCGGAGGCCGGCCCATCCTCGCCGTCATCAAGAACAACGGCTACGGACTCGGCGTCGCCACCGTGGCGCGCCTGCTCGAGCCGCTCCCCGAGGTGCACGGCTTCGCCGTAGTCAAGCTCGAGGAAGCCGTCACGCTGCGCGAGCGCGGCATCGCCAAGCCCGTCCTACTGATGGGCCCCTTCACTTCCTCCGAACTGGGCACGCTCGCCGCACGCGGGATCATGCCCATGGTCTACACGCCCATCGGCGCGGAGCTCGAGCGGGCCGCAGCCAGCCTGCCCCAGCCGCTCGACATCCACGTGTGCGTGGACACCGGCATCGGGCGCGTGGGCGTGCCGTACGGTGAGGCCGCGACGCTGATTCGAGACCTGGCCGCCCGCCCCAACGTCCGGCTCGCCGGCGTCATGATGACCTTCACCGAAGACCAGGTGTTCGACCAGGAGCAACTCCAGCGCTTCACTACGCTCAGCGATGGCCTCACCGCCGCGGGCGTGGCCATCGGCCGCCGGCACGCCGCCTCCAGCTACACGTTCTTCCAGCACGACAACGCCTGGCTCGACATGGTGCGCACGGGCATGGTGCTCTACGGCGTCTACCCGGATCCCGGGTTCCGCAAGGGTGCCGCGATGGACCTGCGGCCCGCCGTCGCGCTCCGCGCACGCGTCGTCTACGTGAAGAAGCTCGCGGCGGGCACCAGCGCCGGCTACGAGCGCGCCTACGTGGCGAAGCAGGACACGTGGGTCGCTACCCTGCCAGTTGGGCACACTGACGGCTGGCCGCGCGTGGCCGCGAAGGGCGCCCGCGTTCGCATCAACAACCGACTCTACCCCGTGATTGCGTCCGTTTCGGCCAGCCACACCATCGTCGAGATTGGCGCCGAGCAGACCGTCAGGATCGGAGACGTGGCCACGATGTTCGACTGGACGGACGGCTCGCGGCCCGAAGACGTGGCCACTTCGTGCGGCGCGTCCGTCTACGACCTGCTGATGCACCTGAACCCGCTGCTCCCCCGATTCGTGCTGACCGAGGCGTGAGCGGCCGCGGCTCGAACCGGGAAGCGACAACCGGCGGCCTGCCGGCGTGGACAGAGAGGGTACTCATGCGTGACTGCTGCTGGCACTGCGACATGAAGGGCGTTCTCGCCCGTCCCGCAGCCGACGTCGAGCACCGCTCCGGCGAATCGGCCCTGATCGCTCCGACATCTTCGTCTCCGCCCCGCAGTCTCCGCCCCGCAACGGATCTTGCCACTTCATCGTGGCCCGCCAATCCAGCACGAAGCATGGCCGGCGCCAGGGTTGCGGCCACGCGCGGCTACTTCTTCATGTCGTTCTGCAACTCGACGAGGATCACTTCCATGGGCTCGGTGCCCTTGTTCAGGTCGGCATGCTGCGTTCCGGGAGGATCGGCGTCCAGCCAGTAGGCTTTACCCGTTTCCCAGACCATCTTCTGCTTCGTCATTCCCTTGGCGTCCACTACGTCCAGTGTGCCGCCCTTGAGAGCCACGATGGTCCGTCCGTGCTCGTGCCGATGCAGCGACAGCGGCTGGTTCGGCATGATGACGGACTTCCACACCCGGACCTCGGCGTTCTCGAACTGCGGCTCTCGCCGCGAGCCCGCCGCCTGAGGCTGCACCGCGGCCACGGCTGCCGTGGCCGCACACAGCGCCGCCGCCGCCCAGAATCCCTTCCACATCGTGTTCATCGGTTCTCCTTCGTCACCCTCGCACAACACCAATCCTGCGCTCTCGGCACCGGACGAGCCGCACTGTCGGCACCCGCCAGCGGCCGGCGCGCCTACAGCTTCAGTATCCGCGCCGCATTCTCCCCCATCATCTTGCGGCGGTCTGCCTCCGGCACGTCGAGGCGCCGTAGCGTCAGCAGCATCTTGGGAATGCTACCGATCTGGTGCGGGTAGTCGCTGCCGGCCAGGATGTGATCCACGCCGGCAAACGACATCGCGAGCTCGACCGAGCTCGGATCGAAGTTCACCGTGTCGTAGTAGAACTGTTTGAGATACGCGCTCGGCGGCCGATCGATATGCCGGCGGCAGTCTTCGAAGGCCTCGTAGCCGCGGTCCAGCCGCTCGGCCAGGTAGGGAATGGCGCCACCCATGTGGCCCAGTACCCAGGTGATGCGCGGATAGCGCCGGGGCACGCCCGCGAAGACCAGATGTGCCGCCGCCAGCGTCGTGTCCATCAGGAACCCGACCAGCGGCATCAGCCAGTACTGCTCCATCGCCTCGACACCGAGCGGGTGCGCCGGGTGGACGTAGATCACGGCGCCCAGTGCATCGGCCTTCTGCCAGAGCGCCTCGTAGCGCGCGTCGGCCAGCGCGACTCCGTTGACGTTGCTGAACACCATCGCACCGGGCAGGCCCGCCGCCATGGCTCGCTCGAGCTCGTCCACCGATGCCGCCGGATCGTTGAGCGGCAGCGTGGCCAGAAAGGAGAACGCCGGGCGGCGCGCGCGCTCACGAGCGTAGGCATCGTTCACGGCGCGGGCCAACTCCACGGCCAGGGCGGGCTTCTCCATGTGGACGCCTGGCGTCGTGAAGGTCGCCACCTGCACGTCCACGCCGTGGTCGGCCAGCACCTTCTCGCGGTAGTCGAGGTCGCGGTGTCCGCGGACGAGGATGTTGTAGTCGCCCGGGTAGTGCAGCCGAGGGTTGCCGTCAGCGTCGAAATCGATCCTGATGGACGAACGGCCGGCCTTCACGGCATCCAGGTACTCAGGCGGATAGTAGTGGTTGTGGAAGTCGATGATCATCGTGATGGGTCAGGACGAGCTGGGGGGCAGCAGACCGGCTCGGCGCGTCCACAGCCAGTACACCGGCAAGCCCGAAAGCACGAGCCCGAGGCCGATGGCACTCTCCACCAGGTCCTCGCGCAACTGGTTGACGACAATCGCCGCCGCGGCAGCGACGAACACGAGTGGCGCGACGGGCACGAGCGGCATCGGCCACGCGGGATGGTAGTCGGGCCGGCGCCTCAGTAGCAAGACCCCCACGCCCAGCAGCGCGAAGAAGATCCACTCGGTGTAGATGACCCGCGTGAAGAGGGCGCGGTAGGTCCCCGTCCAGACGAGCACCGACGACCACACGGCCTGCAGCACGATGGCCCGCGCGGGCGTCTGGTAGCGCGGGTGCACCTGGCCGGCCCAGCGGAACAGCAGCCCGTCCTGCGCCATCTGGTAGTACACGCGGGGGCCCACGAGGATGATGCCATTGAGCGCCCCGAAGGCGCTGACCATCACCAGCGCGGCAATCGCAATCGCGCCGGCCGGGCCCACCAGCCGCTCGAAGGTATCGGCCGCCACGCGGCTGGACGCCGTCACTTCGGGCAACGAGAGCACGCTGAGATACACGGCGTTGAGGCCCACGTAGCACACCGTGACGACGACAATGCCGAGCATGAGGGCGCGCGGGATGGTGCGCTGGGCCTCGACGGTTTCCTCGGCCGTGTAGGTGACCATGTGCCAGCCGCCGAAGGCGAACAGGCCAGCCGAAACGGCCAGCAGGAAGCCGTCCAGCGTGACGGCCGGCGCCAGGCCGGCCCCAGCCGCCGGGGCGCTTGTAGGCGCCAGCACCCAGCCAGCGCCGATGATGAGCGCGACGGCTCCGACCTTCACGGCCGTGACCGCGGCTTGCAGGCGGCTGCCCGCGCGCGTGCCCGCGTAGTTGATGGCCGAAAGCCCGACGATCGCACCCACCGCCAGCACGCGCGTGCCGGTATCGTCCAACGGCAGGAACGTCCCGGCATACCGCGCGAACACGGTGGCGATGGCCGCCGCGATGCCGCTGTGCATGCTCCAGAACATGGCCCAGCCCCAGAGGAATCCCAGAGCCGGTGTGTAGATTTCGCGCAGGAACACGTACACGCCACCGGTGCGCGGATACGCCGACGCCAGCTCGGCGCACACGAGCGCACCGAGCAGCGTCAGCGCGCCGGCCAGCAGCCAGGCCAGCACGACGCCGGCGGTGGACGGCACCCGCGCCGTGATCTCCGAGGCCTGGACGAAGACCGACGCGCCGAGAATGGTGCCGACGACCAGCGCCGTGGCGTGCGAGAGGCCGATGACGCGCGCGAGGCGAATCAGAGCGGGTGATCCGGGAACATCATCGTCCGCCACAGGTGAGTGGTCATCCGTGTCTGCCGGACAAAACGAAACCGGGCTCCCCGCGCCGCAGCGAAGGGAACCCGGTAAGTAGCCGTCAGCCGGCGTCAGGCTCCGGACAGGTGCCGGGCCATGAGCCGCGTGCGCAACCTAGGCCGCCTTGGCCGGCTGCGACAGGGCGTGCTCGAAGACCTGCACGGCCTTCTGCATTTCCTCCATCGATCCGACGGAGATGCGGACGTGCGTCTTCTCGTAGGGCGGGAAGTCGCGCCCGATGAGCACGCCTTCCTTGAGGCAGGCGTCGCGGAACTCACGAGCCGGCCGCTTGACGTTGATGAACATGAAGTTGGTCTGCGAGTCGGTCGGCGTGTAGCCGCGATCCGCGAACCACTTCTGCGTGAAGCTCCGCGCCGCTTCGTTGCGCTTCTGCTCCGCCGTGACCCATGCGTCGGGCACCGCCAGCGCGGCCTTCGCCCCCTCGAGCGCCATCACGTTGATGTCGCCGACGCCGTCCCAGGCCGCCATCTTCGCGATGGTGTCCTTGTGACCGATGGCAAAGCCGATGCGAATACCGGCCATGCCGAAGCACTTCGAGAAGGTGCGAGCCACGACGACCCGCGGGTTGTCGACCGCGAGCGGAATCATGGTCTCGTAGCCCGGCATCGTGCCGTACTCGAAGTAGGCTTCGTCCACCAGCACGGTGGTGCTGGGTGACGCCTTCATCAGGGTGCTCAGATACGTCCGCGTGTCCGAACCCGAGATGGCAGTGGCCACCGGGTTGTTCGGGTTGCAGTAGAACACCAGGCCTGCGCCCTTGGACGCCTGCTGCAGCGCGTCGAGGTCCATCTTGAGATCGGAGGGCCTGAGCTTCACGCCGGTGATGGGGTGCCCCATCAGCCGCGCGTAGTCCGCGCACTCCTCGTAGGCCGGGATGGCCGCGACGAGACCGGCGGTCTTCGTGGTGAAGACGTGGGTGCACGTGCGCAGGAGCTGGGTCGAGCCACAGCCGAGGAGCACGTTCTCGGGCTTGACACCGTGCTTCTTCGCCACGAGCGCGGTCACTTCCGCAGCCGTCGCGAAGGGATAGCGGCCGGCCTCCGGGAACGCGCTCGTGCGGATGGCGGCGAGCACGTCTTTGTGGGTGCCGAGCGGGTTCTCGTTGCTGGAGAGGATGATCGACGGGGCGGGACCCTGGACGGGCTGAATTCCCTGCGCGAAGAGCGAGCCCTCGCGACCGCGCGAGGTGATCCACAGACCCGCAGTGCCGACGCCCACCGTCTGAACGAACGAACGTCGCGACAGCGACATGGTTGAAACCTCCTTCACTCTGGACATCGGATTACTGCCTGTCCTTGCTGGACGTCGTGGTGGTGCTGCCGAGCACCTTCTTGAACACATCGACGGCCTTCTTCATTTCCTCCATCGTGCCGATGGAGACGCGGCAGTGAGTCTTTTCGAAGGGCGGGAAATCCCGGCCCACCTGCACGCCAGCCGCGCGGCAGGCGTCGCGGAACCCTGCGGCGGGACGCTTGATGTCCATGAACAGGAAGTTGGCCTGCGAATCGGTGCCCGTGACGCCCATGTCGGCAAACGCCTTCACGGTAAATGCCTTCACGGCCGTGTTGCGCTTCTGCTCGGCGTCGATGTGCGCCTGGTCGGCCAGGCCGACAATGGTGCCGCCCAGCGTGAGCGTGCTCAGGCCATAGGGCATCTTGAACGCCTGCACGGCCTTCACCGTGGGCGCGTGGCCGATGGCGTACCCGGCGCGCAGGCCGGCCATGCCGTAGGCCTTCGAGAAGGTCCGCGTCACGAACACGTTCGGCGTCGCGAGCGCGATGTCGATGGCCGACGTGTACGACGGGTCGGTCACGTAGTCGTGGTAGGCCTCGTCGATGAGAATCATCGTGTCGGGCGAGGCCGCGCGAATGGCCTTGACCATGTCGGCCACGGCGCTGTGGCCGTGGACGGTGGCCGTCGGGTTGTTGGGGTTGCAGAAGAACACCAGGCCGGCGCCCTTCGAGGCTTCCACCATCTTGGCGATGTCGATGCGAAGCTTCCCGTCGAAGCCCACTTCACGCACCGGCGTGCCGATCTTCTTCGCCGTATCGCGCGGGTTCTCGAACGACGGCCACGCGGTCACCAGCGGCTTGGTCGGCGAGGTGAACGCGCGCACGGCGTGCGTCAGGATTTCGCCGGACCCCGGCCCGAGCAGCACGTTCTCGTTCTTCGCCGAGTATCGCTTCGCGATGTCGGTGATGAGCGCGCCTTCGGTCTGCTTGGCGTTGAACGGGTAGCGGTGGGCTTCGGGGAACTTCCCGACGATGGCATCGAGCACGTGCTGTCCGGGCCCGAGCGGGTTCTCATTGCTGGCGATGCGGATGGGCTTGGCTCCCTGTGCCATGCCCTGCTCGCCGTACTCCATCATGCCGGCTTCGCGGCCCCGGGCCGAAATCCACTCGCCGTGAGCGGACTGGACGGGAGTCGAAAGACGCTGAAAGAGTCGCCGACGGGTCAGCGACATACTCTGCCTCCTTGGTTCGCAACGGCGACGGATGTCGCCGGGTATTCTACTTCGACGTGAATTCTACACACTTTTCATGCTCTTGCGAGATGAATCTCTACGGCCTCGCGCCGCATCCCGCATCTCCCTAATCCCACCCATTCTACACCCTCTCCGGTATGGCCGGGCTGGCGCCCCCCGCCGCCAACCGTGCGCGCGCCCGCCGGACGCTGGGGGCGTCGCCCACCACATATAAGACGTCACCCGCCGCGAAGGTCCAGTCGATGGGCGGCGGCGCCAGTGTGGACGCGTCACGCCGCACGGCCAGGATCGTGGCGCCGCTGGCGGCCCTCAGGTTGAGGTGGCCCAGGGTCTGCCCTACCGCCCAGTCCACCGCCTGCACCTGGTAGCTCGACACTGGCGCCTCGCCGACCGCGGCCGACACCGGCGCCGACCGCACGGCCGGCGCCGACACCGGGCGAGGACTCGACGACGCCATGGAGGTTCGAGCCTCCCTCACCAACTCCTCGGCGACGTTCCCCGGCACGTCGAGCCTGGCCAGCAGCTGCGCCATCACCTCGAGCGAGGCCTCGAGCTCCTCGACCACCGTCAGCGTCGCGCCGGCCCGGGCCATGCGCTCGGCCTCGAGTCGGTACCGCGTGCGAACGATGACCGGTACGTTCGGATCGAGCGATCGCACCGCCCGGACGGCCCGCTCGGTGGCCCCCGGGTCGCTCAGCACCGCCACCACGGCCGCCGCCTGGCCCGCCCCCGCCGCGTGGAGCGGCTCGACCGCCGTGGCGTCGCCATAGAAGATCGGGTGTCCCACGGCCACCGCATCCCGCACCGCCGCGCCGTTCAGTTCCAGAATCGTGTGCGGCGTTCCGACCTCATCCAGCGCGCTGGCAATGAGGCGGCCGCCGACGCCGAAGCCCAGGATGAGGACGTGTCCGCGCGGCGCCGCCGACCTGACGGCCGTGGCCGGCTGGCCCGCCCCGCGGCGCCGACCCAGCCAGCCGCCAAACGCTGGCGCCCACGCGACCAGCGCGGGCGTCACCATCATCGTCAGGACGCTCGCCCCGAGCAGCACCTCCCACGCGTCCATGTCGATGGCGCCGGTGGCCACGGCGCTGGTGCCCAGCACGAACGAGAACTCCCCGACCTGCGCCAATCCAAGCGCCGCGGTCGCCGCCACGCGCAGCGGCACGCCCACCGCCGCCAGCGCCGCGGTCGTGCCCACGGTCTTGAGCACCACGATGGCCGCCGCCAGTCCAACCACCAGCGGCAGCACCGGCACGAGCGCGGCCGGGTGCACGAGCAGGCCCACCGAGATGAAGAACAAGCTGCTCAGCAGGTCGCGCAGCGGCCGGATTTCCGCATGAATCTGGTGACTGAATTCGCTTTCGTCGATCACCAGGCCCGCGAGAAACGCGCCGACGGTCATCGACAGGCCCAGGGTGGAGGCAAGCCAGGCCGTGCCCAGGCTGGCCACCAGCACCATCAGTCCGAACGCCTCGCGGCCCGCTGCCGTGGCCATGCGGAAGAGAAGCGGCAGCAGGAACCGCGTGACAGCGGTGAGCCCCACCGCGATCAGCAGGATTTGCAGGACGGCCCGGCCAAGGCTGGCGTCGGTGGATCCGAACAGCACCGGCGCCAGCACCAGGGCCACGAGCGCGAGCACGTCCTGCAGGAGCAGGACGCCGAGCGCGAGGCTGCCGTGCGGGGAGTGGATCTCGTTGCGGCGTGTCAACTCGCTCACCAGGATCGAGGTGCTCGACACGGCCACGAAGAACGCCACGAACATCACGGTCTCGACGGAGCGCCCGAACCACAACACCGCGACCGGGGCCACGACCAGCATCGTGCCGATCACCTGCGCGCCGCCGCCGAGGGCCATCTTGCGCCACAGCCGCCAGATATCGCCGAACGGCAGGTCCAGCCCCACCATGAAGAGCAGCAGCGCGACTCCCATTTCCGACAGGATCGCCACCGTCTCTTCCGAACCCACCAGCCCGAAACCGCCCGGGCCGGCCAGCATCCCGGTCACGATCAGGCTGACGATGGCCGGCGCGCGCAGGCGGCCGGCCACCACCAGCAGCACGAAGGCCAGCGCATACAAGACGACGATGTCCTGGACGATGGAGTGAGTGGGCACGTCGCTCCTACTGTACCAAGGCCGCGCGACCACCGCCTCGGCACCGGCGGTCTGGCCGCCGTGCGATACCATCGCCGGCGTGCCGTTGCTGGTGGAACTGGCCGTGCTGGCGGGGGCCGGGTTCGTGGCCGGCGCCATCAACGCCGTGGCCGGAGGCGGTTCGTTCCTCACCCTGCCGGTGCTGGTGTTCCTGGGGCTGCCGGCGGTGGTGGCCAATGCCACGAATCGCGTGGGCGTGCTGGCGCAGAGCGTCAGCGGACTGTGGGGGTTTCACCGCTACGGCGTCGTTCCATGGCGCTGGGCCCTGTCGGCGTCGATTCCCTCCGTGGCCGGCGCGGGCCTGGGCACGTGGCTGTCGCTTCGCGTCCCGGATGTCGCCTTCACACGCCTGCTCTCTTTGGCCATGCTGGGCATCACGCTCTGGTCGGTGTGGAAGGCGCACGGGGGATCGGTCACGGACCGGGCAACCGGCCGGGCCGAGCCGGAACCGGACGGCGTCGGCCCGCTGGCCTCGCTCGGCTTCTTCACAGCCGGCGTCTACGGCGGGTTCATCCAGGCCGGGGTGGGCTTCTTCCTGCTGGCTCTCACCAGCGGCGCGGGGCTGGACCTGGTGCGAGGCAATGCGGTCAAGCTGCTGGCCGTGCTGCTGATGACCATGCTGTCTCTGGCGCTGTTTGCCGGCGCCGGCACGGTGGACTGGGTACGAGGCGGCGCGTTGGCCGCGGGAAACGTGGCCGGGGGACTCGTCGGCGTCCGCGTCGCCGTCCTCAAGGGCCAGCGCTGGCTCGAGCGGGCGGTGACGGCCACGATCATCCTCTTCGCCCTGCTGCTCTGGGTCTCCTGAGCCGTCACACCGGTCTGATAAGCTACTTCGCGTGTCGTCGCCCCGCGCTGCAATCGGATTTCCGGGCCGGCGCGCGCGGCGCCGGCGGTCCGCGCAGGCCGCCGAAACCCTGCCTGGACAACCGGCCATCGACTGGTCACGGCTCGACCCGGCCGACCTCTCGGCGCCCGCACTCTACATCAACCGCGAGCTGAGCTGGCTCGAGTTCAACCGCCGCGTCCTGGCCCAGGCGCAGGACGGTTCGCACCCTCTGCTCGAGCGCGTGAAGTTCCTGGCCATCGCCGCCACGAACCTGGACGAGTTCTTCATGGTGCGAGTGGCGACCATCCTGAAGAAGTTCCGCGCGGGGATCGAGGACACCTCGTTCGACGGCCTGAGCACCGAGGACGAACTCGCCCTCATCCGGCGCCAGGCCCTGCTGCAGCTCGACGACCAGACCGCGTGCTGGTCGCGCGACCTGCGGCCCCTGCTGGCGGCGGAAGGCATCCGCTTTCTCGACCCCCCGGACTTCACGCACACCATCGACGCGTGGCTCTCGGAGTACTTCACCTCGCAGATCTTCCCTGTCCTCACGCCGCTGGCGTTCGATCCAGGGCATCCGTTTCCGTACATCTCGAACCTGAGCATGAACCTGGCGGTGCGGGTCCGACACGGGGGCCGCACCAAGTTCGCCCGTGTCAAGGTGCCGGGCATGCTGCCCCGCTTCATCGCGCTGCCCGACAGCGTCTCACCGATGGCGGGCACGACCTACGTGTTTCTCGAGGACGTCATCCGCCGCAACGTGCAGGAACTGTTCCCCGGCACGCAGGTCGAGAACGCCCATCTCTTCCGGGTGATCCGCGACACCGACATGGTGATCCAGGAAGACGAGGCCGACGATCTGCTCGAGACGGTCGATCGGGGGCTCAAGCAGTTGCGCTACGGCGCGCTATCGCTGCTGCAGGTCGAGGCCGACATGCCGCGACGCGTGCTGAACACGTTGATCGAGAACTTCGAGGTCGAGGAAGACGTCGTGGCGCGCCGGTCCGATCGACTCGGGTTCGGCGACTGGCACGCGCTGACCAGCCTGCATCGTCCCGCGCTCAAGGATCCGGTCTTCATCCCGCACACGCTCTGGGCGCCCGACGAGGCCGACCGCGTGTTCGAACAGATCGCGGATCAGGACTTCCTGGTGCACCATCCGTTCCAGTCGTTCACCTCGGTCGAGACCTTCCTGCGCGCCGCGGTGTCCGATCGGAACGTCGTGGCCATCAAGATCACGCTCTACCGCATCGGTGCGAACTCGCCGCTCGTGGATCTGCTGATCGAAGCGGCCGAACAGGGCAAGCAGGTGGCCGTGCTCGTCGAGCTCAAGGCCCGATTCGACGAGCGCAACAACATCGCGTGGGCGAACCGGCTTGAAGAGGCGGGCATCCACGTCGTCTACGGACTGGTGAACCTCAAGGTCCACTGCAAGCTCTGCCTGGTAGTCCGTCAGGAGACCGACGGCATCCGGCGGTACGCGCACCTGGCGACCGGCAACTACAACCGCGTCACGTCGCAGATCTACACTGACGTCGGGTTGTTCACCGCGGACGAGCGCATCCTCAACGACGTGTCCGAGGTGTTCAACGCGCTCACCGGCTACTCCAGTCAGCGGTCGCACGAGGCGCTGCTCGTGGCGCCCGGCGGTCTGCGCCAGGGATTCCGCGCGCTGGTCGAGCGCGAGATGGCCCACGCGGCCGCGGGGCGTCCGGCTGCCATCGTCATCAAGAACAACGCCGTGGCCGACCCGGCGATGATTCGCACGCTCTATCGCGCTTCGCAGGCCGGCGTGCCCATCGACATGATCGTGCGCGGCGTCTGCTGCCTGCGGCCGGGCATTCCCGGCATCAGCGACCGCATCCGCGTCCGTTCCATCGTCGGGCGGTTCCTCGAGCACTCGCGCATCTACTCGTTCGACAACGGCGGCGAGCCCGAGGTCTACATCGGCAGCGCCGACCTGATGGAACGCAACCTGGACCGGCGCGTCGAGGTGCTCTGCCCCATCTTCGACGCCGACCTGCGGCAGCACCTGCGCGAGGTCGTGCTGGGCGCCGTCCGCTCGGACACGGCGCGCTGCTGGACGCTCAAGACCGACGGCACCTACACGCGGGAGCCGCTCGAACCCGGCACCGAGCCCATCGACGCGCAGCGGCTGCTGCTGGCCCACTACACGTCGAGCGATCGAGGGTAATCCGGAACCCGCGCCGTTCGGGCGCTCACTGCCAGCGGAACCAGCGGAGCGCCAGGCCGAACGAGCCCGCGCCCCAGGCCGCCAGAACGGCAATGTCCTTGCCGAGTGCCGTCAGCGGCAGTCCGTCGTTCATCACGCCGCGGAGGGCGTCGTTGAGCGCGGTCAGCGGCAGCGCCTGGATGAACGGCTGCATCAGGTCGGGGAAGTTGCTCGACGCGAAGAACACGCCCGACAGCACCCACATCGGCAGCATCACCAGGTTCATCAGCCCTGAGACGGCCTCGATGGTCCGCGCGCGGCTCGCCACGAGCAGGCCCAGTCCACCGAAGGTGAGCGCGCCCAGCACCGCGAGCGCCGCCAGCGACAGCAGGCTGCCCTCGACGCCCACGCCGAAGGCGGCCCACGCGAAGCCCACGATGACGGTGGCCTCCATGGCCAGGAACAGCAGGCGGCTCAGGACGTGCGAGGCCAGGTACTCGGCACGAGACATCGGCGTCGCCACCAGGCGCTTGAGTAGCTTCTTGGTGCGGGCCTGGACGATGGCGAAGCCCACGCCCCAGAGCCCGGTGCTCATGATGTTCATGCCGAGCAGGCCCGGCACGAGCCAGTCGATGTACCGCGATCCCACGGCCGCGATGGGGCGCTCGTCGGCGGTAAACGCGTCGAGGCGTCCCGCGGCGCGCTGCAGGGCCCGGTCCACCGCCAGGCGCGCCACCTGGCTCTCGGCGCGTGCCTGGTCGAAGCGATAGACGGGCGGCGGACCGGGCTCGACGACGACGGGCGCTCGGCCGTCGCGGATGGCGCGCTCGACGTCGGCGGGGGCGATGCGGCGGACCGTGAAGCCCCCGTCGGCCTCGAGCATGCCGGCGAGGCGCCCGCCGGCCGCCGACTCGACGATGCCGACGACCACGGGCTCGGCACCGCGCGAGCGAAAGGCGATGCCGAGCGCGCAGGTCATGATCACCGGAAAGGCGAACACCCAGAACACGGCCTCGGGCTCGCGGAGGAACTCGCGAAAGCGCGCGAGCGTGAGCTCCACCAGCGGAGGCGACGCGCCGCCCCGATCACTCATCGCGCAGATGCCTCCCGGTGAGCGACACGAACACGTCCTCGAGCGTCGCGCTGTGCGTCACCAGCGAGCTCAGGGCCGCGCCGCGCCCGCGCACGAAGTCGAGCAGGGCCGGCACGGTCTCGTGCAGTTCGGAGGTGGCCAGCGACAGGCGCCCGTCGTCGACGCGCACGTCGCGCACGCCCGGCAGCGCACGCAGCGCGTCGGAGGCGGGCGCGGCGCCGGTCACGGCGAACTCCACCACGTGCTCGGCGCCAATCGAGGCGACGAGCTCGCGCGGGGTGCCAAGCGCGATCAGCGTGCCCTTGTCCATGATGCCGACGCGGTCGCAGAGCGCGTGCGCCTCGTCCATGTAGTGCGTCGTGAGCAGGATCGTACGCCCCTCGGCGCGGAAGCGCCCCAGCACGTCCCAGAGCTGGCGCCGCGATTGCGGATCGAGCCCCGTGGTCGGTTCGTCGAGAAACAGCAGCTCGGGCCGCCCCGCCAGGGCGCACGCCACGGCCAGGCGCTGCTTCTGCCCGCCGGAGAGCTTCCCCACCCACGACGCGCGCTTCGCCCCCAGCTCGACCACATCGAGCAGTTCGTCCACGGTGGGCCCGTCGGCGAAGAAGGAGCGGAAGATCCGGAGCGTCTCGCCGACCGTGAGCTTGTCGGCCAGCTGGGTCTCCTGGAGCTGGACGCCGAGCCGGCGCCGGAGCTCGGCGCGATCGCCATGCCAGGAGAGGCCGAGCACGCGCACGTCCCCTTCATCCTGATCGAGCAGGCCCTCGAGGATCTCGATTGTCGTCGTCTTGCCCGCGCCATTGGGCCCGAGCAGACCGAAGCACTCGCCGCGGCCCACGTCGAGGTCGAGCCCCGCGACGGCGACGACATCGGGATAGCGCTTCACGAGGCCGCGACAGCGGACGGCCGGTGCGGGAGTCACCGCCTCATTCTACGCGTCCGTTCGCCGTCGGTTCGAGCGTGCAAAGAGACCATTTGGGCTGATGTACACTCTCTGTCGTTGTGTCGGCGATCGTTCTCATCGGACCTGCCCCCGTGCTCGCGCGCCTGCGCTCGCAGCTCGACACCCACCAGCAGGTCCAGAGCTTCACGGAGCACGAGGTCCGCGAGGCGGTGGAGTACATCGCGACGGCGCGGCCGCCGGTGGTGGCCATCGATGAGGAGTTCGCGGTCAGCACGCGCGGCGAGGCGCTGATCGGCCGCATCGCGGACGATCCGGACCTGACCGGCTGTGAGATTCGCATCCTGCCACGGGAGCCGAAGCCCGATCACGGGATGACGGCCCTGAAGAACGCGGTGGCCGCCATCGACCCGCTGCCGTCGGCGCCGCATCCCGTCCTCGATCGCCACGGCACGCGGCGCGCGGAGCGCATTCGCCTGATCGAGGGTGTGGCCGTGACGGTGGATGGCAGCCCCGCCGAACTCATCGATCTGTCGACGGCGGGTGCGCAGGTGGTGTCGCGCATCGTGCTGCGCCCGAACCAGCGCGTGCGGCTGTCGCTGCCCGAGGGCACACGCGCCCTGCGGTGCGCGGGCGCCGTCGTGTGGGCATCGTTCGAAATGCCGCCCGGACAGCCGCCGCGCTACCGCGCCGGCCTGCGGATCTCGGGCGTCGAGGCCGACGTGCTCCAGGAATTCGCCGACCGGCACCGCGCGCCGGTGTCAGGCGAGGTGGACTGAGGCGGCCGGGAACCACCGGGCCGCGATGCTGTCGTCGCGGATGATGGTCTCAGCGCGATCCGATCCGGTGGAGATCACCGCCACCGGCACTCCACTCACCTCTTCGAGCCGCGCGATGTAGCGGCGCGCCTCGTCTGGCAGGTCGTCGTAGCGGCAGACGCCCCTGGTCGGCGCCGTCCAGCCCGGCCACGACTCGTAGACCGGCGTGCAGGGGCCCACGGTGTTCAGGTCCGCGGGAAACGTGTCGATCGTGCGATCGCCGACACGGTACCCCGTGCAGATGTCGATGGCCTCGAGGCCGTCGAGCACGTCGAGCTTGGTGAGCGCCAGCGCATCGATGCCGTTGACGCGTACGGCGTAGCGCACCGCCACCGCGTCGTACCACCCGCAGCGGCGCGGCCGTCCCGTGGAGGCGCCGTATTCCTGCCCGCTTTCGCGCAGCCGCTCGCCGAGATCGCCCAGCAGTTCGGTCGGCAGCGGCCCCTCACCGACGCGGGTCGTGTACGCCTTGGCAACGCCGAGCACGCCGTGCACGGCCCTGGGCGGGATGCCGAGACCGGTACACGCGCCGCCGATCGATGCGTTCGACGATGTGACGTAGGGGTAGGTGCCGTGATCGATGTCGAGCATGGCACCCTGCGCGCCCTCGAAGAGGATGCGCCGCCCCTGCCGCATCGCGTCGTGCAGCGCCAGGGAGACGTCGCCCGTCCAGGGCCGGAGGCGCGCGCCGTGGGCGAGCAGTTGCTCGTACACGGTCTGCCACTCCATCTTCGAGTCGCGGATGATCTGGTTGCGGGCGTTCACGTTCTCGCGCACCTCGTCGGCCAGCGCCCGCGTGTCCACCAGATCGCACACCCGGATGCCGCGCCGGCCGATCTTGTCCTCGTAGGCGGGACCGATGCCGCGGGACGTCGTGCCGATCTTGCGCTCGCCGCGGCGCGCTTCGCTCAGTACGTCGAGTTCGCGGTGATACGGCAGGATGAGGTGGGCCTTCTCGCTGACCAGCAGCCGGTCGCCAACCTCGATGCCCAGCCGCGCCAGCTCCTCGATCTCGGCAAACAGCGCCTGCGGGTCCACGACCACGCCGTTGCCGATGACGCAGCGCACCCCTTCGTGGAGGATGCCCGACGGGATGAGATGCAGCACGAACTTCCTGCCGTTCACGTAGACCGTGTGGCCCGCGTTGTGGCCGCCCTGATAGCGTGCGACGATGCCGAAGTGCGGCGTGAGCAGGTCGACGATCTTGCCCTTGCCTTCGTCTCCCCACTGCGCACCCAGAACGGCGATGTTCATGCCCATTACTGTATCCTACGGGCCGATGATTCCCCTCGACGGCTCCACGCTCACGCTAGACCGGCTGCTCGCGGTCGCCGACGGACGGGCCGAGGTGGGGCTGGCGAGGTCGGCACGCGACCGCGTGGCGGCGGCGCGGGCCGTGGTCGACGCGGCGGCCGACGGTGACGCCGCCGTCTACGGCGTCAACACCGGCTTCGGCAGCTTCGCCGAGACGCGCATCGCCGCCGACGATCTGGCGGCGCTGCAGGTGAACCTCGTGCGGAGCCACGCCGCGGGCGTGGACGAGCCCCTGCCGCCGCGCGCCGTGCGTGCCATGATGACGCTGCGCGCCAACGTGCTGGCGAAGGGCTACTCCGGCATCCGCGTCTCGACGCTCGAGGCCCTGCTCGCGCTCCTCAACCACGGCATCCATCCGCTGGTGCCGAGCCGTGGATCGGTCGGCGCGAGCGGCGACCTCGCGCCGCTCGCCCACCTCGCGCTGGCGCTGATCGGCGAGGGCCAGACCTGGGACGGGCAACGCGTGGACCCGGGCCGACGCGCGCTGGCTGCGGCGGGGCTCGCTCCGGTCACCCTTGGTCCCAAGGAAGGGCTTGCCCTCATCAACGGCACACAGGCGTCGACGGCGGTGCTCGCGCTGGCGCTGGCCGGCGCCGAGCGGCTGGCGCGCGCCGCCGACGTCGTGGCGGCGCTCAGCGTGGACGCCCTGCTCGGATCGCGGCGACCGTTCGACCCGCGCATCCACGCCGCGCGGCCCTTCGCGGGGCAGGCCGCCTCGGCCGACAACCTCTGGCGCCTCATCGAAGGCAGCCCGCTCAACGCGTCGCACGCCGGCTGCGGGCGCGTCCAGGACGCCTATTCGGAGCGGTGCGTTCCGCAGGTACACGGCGCCGCCCGCGAGGCTCTGGCGTTTGTCCGGCACGTGGTCGGCGTCGAGATGAACGCCGCCACCGACAACCCGATGGTGTTCGCCGATACGGCCGAGATCGTGTCGGGCGGCAACTTCCACGGGGCGCCGGTGGCCCTGGCCGCCGACATGCTGCCGCTGGCGGTGACGCAACTGGCGACGATCAGCGAGCGTCGATCGGAGCGGCTGGTCAATCCGGCGCTGAGCGGGCTGCCCGCCTTCCTCACGCGGAACGGCGGTCTGCAGTCGGGTCTGATGCTGGCCCAGGTGACGGCAGCGGCACTCACCTCGGAGCTCAAGACGCTGTGCCATCCTGCGTCGGCCGACACGATCCCTACCTCCGCCAACAAGGAGGACCACGTCAGCATGAGCATGGGCGCGGCCCTCAAGGCCGAGCGGGCGCAGCAACTCGCGCGCCAGGTTCTGGCCGTGGAGGTGCTGTGCGCCTGCCAGGCCATCGACCTGCGCGCGCCGCTGTCGAGCTCCGCCGCCCTGATGGCCGCGCACGGCGCGGTCCGCACCGTGGTGCCCACGCTGCTGGACGATCGGCCGCCGGCTCCCGATATCGATGCCGTGACGCGGCTCATCGCCGCAGGCGCCATCGAATACGCCACCGGCATTGTTGTCAACTGATTTCGATCCGCATTTTCAGTTTGACAAGACGCGTCACGGTGCTTAGTTTCTTATCTTCGCGTCACGGACCCGCCCCCATCGCCGCTCGCACATGACCACGGCCGCTCGTTCCATCCGCGCTCCTCGCGGCACGTCGCTCACGTGCCAGGGCTGGCCCCAAGAAGCCGCTCTGCGGATGCTGATGAACAACCTGGATCCCGAGGTGGCCGAGCGTCCCGAGGATCTGGTGGTCTACGGCGGAACGGGACGGGCCGCTCGCTCGTGGGCAGCCTTCGACGCCATCGTCGCGGCGCTCCGCACCCTGGCCGGCGACGAAACGCTGCTCGTGCAGTCGGGCAAACCGGTCGGCGTCTTTCGCACCTCGCCACACGCGCCGCGCGTACTAATCGCCAACGCCAACCTCGTGCCGAAGTGGGCCACGTGGGACACGTTCCGGGATCTCGAGGATCGCGGCCTGACGATGTACGGCCAGATGACGGCGGGTAGCTGGATCTACATCGGCACGCAGGGCATTCTCCAGGGCACCTACGAAACGCTGGCCGCCCTGGCGCGCCGCCACTTCGGCGGCAGCCTCGCCGGACGGCTCACCGTCACGGCCGGACTGGGCGGGATGGGCGGCGCCCAGCCGCTGGCCGTCACCATGAACGAGGGCGTCGCGCTGGTGGTCGAGGTCGATCCGTCACGCGTCGAGCGCCGCCTGAAGGGTCGCTACCTCGACGAGGCCACCGACAATCTCGACGACGCGCTCGGCCGCGCGCGCCGCGCGGTCGCCGCGCGCGAGGCGCGCTCGATTGGCTTGGTCGCCAACGCCGCCGACGTGCTGCCCGAACTGGTGCGCCGCGGCGAGACGCCGGACGTGGTCACCGACCAGACATCGGCTCACGATCCGCTCGTCGGCTACGTGCCCAACGGGCTCACGCTCGCCGAGGCAGCCGCGCTGCGCGCGTCGGATCCGGACGGCTACCAGCGTCAGAGCATCGCCGCGATGGGACGGCACGTCGCCGCCATGCGCGCCCTGCAGCAGCGCGGCGCCGTGGTGTTCGATTACGGCAACAACATCCGCGCGCAGGCGGTGAAGGCCGGCGTCAGCGATGCGTTCGAGATTCCGGGGTTCGTCCCCGAGTTCATCCGGCCGCTCTTCTGCGAGGGCAAGGGCCCGTTCCGCTGGGCCGCGCTGTCAGGAGATCCCGAGGACATCCGCGTCACCGATCGCGCCGCCCTCGAGATGTTCGCCGACGACGAGACGCAGTGCCGGTGGATACGGCTCGCGGGCGACCGCGTGGCCTTCCAGGGGCTGCCCGCACGCATCTTCTGGCTCGGGTACGGTGAGCGGGCGCGCTTCGGCCTGAAGATCAACGAACTGGTGCGCACCGGTCAGGTGTCGGCGCCCATCGTCATCGGGCGTGACCACCTCGATGCCGGGTCGGTGGCCTCGCCCAACCGCGAGACCGAAGGCATGCGCGACGGCAGCGACGCCATCGCCGACTGGCCCATCCTGAATGCCCTGCTCAACGCCTCGGCGGGCGCCACGTGGGTGTCGGTGCACCACGGCGGCGGCACGGGAATCGGCTACTCGATTCACGCGGGCATGGTCATCGTCGCCGACGGGTCGGCCGACGCGGACGAGAAACTGCAGCGCGTGCTCACCTGCGACCCGGGCCTCGGCGTCGTCCGCCACGCCGACGCCGGGTACCCGGAAGCCATTCACACCGCACGGGCGCAAGGAGTCATAATGCCGATGCTGGAGCACACGGATCGATGATGCCCCCCCACGACGGACTCGAGCGGCGCGTGCTTTCGGCCCTGAACGGCAACCCGGGGCGCATCGCGGTGGTGCTCGGCGGCTGCGGTTCCGGCCGTACGACGCTGCTGCACGCCCTCTCCGACCGGCTGGGCCGCCCTAGCTGCCAGTACCTCGACATCGAGCGGTCGGCGAGCACGCCTGAGCGGTTCCAGCGCGCGGTCGCGGCCGTCGTGCCGTTCCGACCGGCGCCGCCGCAGCCCGAGCCCGCGTCGGCGCGCGAGGCCTTCGATCGCACGCTGCGTCTGCTCACGCGTCCCGCCGGCGAACGGCCGGCGACGTTCCTGCTCGACGAAGTCCTCGAGCTGCGCACCTTCGAGAGCTTCCCCGGCCTGCGACACGTGCTCCGCGAGACGATCGACGCGCTGGCCGCCAGCCCGAACCGCTTCGTGCTGACCAGCCGCTACGTCGCGCGAGCCCATCGGCTGCTCCGCGAGGCCGGCGCGCGGTTCGAGGTGATTCATCTGCCGGCGCTCTCGCCGTCCGAGGTGTCGGCCATGCTGCCACCGATGGGCGACACCCCGATCGAGGATCGCGACTTCCTCGGCCGCACCATTCAGGCCCTCACCGACGGCCGCGCCGCCTACGTTCGCGCGCTCGGGGATGCGTCGGCGGCGATGAGCTCGCGGGGCGGCGATCCGATCAGCGCGCTCACCGCCCTGCTGACCTCCGACGGCGGCCTGACGGCCTGGTGCGCGTACCGCTACGAGCTGCGTCTACATCGCGCGCGCGGCTACGGCGCGCTCAAGGCCATCCTCGAAATCCTCGCCGAGGAAGAGCCGCTCACGCTCACCGAGATCGCGCTGCGGCTGCTGCGCACGCCCGGCTCCACCAAGGACTACCTGTCGTGGCTGGAAGACGTGGACCTGATCGTCTCACGGCAGAAGCGCTATTCGTTCACGGATCCCCTCATGCGCCTGTGGGTCCGCCTCCACTGCCGGCCCGTGCCCCCGTCGGTGGACGAAGTCGCGCACGAGGTGCAGGCCTACGCCGCGGTGCGGCTGCCCGAGACCGAGCCCGCCACCGCGCCGGTCGCCGCCGAGCGACGGGCGGTGGGCATCATCGAGATCGATTGAGCGCGGGCGCCGCGGGGACGTCGCGTGCCGTCGGTGCGGCGGGTAAAGGCGGCGCCCGGGTACCGGCCCCTGCCTAGGACGATCCGCGGTCGGGCCCCAGCGTCTCGAGCGCCAGCCGGGCGGCGTCCTGTTCGGCGTCCTTCTTGGTCCGCCCGCGTGCCTCGGCCAGCAGCGCCTCTTCCACGAGCACCTGCACGGTGAACGTCTTCCGGTGCTCGGGTCCGCTCTCCGAGGTCACCCGGTACGACGGCAGACCGCGCCCGAGACTCTGCAGCCGCTCCTGCAGGCGTGACTTGTGATCCCGCCCGCGGAAGCCGGGCTGGCGGGCCGCGTCGAGTCGCGGCCCGATCTCGCGGAGGATGAACGCGCGCGCCGCCTCGAGACCACCGTCGATGTAGATCGCCGCGATGAGGGCCTCGCAGGTGTCGGCCAGCAACGCCGGCTTCTCCCGGCCGCCGGTCTTTTCCTCGCCGCGGCCCAGAATCATGTGGTCGCCCAGTCCGAGGCTCTCGGCCATCTCGGCCAGGCCGATCGTCGACACCAGACCCGCCTTGATCTTGGACTTCTGTCCCTCGGACGAGGTGGGCCACGCGCGATAGAGCGCGTCGGCGACAATCATGCCCAGCACGGCGTCGCCCAGGAACTCGAGTGATTCGTTGTCCACGACGCCGCCGCTCGGGTCTTCGTGAGCCTTCGACCTGTGCGTCAGAGCGTGCTCGAGCAGCCCGCGATCGCGAAAGCGGTAACCCAGCCGCGCTTCGAGCGCGGCGAACTGCTGCGGCAGCGGCACCACCAGTCCGCCGCCGACCTGCTCCCGATGCGACGCGATGACCCGCATTGCCTCCTCGGCTTCGTCGTCGGGTACCGATACGCGCGTTTCTCCCAGCGTACTGACGGTGAACGGGAACACGCCGGGCGGCGGTCCTGCCGTGCGGACGGCCCGGAGCCCGTGGCTTTCGAGCAGTGCCTGGACGACGGTCGCCTCGATCTCGGACCAGGTACGGAAGATCTCAACCAGGGCGCTCACCCGGCCCTCATCAGGATCATCGTCATGTCGTCGTGCTGATCGGCCTCACCGGCGAACTCGCGCAGTTCCGCCAGAATATAGGAGCGGAGTTGGTCGAACGGCAGGTGCGCGTACTGCTCGATGACCTTCGCGAGCCGCGCCTCGCCGAAGCACTCGAAGCGTTCGTTCATCGTCTCGCTGATGCCATCGGTGAAGAGAACGACGAGGTCACCGGCCCCGAGCGCCAGCGTGCGCTCCTCGAGCAGCGACTCGAACATCTCGCCCTCGTCGATCTGCAGGCCCACGACCAGCCCGTCGGGCGCCAGCAGGCTCGCCCGGCGCAGGCCGGCGGGCTCGCGACCGGGCACGACCAGCAGCGGGCAATGGCCCGCCCGCACGAAGGTCATCTCGCGGCGTTCCAGGTCCACCACGCCGTAGGTCATGGTGATGAAGCTGGCCGCATCGAGGTTCTGCGCGACCACCTTGTTGACCGCGATCAGGAACTCGCGCGGCTCGTGGTGCAGCCGTGCGAGCGACTGGACGATCACCTTCAGCTGCACCATGTAGAGGCCCGCGGCGAGGCCCTTGCCCGACACGTCGGCGATGAGCACCCCGAGCATCGTGTCGGTGATGGGCAGGAAGTCGTAATAGTCGCCCGCCACTTCACGCGCCGGTTCGCAGAACGCCGCCAGCGACAGGCCCGGGATGTCACGGGGAGCCGGAGGCAGCAGCTTCTGCTGAATCTCACGCGCGGCGTGCATCTCCTGCTCGAGGCGGCCTTTCTCCGAGACCTCCGAGAGCAGCGTCCGCACTTCGAGCGTCATGGCATTGAACGAATCGGCCAGCTCGCCCAGTTGGTCGCGCGCGCGCACGGGAATGGTGTACGCGAAGTCGCGATTCCTCAGGTGTTGCGTACCCGTGAACAGATCGTGCACCGCGCCCGTGATCTGGCGCGCCAGCAGCAGTCCGATTACCAGGGCCACGAACTGGATGACGAGGAACAGCCCACCGACCAGCGCGAGGACGCCCAGGAGGAGCTGTCCGAAATTCATCTCCCCGACGCTCGCCGAGGCCGCCGACAGCCGCTCGTAGATCGCCCAGGCGTTGATCCGCATGGCCAGCGTTACACTCGACTGCTGTCCGCTGGGCCAGTCGACGTAGTCGAGAAACGCCACCCAGCGCTGGGTCGTGAGCGAGAAGGTCTGCTCGGTGCCGAGTGGATCGGGGGCGACGTCTTCGATGGGGCGACCCGCAGCGGGAAGCGTCGACTGCCTGGCGCCGAAGGGCAACGCCGTCACCTCGCCGAGGCGGATGCCGGTTTCCTCGGTGATGCGCTCCTCCACGGCCTGCGACAGCGGCAGATCGAGCACGACGGCCCAGGTCGGCGCGGCCTGGTCGGCC
>JADZBZ010000011.1 GCA_020851835.1 Acidobacteriota bacterium
GCCGCGCGGATGGCCGCAATCTCCTGCGGTGACGCGACGACGCCGTCGAGGCCGGCCGCCCTGGCGAGCGTCGCCAGGTGCACCACCTGCTCGATCACCGGACGCGTCGTGCCGACTTCGGCGAGCGCCGCAGCATCCATGCTGGTGAGCACGGTGACCCCAACCACCAGCGGACGCGCCCGTCCGGTCGACTCGGTGGCCTCCCGCGCCGCCTGCGCGGCGGCGCGCATCATCGCCGACCCGCCCGACGCGTGCACGTTGACCATCCAGGCGCCCGTGGCCACGGCCGCTTTCACCGCGCCGGCCACCGTATTGGGGATGTCGTGGAACTTCAGGTCGAGGAAGACGCGGTCGCCTCGCCCGGCCAGCGCGCGGACCATCTCGGGACCTTCGGCCGTGAAGAGTTGCTTGCCGATCTTGTACCCACCGACCGCGCCGCGCAGCGTATCGGCAAGCGCCAGCGCCTTCGCGCGGGAGTCGACGTCGAGGGCCACCAGAATCCGGTTCACGCATGCACCGGGGTGGGCGGGGTTGGGTCGAAAGCCCCGATGATGTCGGACAGATGCTCGATCTCGTGCCGCGCCATGTAGTCGTCCAGACCCGCCAGCACCTTGGTCCAGACGAACGGATCGACGAAGTTGGCCGTGCCAATCTGCACCGCCGTGGCGCCGGCCAGCATGAATTCCAGCGCGTCGCGCGCATCGGTGATGCCACCCATCCCGATGACGGGAATCTTCACTTCCCTGGCGCACTCCCACACCATTCGCACCGCGATCGGCCGAATCGCCGGGCCGCTGAGGCCGCCGAGCACATTGGTGAGGGTTGGCCGGCGCGTCTCGACGTCGATGACCATGGCCAGGAACGTGTTGACCAGCGACACCGCATCGGCCCCGGAATCCTCGGCGGCGCGCGCGAAGGAAGCCACGTCGGTGACGTTGGGCGTGAGCTTGGGAATCACCGGCAGGTGCGTCGCCTTGCGGACCGCCGACACGACCTGCGCGGTGCCGATCAGGCTGCAGCCGAACTGGATGCCGCCTTCCTTGATGTTCGGGCACGAGATGTTGAGTTCGATGGCCGCCACGCCTTCGGCTTCGGTCAGCACGCGGCTCACCTCGACGTACTCGTCGATGGTCGAGCCGCACACGTTCACGAACACCCGGGCGCCGCGCTCGCGGAGCCGCGGCAGCTTCTCCTCGACGAACCGGTGCACGCCGATGCCTTGCAGGCCGATGGCGTTGATCATGCCCGACGGCGTCTCGACGATACGCGGTGGAGGATGGCCCTCGCGCTCGGTCATGAAGAGGCCCTTGACGCAGACACCGCCCAGCGCCGACAGGTCCGCGACCTCCTCGTACTCGAGACCGTAGCCGAAGCAGCCGCTGGCCGCGATGAGCGGATTGGGGAGGGCGAGCGTTCCGATTCGGACGGACAGGTCTCGAGCCATCAGTCCCACACGATCTCGGCGCCGTTGAACACCGGGCCGGAGATGCACGACCGCACGAAATGGGGTGGCGTGGCGCCGTCCCGCACCTTGATGACGCAGCTGTAGCAGCCGCCGAGACCGCACCCCATGGTCCGCTCCACCGACACCTCGCACCTCTGCCGGTGCCGCTCGGCCACGCCGGCGACCGCCGCCAGCATCGGCTCGGGACCGCAGGCGTAGATCATGGTGGTGCCTGGGGCGCGCGAGCCCAGCGCACGATCGAGCGGCGCGGTGACGCGGCCCCGCTCGCCGCGCGAGCCGTCTTCGGTGGTGACGATGAGCGTGACACCGAGGCGCTCGAATAAGTCCAGATAGAACAGCTCCTGATCCGAACGCGCACCGTAGAAGAGCCTCGCCCGCGTCCCTTGCGAGGCCAGCGATTCGGCCAGCGTGGCAAACGGCGCGAGACCGACGCCACCGGCCACCATCCAGGCCTCCTGCGGCGCCGCCACCGGTGTGTAGGGCTTGCCGAGTGGGCCGAGACAGGCCATCCGCTCGCCGGGTTCGGCCTCGTAGAGTCGGTTCGTCGTCCGGCCCGCGCGCTTATTGAGCAGGGTGATGGCGGTGGGGGCGCCGTTGGCGTCGCGCAGGATCTCGAACACCGAGAAGGGCCGCCGCAGGAGGGTGTCGGTCATCCGGGCCGGGCGCACCATGACGAACTGGCCGGGCCGGGTACGGGCCCCCACCGCGGCCGCCGACAGCGTGAGGACGTTGTAGTCGCGCGACAGGCGCCGGTTGGCGATTACGGTGGCGTCCACGTCGATGGGCGGCATCGGATCAGTATAGCCGTCGATGTTCCTATACGATCGCGTCGTGCGGTATCTGCGGATGCTCTCCAACTCGGTGATCGCGGGCGGGCTGGCCGCGGGCTACCTCACCGTACTGGTGCTGCAGCTCAACCCGCTCTATCCGATCGATCCCGGCACCATCGTGCCGCTCGCTCTCACCCTCGGCGCCGCCTACGGCATCAACCTCACGGTGGCCTTCTACGCGCTCATCGTATTCCGGCAGATTCTCGCTGTCGAGGTCCTGTCGCCCGGGTGGGTGAGCGTCCGGCTGCTGTCGTGGCTGTTGACGATCGCGGCCACGGGCGGCGCAGCGGTGATGTGGCTGAACCTGCGGGGCTTCAGTCCGGTGCTCGACGTCGAGACCGCCCGGCGCATGGCCGCCGGCGCAATCGTCGTCAGCGCGGCGTCGGTGGTGTTTCTCATGATCGGCCTGGCTCACCTCGGCCGTCGCGGCGGGCGGTCGAGCGCCACGATTCTCGTGCTGACCGCGCTGATGTCGGTGGTGATGTCGACGGTGTTGCGCGGGCCGGCGCGGGCGGCCCTCCTGCCGCCCCGACTCGAATCGGTCGCCCTGCGCGAACCCGCGCCGGGCTCGGCCGGCGGCCGCGTGTTCATGATGCTGCTCGACGGTGCGTCGCTCGACGTCATCGCCCCCGCCGTAGCCGAGGGGCGGCTTCCCAACTTCGGGCGGATCTTCGACGGCGGGTCGGTCATGCACCTGGCGACGCTGAGGCCCACGCAGGCCGAGACGGTCTGGAGCGCGGTGGCCACCGGACGGACGCCCATGCACAATGGCGTCCGCTCGTCGGCCTCGTATCGAGCCCTGGGCGTGACGCCGGCCATCTCGCTGCTGCCCGACTACTGCTTCGCGCAGGCCCTGGTGCGCTTCGGGTTCCTGTGGGAGCAGCCGCACACCGCCTCGGACCTCGACGCTCGCCCCCTGTGGAGCATCCTGAGCGACCAGGGCGTGACGGTCGGCGTCATCGGATGGCCGCTCACGCAGCCCGTGTCGCCGGTGCGGGGCTACCTGGTGAGCGACATCTTCCACCGGCTTTCGGGCGCCGAACTGGACCTCGAGGGTATCGCGGCCGTGTGGCCACCGTCGATGCTCGAGGCCGCGCGGGCCAGCCTGACGAACGTGCCCGAGCCGGACCCGGTGGCGCTGGTATCGGTGATGGGTGGACCGCCGGCCGGCGACTACGACATGGCGAGCGACCCGGACCCGGTCGTCGCCGATCGCGTCCACGCGGCGCTGCTCGATGCCTTTGCCGGCCTGCCGGCCCGGTTCGGGGCCGTTCGGTTTCCCGGCGTGGACGCGGTGGGCCACTACTTCCTCCGCTTCGCTTCGCCCTCCGCGTTCGGCGACGTGTCCGATCAGGAGCGCCGCCGCTACGGGCGGGTTCTCGAGCAGTACTACGGCTTTCTCGACGAGCACGTCGGCCGCATGATCGACGCGCTCGGACCAGACGACCTGCTGCTGGTGGTGTCGGCGTTCGGCATGGAGCCGCTCAGTCCGGGGAAGCGCGTGCTCGAGCGGCTCGTGGGCAACCCGGCCATCAGCGGTACGCACGAGCGGGCGCCGGACGGGTTCCTGCTGGCTTTCGGGGCGCCGGTGCAGCCGGGCCGGCCGCCCCGCGCCTCGGTGGTGGACGTGGCCCCGACCATCCTCTACTTCTTCGGCCTTCCGGTGGGCCGCGACATGGAAGGCTTCGCCCGCACGGAGCTGTTTCGGAGCGCGTTCACGGCGGAGCGGCCGGTAACCTACATACCGAGTTATGGGCGGTGATCGAGAGATCGGGTGCCGGTCCGGGCGCCGGAATCCGGCGCGTTCCTTCACCACACCCGGCACTGGGCAACGTGCTACACTGCACCCCTCTTTAAGCGCGAACCAGCGAGTTCGCAAAGAGAGGAACACATGATCGACGTCACTCGGAAGGTCCCGCCATGCCGGTAGTCATGGATGCGGACCGTATCTCCCGCGCCATCACGCGCATCACCCACGAAATCATCGAACGCAATCACGGCGTGGCCGGCCTTGGCCTGGTCGGCGTCCGCTCGCGCGGCGTGCCCCTGGCCCGGCGCATCGCGTCGCTACTGGCCGGCGTCGCGGGCGAGGAGGTCCCGACCGGCGCGCTCGACATCACGCTCTACCGCGACGACCTGATGCGCGCCGCCGTCGGGCCGCAGCCGCTGGTCCGCAAGACCGAGATCCCCTTCTCCATCGACGATCGCACCATCGTCCTGGTGGACGACGTGCTGTACACCGGTCGCACGACGAGGGCGGCGCTCGACGCGCTCATCGATTTCGGGCGGCCGAAGGCGATTCAGCTCGTCGTGCTGGTGGACCGCGGACACCGCGAGTTGCCCATCAAGGCCGATTACGTCGGCAAGAACGTACCGACCGCGCGCAGGGAAAGCGTGCAGGTGCGCCTGCAGGAGCTCGACGGCGTGGACGAAGTGGTCGTCGAGGTCGGGGAGTAGACGATGGATGCCACCGCCGCCACGGCCCTCAGCCAGAAGAACCTGCTCGGCATCGCCGACCTCAGTCCGGAGGAAATCGTGCTCGTGCTCGACACGGCCGAGGCGATGAAGGAAGTGGGCAGGCGCGCCATCAAGAAGGTGCCGACGCTGCGCGGCCGCACGGTCGTCAACCTGTTCTTCGAGCCCAGCACGCGGACGCGCACGTCGTTCGAGATTGCCGAGAAGCGTCTCAGCGCGGATACGCTGAACGTTGCCATCGGCACGTCGAGCGTGGTCAAGGGCGAGACCCTGGTGGATACCGCGCTCAACATCGAGGCGATGGCGCCGAGCATGATCGTACTGCGGCACGTCTCGTCTGGCGCCTGCCACCTGCTGTCGCGCATCTGCAAGGCCGCCATCATCAATGCCGGCGATGGCATGCACGAACACCCGACACAGGCCCTGCTCGACGCCTTCACCATCCGCGAGCGGAAGGGCCGCATCGGCGGTCTCAAGGTGGCCATCGTCGGCGACCTGCTGCACAGCCGCGTGCTGCGATCGAACCTGCTGCTGCTCAGTAAGCTCGGCGCCGAGCCCTGGGTCTGCGGTCCCGCCACGCTCATCCCGCCGGGCCTTCGCAACCTGGGCGTGCGGGTCACGACGAAGGTGGACGAGGCGGTCGAGGGCGCGGACGTCGTGATGATGCTGCGCATGCAGCTGGAGCGAATGCAGGGCGGCTACTTCCCCTCGCTGCGCGAGTATTTCCGGACCTTCGGCATGACCCAGGAGCGCGTGGCCCGCGCGAAGCCCGACGTCATCATCATGCACCCGGGCCCCATCAATCGCGGCGTCGAGATCGCCTCGGAGGTAGTCGACGGGCCGTATTCAGTGATTCTCGATCAGGTGGCCAACGGCGTGGCGGTCCGCATGGCGGTGCTGTACCTGCTGGCTGGTGGAGCGGACGATGAAACGGTTGCTTAGAGGCGCGCGGGTCGTCGACCCCGCCAACCTCGTCGACGGTCAGTACGACGTGCTGATCGATGGCGAGCGCATCGCCCAGATAGGTCGCGAGCTGCCCGTCGATCTGGCCGATGGAGGCGAAGTGCTCGACCTGCCGCCGGGCCTCGTGCTGTGCCCCGGCTTCATCGACATGCACGTGCACCTCCGCGAGCCCGGCCAGGAACACAAGGAGACGGTGGCGACCGGCGTGCTGTCGGCCGTGACGGGCGGCTTCACGGCTGTCGCCTGCATGCCCAACACCAGGCCCGTGAACGACAACGCGAGCGTGACCCAGCTCATCCTGCAGAAGGCTCGCGAAGCCAACCTCGCGCGCGTCTACCCCATCGGCGCCGTCTCGCGCGGGCAGAAGGGCGAGGAACTGGCCGACATCGCCGAACTGCACGAGGCCGGCTGCGTCGCGGTCACCGACGACGGGCTGCCCATCGCGACGGCGCTGCTGGCCCGGCGCGCGTTGGAGTACACGAGCATGTTCGGCATGCCGGTCATCGAGCACTGCGAGGACCAGTCGCTCAAGGGTGAGGGCGTGGCGCACGAAGGCCCGGTGGCCGCGTCGCTCGGACTGCGCGGCATCCCCGGTGTTGCCGAGGCCATCACGGCCGGCCGAGACATCCTGCTCGCGGAGATGACCGGGGGGCACGTGCACATCGCCCACATGAGCGCCTGGACGACGCTCGAGGCCGTGCGGCAGGGCAAGAGCCGCGGTGTCCGGGTTACCGCCGAGGTATGCCCTCACCACTTCACGCTCACCGACGACCTGCTGGCGGCGCCGGTGCCCTACGACACGAATGCGAAGATGAACCCGCCGCTGCGCGAGGCGCGAGACCGCGACGCGATGCTCGCCGGCATCGTGGACGGCAGCGTCGACGTGATTGCCACCGACCACGCGCCCCACCACTACGACGAAAAGAACGTCGAGTTCGATCGCGCGCCATTTGGCATCGTCGGGCTCGAGACCGCCGTGTCCATCGCCCTGGACCGGCTGGTCCGGCCGGGGCTGATCCGCCTCCCGCGGCTCGTGGAGCTGATGTCGGTGAACCCGGCGCGCGTGCTCAACGTGCCGGGCGGATCGCTCGCGCCTGGCGCGGTGGCCGACATCACCGTGCTGGCGCCCACCCTGCCGGTGACGATCGACCGCGCCGCGCTCCGCAGCAAGTCGAAGAACACGCCATATCATGGATGGTCGTTCACGGGTGGCGTCGCCGCCACCTTCGTGGCAGGACGGCTCGTGTTCGCCAACCCGGCGTCGGGATGGCCCGGCAGAGGCTGACGGCCGCCCCGCTCGTACAAGACTGACACCCAGCCGCGCACCATGGATCTTCTCCTCTGGCGTTGGAGTACCGCGGTTCAGTTGACGTCGCTGCTGATGGTGGCGGCCTTCTTCGTCGCGCTTGCTCGATCGTCGAGCCGGGCGGAAGTGAAGTGGTGGGTGATGGCCTGGGGAGCCAATGCCGCGGCGCTCTCGGTGACCGTCTTCTACTGGTTCGCGCAACCGGCCATGTTCGGCCCGGCGGTGAGCGCGTACGCCGCCCTCAAGCTGGCGTTCGTGCTCTGGCTGCTGGAGGGCGTGTGGGCGGTGGCCCACCCCGGCACGGTGCTGCTCTCGCAGAAGACCGTCGTGACAACGGTGCTCACCTATGGGCTGGTGGGCGGTTTGCTGATCCCCTCGGTCTCAGCCCTCGGTGTCGTCCAGCACCTCGTCATGGGCGTTCTGCTCCTGGGCGCCGCCCTCGCTCGGGGCCGCGAATGGCGCCGCATCGCGTGGCTGACCAGCGGACTGATCCTGCGTGGCGGCCTGTCGCTGCTGGAGGCGGCGGCCTACTGGATCGACATCGACGGCTCCGGCCTGTTTCAGTCGGGACTCCGCGACCAGGCGCGCTGGTTGCTCTCGGCCAGCTCGTCGTTCGATGCGGGCATCGAGTGGTTCCTGGCGCTCGGCTGCGTGCTCTCGGTATCGGAGCGCGCGCAGCGCGAGCTCGTGGCGACCAACCGGTTCCTGCTGCTGGCGCAGGACAACCTGCGCCGCCTCGCCGACCGCGATCCCCTCACCGCGCTCGACAACCGACGGACGCTGCCCGACGTGTTCCGTGCCGTGCAGC
>JADZBZ010000012.1 GCA_020851835.1 Acidobacteriota bacterium
CACAGCACGGCCGACGCCGTGGCCGAGCTCGTCCGCGCCGAGATCGGGGCCATCTCGCTCCAGTCGGTGTACGACGCCCTGGGTCTTCTGGTGTCCGAAGGCCTCATCCGGCGCATCCAGCCCGCCGGGTCTCCGGCCCGGTTCGAGGATCGGGTCGGCGACAACCACCACCACTTGATTTGCCGTGTTTGCGGCCGCGTGGTGGACGTCGACTGCGCGGTTGGCTCCGCGCCCTGTCTGGCGGCGGCCGACGACCAGGGCTATGAAATAGACGAGGCCGAGGTCGCGTACTGGGGGCGGTGTCCGGATTGCATCGCGAAGGATCGGGCGGCCTCGCACGCCGATCCGCCGCCCCGCCGGCGCTCGCCGAAGACCGCGGCGCCCCCCGGTTCCTGACTACCACCTGCAACCACGCCACAGTAGAGGTCATACATGGACAGTGAATCGAAGTGCCCGGTTTCGAGCAAGGTACCCAGCGGTCCGTCGAACCGGGACTGGTGGCCGAACCGCTTGGACCTGAGCGTGCTCCACCAGCACCCGCCGGCCGGCAACCCGATGGGCGAGTCGTTCGACTACGCCGCGGAGTTCAAGACCCTCGATCTCGATGCCCTGAAGAAGGACATCGAGCAGGTGATGACGACGTCGCAGGATTGGTGGCCGGCCGACTACGGTCACTACGGGCCGCTCTTCATCCGGATGGCCTGGCACGGCGCGGGCACCTACCGCATCCACGACGGGCGCGGCGGCGCCGGGTCTGGCCAGCAGCGCTTCGCGCCGCTCAACAGTTGGCCCGACAACGTGAACCTCGACAAGGCGCGGCGGCTGCTCTGGCCGGTCAAGCAGAAGTACGGCCGGAAGATCTCGTGGGCCGACCTGATGGTGTTCGCTGGCAACTGCGCGCTGGAGTCGATGGGGTGCAAGACCTTCGGCTTCGGTGGCGGGCGCGAGGACGTCTGGGAACCCGAGCGGATCAACTGGGGCACCGAGGACACATGGCTCGATGACAAGCGCTACAGCGGCGACCGGCAACTCGCCAATCCTCTCGCCGCCGTGCAGATGGGCCTCATCTACGTCAACCCGGAAGGGCCCAACGGCGTCCCGAGCGCGCTGGCCGCCGCCAAAGACATCCGCGAGACGTTTCGTCGCATGGCGATGAACGACGAGGAGACGGTGGCGCTCATCGCCGGCGGGCACACGTTCGGCAAGACCCACGGTGCCGGCGCTGCGAGCCATGTCGGTCCCGAGCCCGAGTCGGCCCCTCTCGAAGCACAGGGCCTCGGCTGGATGAGCACCTACCTCAGCGGCAAGGGTGGCGACACCATCGGCAGCGGGCTGGAGGGTGCCTGGACCCCGACCCCGGTGACGTGGGACAACAGCTTCTTCGAGACGCTGTTCCGCTACGAGTGGGACCTGACCAAGAGCCCGGCCGGTGCGTGGCAGTGGGTGCCGACCGATCCCGCCGCGGCAAGCGCGGTGCCGGATGCCCACGACCCGTCGAAGCGGCACGCCCCGATCATGCTGACGACGGACCTCGCGCTGCGAATGGATCCGATCTATGGGCCAATCTCGCGACGCTTCTACGAGAACCCGCAGGAGTTCGCCGAAGCCTTTGCCAAAGCCTGGTTCAAGCTGACGCATCGCGACATGGGACCGATCACGCGCTATCTCGGTCCGCTCGTGCCGCCCGAGCCGCAGTTGTGGCAGGATCCCGTTCCGCCGGTGGCCCACGAGTTAATCGCCGAGACCGACATCGCCGCCCTCAAGGCGAAGCTTCTCGCCTCTGGGCTCTCCATCCCGCAGCTGGTCTCCACCGCGTGGGCGTCGGCTGCGTCGTTTCGCGGCACCGACAAGCGCGGCGGCGCCAACGGCGCGCGCATCCGCCTTGCGCCGCAGAAGGACTGGGCGGTCAACAATCCGCCCGAGCTGGCGAAGGTCCTGAAGACGTTGGAAGGGATCCAGAAGCAGTTCAACGACGCCCAGGTCGGAGGCAAGAAGCAGGTGTCGCTGGCCGATCTCATCGTCCTCGGCGGCTGCGCGGCCGTCGAGCAGGCGGCCAGGAGCGGCGGCCACGACGTGCGGGTGCCGTTCACGCCTGGGCGCACGGACGCATCGCCGGAGCAGACCGACGTCGAGGCGCTGGCGGTGCTCGAGCCGACCGCCGATGGGTTCCGCAACTACCTTGCGACGGGCCACACGCAGCCGGCCGAAGTGCTGCTGCTCGAACGCGCGCAGATGCTGACGCTGAGCGCGCCCGAGATGACGACGCTGGTCGGCGGCCTCCGGGCGCTCAATGCGAACCACCAGCAGTCGCCGCTCGGCGTCTTCACGACCAGGCGCGACGCGCTCACGAACGAGTTCTTCCGGAACGTGCTCGATGCGGACACGGCGTGGACGCCCCTGTCGGCCGCTGCGGAGGCCTTCGAGGGACGTGACCGCAAGGGAGGCGCGCCCAGGTGGACGGCCAGCCGCGTGGACCTGCTCTTCGGTTCGAACTCCGAGCTCCGCGCGCTCGCGGAAGTCTACGCCTGCGACGATGCGAGGGAGAAGTTCGTGCGCGACTTCGTGGCCGCGTGGGACAAGGTGATGAACCTCGATCGATTCGATCTCGCCTGATTCCAGACGCTCGGGCTGCCATCGCCGGCCGGCCGCGGAGGTGCTATAAGAGTGCGTCTGCCTCTGCCGCCGGCCCATGTTCACCGCAGGAATACCATGACCCCCACCGAGGTGTCTCCGCTCGCCCGTCTGCTGAAGAGCGTCGCCAAGGTGGAGCCCGAGGAGGTCAAGGCCGTCGTCATCGCGTTCGTGTACTTCGCGCTCTTGATGGGGAGCTACTTCATCGTCCGCCCGGTACGGG
>JADZBZ010000013.1 GCA_020851835.1 Acidobacteriota bacterium
GCTCCGGCAGATTCCAGTAGGCCACATTGCACCCCGGATCCCGGACGATGGCCACCTCGTCGAAAAAGCCGGGCACCAGGTTGAGCCAACGCTGGTCGTGATGCAGGCCCGCGCGCGGATCGAGACGGTTGTGAGAACGGAGCCGCTCAATCAACCAGTCGAGAAAGCGGAAGGCCTCGGGCCGGGCCGACACACCGATGAACCCGCCATTGAAGGTGCCCGCCAGCGCGATGGCCAGCTCGCGCGCGACCGGATCGAGGGTGGCTGGCTCGAGCAGATGCGGCGCGAGCGTGATGGCGTGGGCCGCACTGGTGGCGATCAAGGGCGTCAGATCGTGCAGCACCAGGACGTCGGCGTCGAGAAACAGCACGGTTTCGACGCCGAGGTGCAGCAGGTGGCGCATCACCAGCGGCTTGGCCAGCACTGTCAGTTCCTTGGCCGGGTTGATGAAGGCCTGACGCATCAGATCGGGCAGGTCGACGCGTTCGATGGGAATCGACTCGAAGTCGCGTTCGTGCCAGCCCTCCAGGGCGTCGGCGCGTTCCGTGACCAGGGCAAACACCGGGATGTCCGGATGGACGGCCCCGAGCGACCGGGCCAGCACGCGCGCGTGGCTGACGAAGCTCTTCGTGATCGCCGTGCAGATCGCCACACGACCTACGCGGCCCGTCATGGCGTCCCCGAGGGCAGCATCTGGGCCGGCACTTCGTGTTCGGCCAGCCCGTACTGACGTGCCCACTGCATGAACGCCGCAGACCCCGGACCGTCGAGGTCGGGGTACGCCTGCTGGAGATCGGCTCGGGTCTCGTAGATGGCGTGCCAGAAGCGGGTGAGTCCGGTGCGCGGAACCAGCGCGTGCAGCCAGTGCCAGTAGCTCTGGGGGGGCGCCGTGCGGAACGGATCTCCGAATCGGTCGGCCTCCTCGCCCAGATCCAGATAGAGTCGCCGCGCCAGATCGGGAATGGAGACGCCATTGTCGAAGACGCCGAACGCGTAGGGCCACGTCCGCGTCTCGCGATAACCCTCGCGCTCGAGGGCCTCCCTGAACTGGTCGACGACGAGGCGCACCGCTCCGAGTGCGTCCCAGGGCAGGCGCTGGTTGTAGCCGGTAAGCTGGTCCGGTTCGTCCGGGTTGTAGCCGCTGAAGCGGAAGACCCGGCACGGGCGGCCGTCCACGCGAACGCGTCCGTCCGGGTCGAGGCCGATCTGCCGTTCCGGCAGGCTCCAGTGCCCCACGTTGAAGGCCGCATCGCGCAGCACGTGGATGCCATCGAAGAACCCCGGCGCCAGATCCAGCCACCGCTGCTCGAAGTGCAGGCCCGCCTCGACGTCCCGCCGGCATTCGGTGGAGAGCCGGTCCTGCCACCACGACAGCCACCGATGGGAGGTGGGGTGCGCGGCCACACCCAGGACGCCGACGTTGAAGACGCCCGATTGCAGGATGTTGATCTCGCGCTCGGCCGCGGCGGCCCCGCCCAGCGGCGCCACCAGGTGCGGTGTCAGCACGACCGGTGACTCCGCCAGTCGATCGAAGATCGGCGATACCTCGTCGAGGATCAGCGTTTCCTGCTTGAAATAAATCACGCGGTCGATGCCCTGCCCGAGCAGCCATCGCAGGAGAGCCGGCGTGCAGGCGTAGCTGAACGCCTGTTGGGGATGGTAGAAGCGGATGCGCTCCAGCCGCGGCAGATCGAGCGCCGCCAGCGGCACGAGTGTGAAGGGCTCGGCCGCCGGGTCGAAGCGTTCCTGCACCTGGTCGGCCAGTAGGACGAAGAACGGGACGTCAGGGTGGTGCTGCCGGAACGAGCGGGCGAGCACCCGCGCGTACGACAGGCAGTTCTTCGCGACGATGGTGCAGCCAGCCTTCACAGCACCATGAAGCAGGTCGCGGCCACCAGGGTGGGCACCACCGCCGACGCGAACAGCCACAGCGGCGAGACGCCGTTGGGGAAGTACTTGCCGAGGATGGCCTGTCCCGCGGGGTTGGGCGCGTTGGCAATCACCGTGAGTCCGCCGCCGGTCACGGCGCCGGCCACGACCGAGAACCTCAACGTTTCGCTCAGGTCAGGCACCAGCGTGGACAGATACGTGATGAGGGCGTTGTCGTTGAAGGCCGTCAGGAGCGTCGCGCTCCAGAACAGCGGCCGCTCCGTCAGGCCGCCCAGCACGGGACCAATCCACCATCCCTGCAGCCCACCGTGCGTCACCAGCCCGCCCAGGAAGAAGCCGACCAGCAGGGGCGACTTCAGATCGATGGCCGACTGGAACGGCGAGGTGGCCTGCGTGAACCCCAGGAAGAAGAGAAACGCCCCAATGAAGAGCGGCGGGGCGTGCGCCTCCATGACGACGAAGGCGAGGAAGGCCAGGTGCACCGCCGTTATCCACGCCGGGACGGCCGGCTGCTCGCGGTCGCCGTCGTCCACGGAGGTGATCGCGGCGACGCTCTGCAGACCGGCGAGCTCGCGGCGGAAGATCAGGAAGTATGTGGTGGTCGAGACCAGGATGGCGAGGCACGCCTTCCAGCCGAAATGCGTGGACATGAACGCCAGCGACCACTCCCACGGCCCCGACACCATCAGCACGGGCGGCGCGGCGAAATGGGTGAGCGTGCCGCCGATCGAGACGTTGACGAAGAGCAGCCCCAGGGTCGCGTACCGCAGGCGGCGCGTGGGCTGCATCGCGTAGAACTGCCGGCTGAGCAGCATGGCGCAGATGGTCATGGCGGCCGGTTCGGTGATGAACGACCCGAGCACGGGGCCCAGCGTGAGAATGGTGAACCACCAGGCGGCCGGCGTGCTGCCGCCCAGAGCCGCGAGCCGCTGGAGCGCTGCCTGCGCGAATCCCACTACGGGCCGCGTGGCCGCCATGGCCATGATGACCACGACGAACATCGGCTCGGTGAAGTGCACCGACTCGGTGAGGTAGGCCTGGGCGGTGGCCCAGTCGAGCGTGACCGAGATGGCCGCCAGCAGCACCAGCACCCAGAGGCCGAAGACGACCTCGACTTCGCCCAGGAAGTGCAGGAGTTCGGCCTTGAAGCTCGGGCGTGGCTCGACGCCCGCCGCCCGGCACTGCTCGTCGAAGACGTGTTGGGCATGGTGGGCGGCCTTGCGGAACCGGTTGGCGAAGAAGGTGTGCAGTACCGCCAGCAGGAATACGGCCGTCGCCACGGCGTTGACCGGTTGCTGGGCGATGCGCGAGGACAGCAGGTCGAGGAGCGAACCGCCGGCCGGGTCGAGGTACTCGTGCAGGGGAAGCGGGAAGGGCGATTCGGGCATCAGGTGATTCGGGGATGGGATGATCGGGCGTTGGAGACCGGGCCATCTTATTATCGCGGAGGGAGAAGTGGAAACGCCCATGGTGTATCGCATCCTCGACAGCCCGGTCGGCCGCCTGCTGATTGCCGGTGACGGGTCGGCGCTGCGGCGGCTGGCGTTCTTGGCGGGGCGGCGGCCCGCCGTCGATCCCGCCTGGGCGGCCGACGACCGGGGAATCCTGGATCCGGTCGCCAGCGAACTCGAGGCGTACTTCGCCGGCCGGCTGCGGCGCTTTTCGGTCGCCGTCGAGCCTTCGGGCACTCCGTTCCAGCAGCGCGTGTGGCGCGCGCTGTGCGACATCCCCTACGGGACCACGCTCAGCTATGGCGAACTGGCCCGGCGTATCGACGCCGCTCGTGCCGTGCGTGCCGTCGGTGCCGCCAACGGGGCCAACCCCATCGCCATCATCGTGCCGTGCCACCGCGTGATCGGCGCCAATGGCTCACTCACCGGCTTCGGCGGCGGGTTGCCCGTCAAACGGGCGCTGCTGGACCTCGAGCAGGGGACTCGGCGGCTGCTCTGAAGGGAACGGCAACCGGCGGCTGGCCGGCCGGAGCGACCTCGCCTGCCGGGTGCGGCCTCCCGCGAGGCTCCGCGGTCCAATATAATTGCCCGTATATGGACCGGACGGACGTCGGGAACCCGGACTACTTCCACAAGGTCGTCGACTGCCAGTGGGCCTGCCCCGCCCACACCAACGTACCGGAGTACATCCGGCTCATCGCGCAGGGCCGGTTCAGCGACGCCTACGTGCTCAACCGCGAAACCAACGTCTTTCCAGGCATTCTCGGCCGGACGTGCGACCGTCCCTGCGAGCCGGCCTGCCGCCGCACGCGCGTGGACGGCAAGGCCGTGGCCATCTGCCGTCTCAAGCGTGTCGCGGCAGACCACAAGGACGACGTGAGCCACCGGATTCCGGTGGCGCCAGTGGCGAAAAACGGCAAGCGAATCGCGCTGATCGGCGCCGGGCCGGCCTCACTCACGGTGGCCAACGACCTGATGCCGCTCGGCTACCAGTGCACCGTGTTCGAGAAGGGGCCGAGTCCCGGCGGCCTGATGCGCGTCAACATCCCCGCGTTCCGCCTGCCCGAAGAAGTCCTCGACGAGGAAATCGGCTACATCACGCACATGGGTGTCGAGATGCGGTACGACACGCCCGTCGAGAGCCTTCGCGCGCTCGTGGACTCGAAGGAGTACGACGCGGTGTTCGTGGGTAGCGGTGCGCCCAAGGGCAAGGAGCTGGAACTGCCCGGGCGGCACGACACCGACCAGATCTTCATCGGCATCGAGTGGCTCGAATCCATCCACTTCGGACACGTCGCTACGGTGGGGAAGCGGGTGCTGATTATCGGCGTGGGCAACACGGCGATGGACTGCTGCCGGTCGGCCAAGCGTCTCGGCGCGACCGACGTGAAGGTCATCGGCCGCAAGACGCGCAAGTACTTCAAGGCGTCGACCTGGGAACTGGAGGACGCCGAGGAAGAGCGTGTGGACATTCTCGAAAACCACTCGCCCGTGCGCTTCGTCGTCGAGAACGGCACGCTGACCGGGATGGAGTTCGACAGGTTCACTTCGCGCGAGGAGCACGGCAAGCTCGTGCAGGAGCCCGCGGGCCGCACGATTGTCCCGGGCGACACGGTCATCCTGGCGATCGGCCAGGAGAACGCCTTCCCCTGGATCGAGCGCGACATGGGGCTCGCCTTCGACAAGTGGAACATGCCGGTGGTGGACAAGGTGACGCACATGGCCACGCGGCCGGGCGTCTTCTTCGGCGGCGATGCGGCGTTCGGGCCCGCCAACATCATCTGGGCGGTGGCGCACGGCCATCAGGCGGCGATTTCCATCCACCACTATTGTCAGGGCATGCCGGTGACCGAAAGGCCGCCGCACGGCCAGACGCTCACCAGCACCAAGATGGGCCTGCACGAGTGGGCCTACAGCAACAACTACAGCCCGGCGGCGCGCCAGAAGATGACCCACGTCGAGATGCCCCGGCGCTTCTCGAAGATGACTATCGAGGTGGAGGAGGGCTTCACGGCCGACCAGACGAAGCACGAGGTGGAGCGCTGCCTCAACTGCGACGTCCAGACGCATTTCACCGAACCGTTGTGCATCGAGTGCGATGCGTGCATCGACATCTGCCCGGTGGACTGCCTGACCATTGTGCCCAATGCCGAGGAGTCCGCCCTGCGTCACCACCTCACGGCGCCGGCCGACAACCTCGACCAGGCGCTCTTCGTGTCGGGCCCGCTCGAGCAGACCGGGCGCGTGATGGTGAAGGACGAAAACGTCTGCCTGCACTGCGGCCTTTGCGCCGAACGCTGCCCGACCTACGCGTGGGACATGCGCAAGTTCGTTCTGCAGCAGCCCTACGCGGGGGTCAGCTTCATTCGGCTGGAGGTCGTGGGGCGATAAGGCGAGGACGGAGTCCCGGTGCTCCCGTCCGCAACCCGACACGTTGTTTTCTTATGAGCCAGATTAACGACTTCGCATTCAAGATCGCCACGGCCAACGGCTCCGGATCGGCGAGCGCCAACGGTCTCATCATGCAGGCCATCTTCCGGATGGGTGTGCCGGTGACGGGCAAGAACGTGTTCCCGTCGAACATCCAGGGCCTGCCGACCTGGTACGAGATCAGGGTCAGCAAGGACGGCTACACCGCCCGGACGGCGACCTTCGATCTCATGGTGGCGCTCAATCCCGCGACCTACGAGAAGGACGTGGCCGAGGTCCGTTCCGGCGGGTGGCTGCTCTTCGACTCCTCCTGGCCGTTCGACGACAGGCTGAAGCGGCCCGACGTCACCTATCTGGGCGTGCCGCTCGCCCAGATGTGCACGGCGGCCTTCAAGGGCGTGCGCGAACGCATCCTGATGAAGAACATCGCCTATGCCGGCGCCCTGGCAGCGCTCATCGGCATGGATACCGATGTCATCCGCGAACTGACCCGGGAGAAGTTCTCGAAGAAGAAGGCGCTGCTCGACTCGAACGAGGAGGCCATCGCGATTGGTTACGATTACGCGAAGAAGGCCTTCGACTGTCCGCTGCCCGTCCACCTCGAGCCGATGGACGCCACGAAGGACAGCATTCTCATCGACGGCAACACGGCCGCCGGGCTGGGTTGTGTGTTTGCGGGCGCCACCGTCGGCGCCTGGTATCCCATCACGCCGTCGACGTCGCTGATGGAGGGCTTCAAGAGCTTCTGCCAGAAGTTCCGGCGCGACCCGGAGACGAAGAAGAACCGTTACGCCATCATCCAGGCGGAAGACGAACTGGCCGCCATTGGCATGGTGATTGGCGCTTCGTGGGCCGGTGCCCGCGCGTTCACGCCCACCTCGGGTCCGGGCATCTCGCTCATGACCGAGTTCATCGGCCTGGCCTACTATGCCGAAGTGCCGGCTGTGATCTTCGACGTCCAGCGCGCCGGCCCCTCCACCGGTATGCCCACCCGCACGCAGCAGTGCGATCTGCTGCTCTGCGCCTACGCTTCGCACGGCGACACGCGGCACATCTGCCTCTATCCGTCGGACCCGCGCGAGGCGTTCGAGCTGGCCGGCAAGGCCTTCGACCTCGCCGAGCGCTTCCAGACACCGGTGTTCGTGCTGAGCGACCTCGACATCGGTATGAACGACTGGATGGTGCCCCGGCTCACCTGGGACGACGCCTACCGGCCGGATCGCGGCAAGGTGCTGTCGGCGGCGGAACTGGGGCAGGCCACGACCTTCCACCGTTACCGCGACGTGGACGGAGACGGCATCCCCCAGCGCACGCTGCCTGGGGTGCATCCCAAGGGCGCGTACTTCACGCGCGGCTCGGGCCACAACGAGTTCGGCGGCTACACCGAGGACGCGGATGAGTACCAGAAGGTGATCGACCGCGTCGCGCGCAAGGTGCAGGGCGCGGCCAACGCCGTCCCGGCGCCGGTGACGCGAAAGGCGGCCACCGCCACCACGATGGGGCTCATCACCGTGGGCGGGTGCCATGCGGCCTGCATGGAGGCCATCGACGAGATGGCGAAGGATGGCGTCGCGCTCGATTACCTGCGCGTGCGCGGGTTCCCCTTCGGCGACGAGGTCCGCTCGTTCGTCGAGCGGCACGAAGTGGTGTTCGTGGTCGAGCAGAACCGCGATGCGCAGCTGCGGAGCCTGCTGATGCTCGAGACCGGACAGGCGATCGGGCGGTTCGAGTCGGTGCGCGACTACGGCGGGTTCCCGATGAGCGCACACCACGTGATCTCGGGCGTGAAGGCAAAGCTGGAGAAGGCGGCATGACCTACATCGCGAAACCGAAGGTTCACCACCCGTCACTCAAGAAGAACGCGATTGGGCTGACGCGGCGCGACTACGAAGGCGCCATCACGACGCTTTGTGCGGGCTGCGGCCACGACTCGATCACGGCGGCCATCATCCAGGCGTTCTGGGACCTGTCGATTGCCCCGCACACCGTGGCCAAGCTGTCGGGGATCGGCTGCTCGTCCAAGACGCCGGCCTACTTCCTGCGCGAGGCCCACGGCTTCAACGCCGTGCACGGGCGCATGCCCGCGATCGCCACCGGTGCCGGCGCGGCCAACGACAGCCTGATCCTGATCGGTGTGTCGGGCGACGGCGACTCGCTGTCGATTGGCCTCGGCCATCTGTCGCACGCCATCCGCCGCAACCTGAACATGCTGTACGTGCTCGAGAACAACGGCGTGTACGGGCTGACCAAGGGCCAGTTCTCGGCCTCGGCCGACCCGGGATCGACCAGCAAGAAGGGCGAGGTGAACACGATGGGCGCCATCGACGGAGCGCTGCTGGCCCTGACGCTGGGCGCCACCTTCGTCGCCCGAAGCTTCTCGGGCGACAAGGCGCAGCTGGTTCCCATCCTCAAGGCGGGCCTCGCGCACAAGGGCTTCGCGTTCGTCGACGTCATCTCGCCGTGTGTGACCTTCAACGATCACGAGGGATCCACCAAGAGCTACGCCTACACGCGCGAGCACCAGGTGGAGGTCGTCCAGGCCGACTTCGTTCCGTCGCGCGAGGAGATCACCTCCGACCAGGACGCCGGCACCGTGAAGAACGTGAGGCTGCACGACGGCAGCTGGGTGAAGCTGCACAAGGTGGCCGAGGACTACGACGCCACCGACCGCGATCGCGCCTACACCTATGTTCGCGACCGGCAAAAGGCTGGCGAGGTGCTGACCGGACTGCTGTACATCTCACCCGGGTCGAAGGACATGGCTGCTCA
>JADZBZ010000014.1 GCA_020851835.1 Acidobacteriota bacterium
GCCGCAGTGCCACCAGCGAGCGGAGCTGGCCGATGCGCGCCTGCTGCGACTTGAGCTGTGCGCGGATGTTCTCTTCGGCCACCTTGACGCGTTCCTGCTCGAGCGAGTACCGGGTGGCGAGCGAGTCGGCCCGCACCGTGGACTGCTTGAGGACCAGGGCCGACACGAGACCGTCCTTGGCGAGGTCCTCGTTGACTTCCTTTTCCAGCTCGGCCTGATGATAGTCGGCCTCGACCGTGGCGGCCGCGGAGCGCTGGGTCAGCCGCTCGGTTTGGAGCCGGGCCTCGAGGCTGGCGAGATCGGCTTCGGCGGCGAGCAACTGGTTCTCTGCGTCGTCGAGCGACTGACGCGCTTGTGGATCGCTCAGTTCGAGCACCACCGTGTCGGGCGTCACCTCGGCCCCGGGTCGCAGCACGATGCGCTCGACCCGTCCCTGCGTGGAGGCCGGAATCCAGCGCCGCGCCTCGTCAACCGGCACGAGCGTGCCCAGGCCTCGCACCTGGCGCAGCATCGCGCCGCGCTTGACCGTGTCGACCCAGACCGTGGCGCGCTCCACCGTCGGAGCCGCCGGCTTGAGCCGAGCCAGCACCACTGAGACGAGGCCGACCAGTACGAGGCCGGCCACGGCGAAAGCGATTTGTCGTAGCTTCTTCTGTCGAGCCACGGATGCGGGACGCTGAATGTCCATGGAAGGAATCGTCCTCTTAGACGGAAAAACCCGGTCGTGTGGTTGGCAGCCCATCTGCCGGGCCATCGAAAAATATCCCACGACCCGTGCCAGGCTGGCTGCTGTCCGTCAACATACTGAAAAAACGAGAGTTAGGAGCTGGATGTTCCCGCCCGTGGCCGATTATGCCGCGCCTACCCGGCCGACGATGCGCGCCCAGAGCGGGGGATCGGTGGCCCCTTCGCTCGCAATCAGCACCACTGACGAGCCCGCGCCGATGGCCAGCGCAGCACGAAGGTTTCGGGCGGCCTCGTCTTCGAGAAAGGCCAGCAGTCCGGCCAGCGCGGCCGCCCCGGACGGCCCCACGGCGAGGGATGGATCGTCACCCGCCGGTCGAGCCAGCATCCGCATGGCCCGCGCGGCCCGCGAGTCGTCGATGCCGATGTAGGCATCAACGAGCCTCAGCACCGCGCGGAAGGCGAGCGGCGATACCTCTCCGCAGCGGAGGCCGCCCATTATGGTGTCGAACGGGCCAGGCACGACGGTTGGTACGCCGGCGCGGGCCGAGGCCTGCAGGCAGGCGGCCGAGCCCGGCTCGACCGCGACGATCCGCGGTCGCGCCGGCCAGCGGTGCGTGCATGCCGCGCCAACCGCGGCGAGCAATCCGCCGACACCGCCCGGGACGAAGATCGCGTCAGGCCGCCATCCCTCGGGCATGGCCTCGGCCATCTCGTCCACCAGGCGCGTGTATCCCAGCATGATGAGCCACGGGATGTGTTCGTACCCGCTCCACGACGTATCCGAAACCACCGTCCACGAGTGACTGGTCGCCTCCTCCGCCGCCACTCGCACGGCGTCGTCGTAGGTGCCGGGGACGCCGACGAGCGTCGCGCCCTCGGACGCGATGGCGTCGGCGCGCGGCGCCGCGACCGACTCGGACAGGTAGACGCGCGCCTGGCAGCCCAGCAGCCGCGCCGCGTGCGCGACCGCCCGGCCGTGATTGCCCTCGCTGGCGCAGACCAGGGTGTCGCCCTTGGCGATCCGGCCTTCGGCGAGCAACTGCTCGATGGCAAAGCGGGCGCCCAGCGGCTTGAACGCGGGCAGCCCGAACCGTGCCGTTTCGTTCTTGACCAGTACGTGCCCGACGCCGAGGCGCCGGGCGAGCGCCGGCAGGGGCGTGAGCGGGGTCGGCGCCAACTCGGGATGCGCGGTGAAGTAGGCGGCCGCACGCGCGAAGTCGTCGGCGTTGAAGAGCGCGTCGGTGGGCGAGCCCTGGGTCGGGTCGGCCACCGCCGGTGGAGCGAGGAAGAAACTGGTCACCTTTGGGGGCGGGAGCGCGAGCGATTATAGTGCGGCGCATGTGGATGTGGCGTCGTGGGCTCATGCTCGCCGTGCTCGTGGCCGCGGCTCCTGGGTGCCAGCCTGCGCCCCCGCCGTTCGATTTGGTGCTGCTGGGCGGCCGGGTGGTGGACGGCACCGGGCAGCCGCCGCAGCGCGCGGACATCGGGATTCGCGGCGACCGCATCGCCGAAATCGGGGAACTCGCTTCGCGCCGAACCGGTCGCGCCATCGATGTCACCGGCCTGGTCGTGTCGCCCGGTTTCATCGACGTGCAGGGACAGTCGGGCGTGACGCTGCTGGCTGACGGACGCGGCGAAAGCCACCTCCGCCAGGGCATTACGACCGAGATCATCGGCGAGGCGTCGTCGCCGGCGTTCTGGACCGAGGAGACCTCCGAGACCGACGCGCTCGCCCCCTTCGGCGTGCCGTTCGACTGGAACGGGCTTCCCGGATATGCGGAGCGCCTGCGCCGCCGCGGGACGACCATCAACCTGGGCACACTCGTGCCCGCGACGATGGCGCGGCGCGAGATTGTCGGGCTGCAGAACCGCACGGCGACGCCCGACGAGCTCGCCCGCATGGAAGCCTTCGTGGACCAGGCGATGCGCGACGGTGCCTTCGGCGTGTCGAGTGCGCTCATCTACGCGCCGGGAGC
>JADZBZ010000015.1 GCA_020851835.1 Acidobacteriota bacterium
CCCTCGAGCTTGATGTTCGCCTTGATGAACTCCACGGCGCGGTAGGCGCCCGTGGTCACGGCCTGCATCGAGGCGCCGGTGAACCAGTAGATCACGGCGCCCCCGGTGATGAGGCCCAGCAGGAAGGGGGGATGCAGGATCGACAGCTTCGCGATCGCCGATTGATCCGACAAGCCCTTGGTGAGCGCCATGATGATCGCGAAGATCATCGTGGTGGCGCCGACCACCGCCGTGCCGATCAGCACCGGCTTGGCCGTCGCCTTGAACGTGTTGCCGGCACCGTCGTTCTCCTCGAGCAGATCCTTGGCGACATGGAAGTTCGGCTTGAAGCCGAACGTCTTCTGGATGTCGCTCTCGATGTTGGGCAGTTGCTCGATGGTCGACAACTCGTAGATCGACTGCGCGTTGTCGGTGACCGGTCCGTAGGAATCGACCGCAATGGTGACCGGGCCCATGCCGAGAAACCCGAAGGCCACCAGGCCGAACGCGAAGATGGCCGGCGCCTGCATGAGCGTGCCCAGCCCGAAACCCGACACGTAGTAGGCAATCGCCATCAGCGACATGATCGCCAGGCCGAGCCAGTAGGCGCCGAAGTTGCCCGCCACCAGGCCCGACAGGATGTTCAGCGACGCGCCGCCTTCGCGGGACGAGCTGACCACCTCGCGCACGTGCGACGAGTTGGTCGAGGTGAACACTTTCACGCCCTCGGGAATGATGGCGCCGGCCAGCGTGCCGCAGGTGATGACCGTCGAAAGCTCCCACCACAGCGACGTGTTGCCGCCAAGGGCCGGGATCAGCAGATACGACAGCACGTAGGTCAACCCGACCGAGACCAGCGAGGTCAGCCACACCAGCGAGGTGAGCGGGGCCTCGAAGTCCATCTTCTCCACGCCCGCGTAGCGGCCCTTGGCAATGGCGTTGTTCACGAGGTACGAGCCGGCCGAGGCCAGCACCATCATCACGCGCATCATGAAGATCCAGACGAGCAACTGGACCTGCACGGCGGGGTCGTTCACGGCCAGCACGATGAACGAGATGAGGGCCACCCCGGTGACACCGTAGGTTTCGAAGCCGTCGGCCGTCGGCCCCACCGAGTCACCCGCGTTGTCGCCCGTGCAGTCGGCAATCACGCCGGGATTGCGTGCGTCGTCTTCCTTGATCTTGAAGACGACCTTCATCAGGTCGGAGCCGATGTCGGCAATCTTGGTGAAGATGCCGCCCGCGATGCGCAGCGCCGCCGCGCCCAGCGACTCGCCGATGGCGAAGCCGAGGAAACAGACGCCCGCGTACTCGCCCGGGATGAACAGCAGAATCGCCAGCATGAACAACAGCTCGACGGAGATGAGCATCATGCCCACGCTCATCCCCGCACGCAGCGGGATGTCGCACACCGGAAAGGCTTCGCCCTTCAGGCCGGCGAAGGCCGTCCGCGAGTTGGCCAGCGTGTTGATGCGGATGCCGTACCACGCCACGCTGTAGCTGCCCCCGATGCCGATCAGGCTGAAGATCAGGACGATGGCGATCTTGTAGGCTTCAAGGCCGATGAGCGCGAAGTAGGCCACCATGATCGCGCCGATGAACAGCTCGAGGATCAGCAGGAACTTGCCCTGCTGGATGAGGTAGGCCTTGCACGTCTCGTAGATGAGGTCGGAGACCTCGGCCATCGAGCGGTGCACGGGGAGGTTCTTGACGCCCACATAGGTCCACGCCCCGAAGGCCAGACCCAGCACGCACACGAGGAGACCGGACAGTAGGATCTGATGTCCCGTCAGTCCCAGGAAGTCGCCCTGGTTCAGATCCGGCAGCTGGATGTTGATCTCGCCTCCTGGCGCGTGCCCGGTGCTGGCCTCCGCCTCGGGCAGCTGCGCGGCCAACGCCGTCGGAGCGGCCACGGCCGCCAGGATCAGGGCCAGCATCGCCACCCCCGCCATTCGGCGCCACATCACGTGCTCGCAAAGTCTCGTCAGCATGTTCTCCCTGTCCTCGTTAGGCACGACTACCGTCACCATCCGCCTTCGCCGTCCCGGCCGGCAGGCGGTCCACCATCCCACGCACCTGTTCGGGCAGGGCCATCCCCCCCGTCAGGAAAATCCGGATACCGTCTTCGACCGTCAGATTCGGATAGAACGCCGATTCCCGCGGGTACACCATCACGTCGCCGAGGTAGAGGTGATTGGTCGGCACGTACACCGCAATCAGCGCCTCGGCGCCCCGCCCTCGGTCCAGTGTGAACTCCCGCGTCAGGAAGCCCATCACGATACCCCGGCGCGGATCCTCCACGACCACCACCCGCTTGAACCCGGCGTCGTTGTCGGGCGAGAAGGCGGCCACCAGTTGCCGGACCGGCGCGTAGATTGTCTTGAAGACGGGCACCAAGAGCAACCAGCGTTCGGCCCGCTGCAGCAGCCGCCGCCCGATGACGTTGGTGGCCACGACGCCGACCGCCAGCACCGTCGCCACCGTGATGAGCACGCCCAGGCCCGGCACGCTCCGCCCGAGCACCCGCGCGGCCAGCGGCGTCGCCACCGCGTCCACGGCGGTGAAAATCCACCAGACCGCGACGAGGCTGACAATCAGCGGAACCGTCACGATGATGCCGGTCAGAAAGGTCCGGCGCAACCAGCCCATTACCGGGCGCTCCAGCCCGCCGCGAGCCACGCGAAGGTGAGGGCCGCCAGCACGAGCCGGTAGGCCGCAAACACGTGCAGCGTGTGCCCGGCCAGGTAGCGGATGAAGAACTTGACGGTCACATACCCCACCACCGCCGAGGTCACGAGGCCCACCGCGAAGATGCCGACCGGCAGTCCTGCCACGCCCACCGCCGCGATGTCGATTGACTCCTTGAGCGCTGCCGCCACGATGGCCGGCAGGCTGAGGAGGAACACGAATCGCGCCGCCGCCTCACGCCTCAGGCCGAGGAGCATCGCCACCGTCAGGGTGGCGCCGGAGCGCGAGATGCCCGGCACCAAGGCCGACGCCTGGGCCACCCCGATCGCCACCGCCTCGCCGTACCCGAGCGTCTCGTCGCCGCGGCGCTTCTCGCCCAGCCACTCGGCCGCCAGCAGGCCGATGGCGCCGACGGTCAACGCGATGGCTACCACCAGCGGCGAACGGAGGGTGGTCTCGATGGCATCGGCGAAGAGCAGGCCGACGACCACGACCGGCAGCGTCCCCACCACGATGAGGCGCCCCAGCCGCTCCCACGCCCCGTCGCGACCCGAGAGGGCGGCCGGAGCCGCGACGGCCAGCCGGAAGATGTCCCGTCGGAAGTAGGCGACCACGGCCAGGAGCGTCCCGACGTGGCAGGCCACGTCGAAGGCCAGGCCGAACCGGCCGGGATCCCACCCGGAGAAGGCGCGGGCCAGGATCAGGTGCCCAGAGCTCGACACGGGCAGGAATTCGGTGAGCCCCTGGACCACGCCGAGCAAGGCCGCCGCGACCAGATCCACCGGCGGCGCCTACGAGGCCTTGCGCGCCGTCTGAGGCCGCCCCTGTGCCTGCTTGCCGCTCAGGATGATGGCAATCGCCGCGGCGATGAAGACCGTCGAGTAGGTGCCGCTGACGATGCCCACCAGCATCGTGAAGGCGAATCCCTCCAGCACCTCCCCTCCGAACAGGTAGAGGGAGAGGACCGCGAGGAACGTCGTGCCTGCGGTGATGAGGGTGCGGCTGAGCGTCTGATTGACGCTCGCATTGACCACGGTCTCGAGCGATTCGCGCCGCTTGCTCCGCAGGTTCTCACGGACGCGATCGAAGATGACGATGGTGTCGTTGACCGAGTAGCCGGTGATGGTCAGGATCGCCGCCACGATGTTGAGCGAGAGGTCGTACCCGAAGAACGACAGGAACGCGATGGTGATCGCGACGTCGTGCAGAGTCGCGGCGATGGCGCCGAGCGCAAACGCGAAACGGAAACGGAAGCCGATGTAGATGGTGATGCCGACAATCGAGGCCAGGGTGGCGTAGATGCCCTTGCGCTGGAGGTCGGCGCCAACCACCGGGCCGACGATCTCCTGACTGATGACCTCGAACTGGCCCAGTCCGGCGGCGTTGACCGCATCCACCACGGCGCGCGCGCCCTGTTCGAGGCTGGTCCCTTCCTCGGAGGCCATCTCCGGCAGCCGAATCAGCCACTCGTTGCCGGCCGCCTCGCCGAACTGCTGCACCACCTTTTCGCCGGGCACTGCGTCGAGCGATGTGCGCAGGGCATCCTCGCCCACCGGTTGCTGGAACCTGAGCACCACGATCGTGCCGCCCGAAAAGTCGATGCCGAGCGGCAGCCCGCGCGTGGCGATGAAGCCCGCCCCGGTGAGAATGACCACGAACGACAGGGCGATGGCGTGCCACCGCCAGCGGATGAAGTTGTAGTTGGTGTTCTCTAAGATACGCATACGGCTAGATGCTCAGGCTCGTCACCTGCCTGCGTGACAGCGCCAGTTCGAACATGGTACGCGACACGAACACGGCGGTGAACACATTCGACAGCAGGCCAATGGTCAGCGTGGTCGCGAACCCGCGAATCGGGCCCGTGCCGAACTGGAAGAGGAACGCGGCGGAAATCAGCGACGCGACGTGGGTGTCGAGAATGGTGAGGAAGACCCGGTCGAACCCGGCCGACACGGCCTGTTTCACGCCTCGGGCGGCCGCGAGCTCTTCCTTGATGCGCTCGAAGATCAGCACGTTCGAATCGACGCCCATGCCAATGGTGAGAATGAAGCCCGCGATGCCGGGCAGGGTCATCGTCGCGCCCAGGTAGGACATGAGGCCGAGCAGGATGATCAGGTTCACCACGATCGACGCGATCGCGTTGAAGCCGGACAGGCGGTAGTAGACGAGGAGGAAGATCATCACCAGCGCCAGTCCGCCCAGCGCCGCCGACACGCCCGAACGCACCGACGCGGCGCCGAGCGACGGGCCGACCGTCCGTTCCTCGAGGTAGGTGAGCGAGGCCGGCAGCGCACCGGACCGCAGCGTCAGCGCCAGGTCCGCCGCTTCCTGCGACGAGAAGGTCCCCGTGATGCGACCCTCGTAGTCGATACGACTGTCGATGCGGGGAGCGGTCTGCACGCGCCCGTCGAGCACCACGGCGAGTTGGCGGCCGATGTTGGCGCCCGTGAACGCGCCGAACTTCTGCGCCCCCTCGTTGTTGAAGCTGAAGCCCACGGCCGGCCGGTTGTACTCGTCGAGCTGCGGAGTGGCGTTGCGCAGGTCGCGGCCCGTCACCGCGGCCACGCGCCGCAGCGCGTAGTAGACGGCCGTGGCGGGCTGGCCGGGCTGCACGGCCTCGGGCCGGCCGGGCAGAATCTGGATGTCCGGCGGCACCGTGCCGCCGTAGGCCTGACGCGCGGCCGCCTCGTCAGGGAACGGTCCCTGATCCACCAGCTTCAGCTCGAGCAGAGACGTGGACCGGATGATCTCTTTCGCCCGGTTCACGTCGGTCACCCCGGGCAACTGCACCAGGATCTGGTCTGCCGCGCTGTGGCGCGCCACAATCGGCTCGGCCACGCCCAGCTCGTTCACCCGTCGCTCGATGGTCTGCAGGGCCTGGTTCACCGTGCGTTCGCGGTCGTCCACCGCGATGTTCGGCTTCATCGTGAAGGTGTAGTTGCCGGGCCCGTTCGACGCGCGGTCGTAGGAGAGCTCCACGGTCGAGAGCGCGCTGCGGAAGGTTGCGTCCTGCTCGGCCGGCACGCCGGTGATGGTGAAGGTCGTGACCCCGGTCGCCTCCACCGTCGGCCCGGTGATGTTCGCCGTGCGCAACTGCTCCCGCAACTGAGCGGCCGTACCCTCGGTCAGCAGCCGCAGGGCATCGTCGGTCTGCACGCGCAGCACCATGTGCACGCCGCCCTTCAGGTCGAGGCCGAGGCGCACCTTCTGGCCCGGGGGATAGAAGGAGAACACCGAGAGAGCGACCACGCCCGCGATGACGACGAGCTTCCAGCGGAGGTTCTTACCCATGATTCACGTGTTCTGGTCGGCGACCGGGGCCTGGCCCTGGTAGCCGACGATGGACGAGCGCGCGACGTCGATCCGGACGTTTGGCGCGACCTGGAGTTGGATGGACTGGTCGGACAGCTTGGCGATCGAGCCGAACATGCCGCCGGAGGTGACGACCCGATCGCCGACCTTCAGCGTCTCGAGGAACTCCTGCACCTTCTTCTGCCGACGCTTCATCGGCATCAGGATCACGAAATAGAAGATGGCCAGGACCAGGGCGAACGGGATGAGCTGAATCCACGGGTTGCCGGCCTGGCCGGGCGGCGCACCAAGAGCCAGCACCAGAGGCCCCAGCCGGGAAGCCGGGCTGGCCCCCCCGATGGCCAGAGGACCGGCTGCGGAAAGAATCGTCGGGATCATGCAGTCAGCGGGCGGGACGAAGAGATACGGTGGAAATCCTGTCTGAACTTTCCGAACGTCCCAAACGTAATAGCCTCTCTCACCCTCCGCATGGTGTCAAGGTAAAAGAACAGGTTGTGTAGCGTGTTGAGGACACCCGCGGTCATCTCACCGGCCATGAACAAGTGTCGCAAGTACGCGCGAGAAAACCGCCGGCATCCGTAGCATCCGCAGCTTGAATCCACCGGTTCGTCGTCTTCGGCATAACGCGCGTTCTTGATGTTGATGGCGCCTTGGCGGGTGAACAGCCGCCCGTTCCGGGCATTTCGCGTGGGCATGACGCAGTCGAACATGTCGATGCCCCTCGCCACCGCCTCGACCAGGTCCGCCGGCGTGCCCACACCCATCAGGTAGCGAGGCTGGAGATCGGGCAGTGCGGGCACGGTCTGCTCGATGACGTTGTACATGGTGTCGTTGGGCTCCCCCACACTCAGCCCGCCGATGGCGTAGCCCTCGAACCCGACCGACACGGTCAGGGCCGTGCTTTGCCGGCGGAGTTCCGCCGAGGTGCCACCCTGGATGATGCCGAACTGCATCTGGTGCCGGCCGGTGGAAGACCCATCCCGGCGGGCCAGGAAGTGCTCGCGACAACGCCCCGCCCAACGGGCCGTCAACGCCACGGCGTCTCCGAGCACGTCGTCATCGGCCGGCAGTGCGGGGCATACGTCCAGCACCATCGCGATATCGGAGCCGAGCTTGAGCTGGATGTCCACGGCTGACTCGGGGGTCAGCAGGTGCCGGCTGCCGTCTAGGTGCGATTGGAACGCCACGCCGCGCTCGGAAACCGCGCGCCGGTCCGCCAGGCTGAACACCTGATACCCGCCGCTGTCGGTGAGGATGGGTCGATCCCATCCGATGAAGCGGTGCAGGCCACCGCGGCGGCTGATGAGCTCGTCGCCGGGCCGCAGGTGGAGGTGGTAGGTGTTCCCAAGGATGATGCTGGCGCCCGCCTCGACCAGATCGCGCGGCGTCATCGCCTTGACCGTGCCCTGCGTGCCGACCGGCATGAACACCGGCGTCTCGATACGGCCGTGCGAGGTGACGAGGTGCCCGCGCCGCGCGGCGCCGTCGCGATGGGTGATGGTGAAGGCCATGCCGTGATACCAGAACCATCTATTATTCCTTCAATGGCTAAACTGCGCGTGGGCGTGCTCTACGGCGGACGATCGGGCGAGCACGAGGTCTCGCTCGCCTCGGCGGCGGCGATCCTCTCGCATCTGGACCGCGGCCGCTACGAGGCCGTCCCAGTGCTCATCGGCAAGGACGGCCGCTGGTCGCTGCCTGCCAGCGCACCGACGACGCTCTCGGCAGGGGCCGTGATCGCACAGGCGCGGGCCGATGCCGCGCCGGTGGTGTCCGACGGCCCCGACACGGTGATGCCGCCGCATCCGGGGCGCCACACGCTGATCACCATCGATCGCGGAGCCCCGTCGCCCGGGAACTCGACGGCGTCTGCGGCGGTCTCCGGCCTCGGCCTCGATGTCGTCTTCCCCGTCCTGCACGGTCCGTACGGCGAGGACGGCACCATTCAGGGGCTGCTGGAACTGGCGAACGTTCCTTACGTGGGCGCCGGCGTGCTGGCGTCGGCGGCGGGTATGGACAAGGCGGTCATGAAGCGCCTGTTCGAGGCCCGCGGCCTGCCCGTCACGCCCTGGTGTGCCTTCGTGGCGGCGGACTGGTCCCGGCGGCGCAAGCAGGTGGTGGCCGAGGTACTGGCGCTCGGCTTGCCGCTGTTCGTAAAACCCGCCAACCTTGGATCAAGCGTCGGCATCTCGAAGGTGAAGACCGCCGATGCGCTCGCGGCCGCCGTCGGTGACGCCCTGGCGTTCGACCGCAAGGTTATCGTCGAGGCGGGTGTACCCGATCCGCGTGAAATCGAGTGCGCCGTACTCGGCAACGACGATCCGGCGGCGTCGGTGGCGGGCGAGGTCATCCCGTCGCGCGAGTTCTACGACTACGAGGCGAAATACCTGGACGAGGGATCGCGTACGATCGTTCCGGCCGACCTGCCGCCGGCACGACTGGCCGAGGTGCAGCGGTGGTCTCTCGAAGCCTTCCGGGCCATCGACGCCGCTGGCCTCTCGCGCGTGGACTTCCTGCTGTCGCGGACGACCGGGTCGCTGGTGGTAAACGAAATCAACACCATGCCCGGCTTCACCACCATCAGCATGTTCGCCAGGCTGTGGGAGGCCAGCGGCGTGAGTTACAGCGCGCTGGTCGACCGCCTCATCACGCTGGCGCTCGAACGCCACCAGGAGAAGCAGCGATTACGGACGAGCGTTCTGTAACGGCCAGGCGGGCGCCCGGCCCCCTGGTAGCGCTGGTGGCGCTCGTGTCGGTACTGGCGACGCTAGGCCCGGCCGGTACCCCTGCGGCCGCCGTCGCCCAACCCGGTCTGACCGAGGTGCCAAGGGTCGCCCGTGCCTACGATGCAATCCTCAACGCCGATTTCGACGAGATCGCGACCGTGATGAGGGAGACGTGCGGCCCGGCGCCCCGCGTGGCCTGCCTGGGCCTCGAGGCACTCGCCACGTGGTGGGAGATTCTGCTGGATCCTCAGAGCCGCAGGCTCGACGCGCGCTTCACGGGGCAGGTCGACGCCGCCATCACCGGCGCCACGGCGTGGACGCGGCGGGAGCCCTCGCGTGCCGAGGCGTGGTTCTACCTGGGGGCGGCGCTGGGCGCGCGCGGCCAGTGGCGGGTGCTGCGGGGCGAGCGGCTGTCGGCGGCCCGCGACGGCAAGCGGATCAGGGACGCGCTGGAGCGCGCGCTCGCGATCGACCCGGCCCTGCACGACGCCGAGTTCGGCATCGGCGTCTACCGCTACTACGCAGCGGTCGCCCCCGCGTACCTGCGGTGGCTCCGCTGGCTGCTGCTCCTGCCCGGCGGCGACCGCACTGGGGGTCTCGCGCAGATGGAGCGCGCACGCCGCGAGGGAGAGCTCGTGAAGGGCGAGGCGACCTATCAGCTCCACATCGTCTATCTCTGGTACGAACGCCGCTTCGACGAGGCCCTGGCACTCGTGCTCGAGCTGCAGGGGCACTATCCGCGCAATCCGCTCTTCCACCAGATCGAAGCCGAGATCCGCGACGTGTACTTCCACGACGCGGCGGGCAGCCTCGCGGCCTGGGAAGCCCTGCGCGATCTGGCGGCCGCGGGCGCGGTGAACCGGCCGGCGCTCGCCAACGTGCGGGCGCTGGTCAACATCGCCGCGCAACTCGATCGTCGCGGCCAGCGCGATCGCGCGCGGGCCACGCTCGACACGCTGCTCGCCAGCGGGCCCGTCGCACCAGTCGACGCCGTCGATCGCGCGCGGCAACTGCGCCGCGCGTGGGCGCCGCGCTGAGCCTCTACAGGACCGTCGTCGAACGGCCGACACACTCGTGTACCAGGGGATGGAGCGCCTATCAGAAGCGCGCTCGGTTGACAACCACAAAACGCTTTGTGCTTGACAACAAGATTTTCTCATCCATAATCTACATCTGGTATGAGGGCGTAAGGCTCAGACCACGGCTTGCGAAGCTCTACTGATGCAAGCTGAGGTTGCCCACTGGCAGAGCTCGCCCCGCTTCAGGAGGAACAATGGCGAAGAAGGCAAAGAAGGCGGCCAAGAAGAAGGCCGCGAAGAAGAAGAAGTAAGCGACGCCGCTTACCAGGGGCGGTTCTCCAAAGACTGCCCCACCTTTTTTCCGCATCGCGCGCCCCCACGAGAGGCGCGCAGCAAGGCGCAGGACGACCGGCACCAGCGAGCCGAGTGCCAGGCGGCAGAGGCTACCGCCGGTGGCGCGGAACAACCTGACGCATAACCCAACCTGAAGGGGGGGATACGACCGATGGCGAAGAAGGCAAAGAAGGCGGCCAAGAAGGCAAAGAAGGCGAAGAAGCGCTAGGCTTCTGGCCAGGAAACGCAGCAGGGGTCGCGTCGTGCGCCCCCTGCTTTTTTTTGACCCTCAGCGCATGGCGCCCGTGCCGACCCAGGCCACGCCGTCCCAGATGCGCACGCGGGTGATCAGATCCCACTGCTTCAGCCGGTCCACGACGTCCATCCCCGACACCACCTGTCCGAACACCGTGTAGCGTCCGTCGAGGTGTGGCTGCGGCGAGTGCGTGATGAAGAACTGGCTGCCGCCCGTATCGGCCCAGTCGAGCGCCATGCCGAGCGTGCCGCGCATGTAGGGCCGCTCGTTGATCTCGTCTCGAATGGTGTAGCCGGGTCCGCCTTCCCCGTCGCCGCGCGGATCGCCGCCCTGCACGACGAAGTCGGGTACGACGCGGTGGAACGGGATGTTGTTGAAGAAACCCTTGCGGGCCAGGGCCGTGAAGTTCGCCACCGTGCGCGGTGCGTCGACCACGGCGAGTTCGATCTCGATGGTACCCTCGTCCGTATCGATGTACGCCGTCGGCGTGTAGGGCGGGGAGAGCAGGGCTTCGCGCCCGGAGAGTTCGGGCACGGCCGGGTCGGGTGCCGGGGTGGCGGGCACAGCGTCCGATGCCGGGTCGAGCCCTCGCAGCAGTTCCGCGGCGCGCAGGCGGATCGCCCATTCCCGGTCCGAGAGCGCGGCAGTCAGCGCCGGCCTCGCCCCGGCCGGATCGAGCGCCGCCAGCGCCTGGAGCGCCGCCGCTCGCGCCACATAAGTGCCGTCTGCTTCCGACGCCGCAAGAGCCGCCGTCAGTGCCGGTACCTGGTCGACCGCCTTCAGACGGGCGAGCCCATTGGCCGCCGCCATGCGCACCACGGCGTCGTCGCTCGTCAGGCGACTGGCGAGCATGGACGCCGCGTTGGGCGCACCGGCAGCGGCCAGTGCGTTCAGCACGGCCGGAATGACGCGCTGATCCTCATCGCCCAGCATCGCCTGGAGCCGGGCCTCGCCCCGCTCCGCGCCAAGCTCGCCCAGTGCCGACGCCAGGGCCGCGCGCACCGACCAGTGCGGGTCGGCGTCGAGGCTCGAAAGCGCCGTGATGAACGTGTCGGGATCCACGCGGGCGAGCGCGACCAGCGCGGCGGCACGCATCGAGGGCCACGCCGCGGTGGCGAGATCGAGCAGCAGGTCCACGGCGACGCGATTCCCGATCGGCCCGAGCGCCGTTACAGCCTCGAGCTGCAGGTTTGGCTCCACCTTCGGCGCCACGACAACCTGGACGAGCGGCTCGGCGCTGGCGGGCTGCGCGATGGCTGCCAGCGCGCGCACCGCCTGGATCCGAACGGCCACCGGCTGATCCGCAGCCGAGGCCAGCGCAGTCAGGGCCGGTAGCGCGGGAGCGTGCTTCAGGGCGCCGAGACCGCGCGCCGCAAAAGCGCGCGTGAGCTGTCCCTCTCCCTGCAGCAGCCTCGAGAGAGGAGCGGCCGCACGCGGATCGCCAATCCGCTGGAACGCATAGGCCACGGGCCACCACCGGCTGCGTGGCTCGCCCGACGGGTCGAGCAGCGCGGACGCCAGATCGTCGTAGGCGCCGAGCCGGACGAGCGCATAGATGCCCAGCCGCACGGCCTCGGCTGCCGCGATCTTCGGGTACCCCACATCGTCGGCGGCCAGCGACGCCAGTGCCCCGTCGGCGAGGTGGGTGCGCATCATCGCGGCGATGGCCGCCGCGCCCGGCTTGTGGCCGATGGCGCCCAGGGCTTCGGCCGCGCGCCCCTGCAGTAGCGGATCCGGCGTGGCGAGCGCGGTTGTCAGCGCGGCAGCCGCATCGGGATTGCCGATGAGCCCGAGGGCAAACGCCGCCATCTGTCGCACCTCGGGGTCGGCTTCCGTCGCCAGCATGGCCGACAGCGGCTCCACGGCGTCGGCCAGGCGCGCCCGGCCGGCCCCGAGCGCCGCACGCCGCCGGATGTGCGCCTGCTCGTCGCCCAGCATCAGCACCATGTCCTGGCCCGGAGCCGAGCCGCGGCCGATGCGCTGGTCTTCGAGCTGCAGGATCCACGCGAGCTTCTGGTCCGCCGTGGCCGGCGGCGGCGCGGCCGTCACGGCCGGCGACGCCGTCGGGCCGCACCCGCAGGTCACGAGCACGACGGGCAGCACCCAGGCGCCGCGCCCAATCATCGAGCGAGCTCCCGTGCGTCGATGGCCACGTGCCGTTCGGTCACCTGCTCGATCCGTTCGCGCACCACGTTGACGCCGATCCCGGGGCCCGTCGGCACCGCGATGGTGCCGTCGGGCGCGACCTCGATGCCCGGCTCGATGAGGTCGGGCAGGTAGTAGCGCTTGCTGGCGGCGATGTCGCCAGGCAGCCTGAAGTTCGGCAGGCTGGCGAGGTGGATGTTGTGGGCGCGGCCGATGCCGCTCTCCAGCATGCCGCCGTGCCACACCGGGATATCGTGCGCCGCGCACAGGTCGTGCAGTTCGATCGACTGCTGGTGCCCTCCCACCCTTCCCGGTTTGATGTTGATGATGCGACAGGCCTTCGCCGCGATGGCGTCACGGGCAATACGCACGGTGTGGATTGACTCGTCCAGGCAGATGGGCGTGACGATGGCCTTCTGCAGCTCGGCGTGATCCATCACGTCGTCGTAGTCGAGCGGTTGCTCGATCATCATCAGGTCGAAAGGGTCCAGGCGTGCAAGGTGCGCGCCGTCCTCGAGACGATAAGCGGCGTTGGCGTCCACCATCAGGGGGATATCGCCAAAGCGCGCGCGGACGCGCTCGACGGCATCGACGTCCCAGCCCGGCTTGATCTTGATCTTGATGCGCTGGTAACCGGCGTCCCGCTCGCGGGCCACCTTGTCGACCAGCTGGTCCAGGGAATCCTGGATACCGATCGACACGCCGGACTGGATGCGCGGCCGCGTCCCGCCCAGGACCGCCGACAGCGGCTCGCCCCGGGTTCTCGCGTACAGATCCCAAGCGGTCATCTCGAGCAGTGCCTTGGCCATGTTGTGGGTGCGCACACGCGTCATGGCCGGAAACACCTCGCGCGGATGCGCGAATTCGCGGCCCACCACCAGCGGCGCCAGAAACGACGTGACGATGTGCCACACCGTTTCCGTGGTCTCACCGCTGTAGTAGGGATGCCCCTCGGCTATGGCCTCACCCCAACCTTCGTGCCCGTCGCCCTCCATGCGCGCCAGCACGAACGAGCGGTCGTACGTGCGCCCGAAGCTCGTCTCGAAGAAATGCACGAGGGGCAGCCGGCACAGGAACAGCTCCAGTCGATCGATTCTCATCGTCTCTCCCGCAGGGTCTCGAGACCTGCAATATACTCGCGTCGCGTGGCCTTCCATTACCTGGCCGTCGAGGGCCCCATCGGCGTGGGCAAGACCGCCCTGGCCGAGCGGCTCGCGTCCCGGCTGGACGCCACCACCATCCTCGAAGACACCGAAAACCCGTTCCTCGGCGATTTCTACGGCGACCGCCCCGGCGCGGCGTTGCAGGCGCAGCTCTTCTACCTGCTGAACCGCCACCGGCAGCTGTCGGGCCTGCGTCAGGCCGACCTCTTCCTGCAGGCGACGGTCTGTGACTACGTCTTCGACAAGGACAAGATCTTCGCGTACCTGAACCTCGACGACAACGAGCTCTTCATCTACCAGCGCCTGTACGACCTTCTGGCGCGCGACGTGCCGGCGCCCGACCTGGTCGTCTACCTCCAGGCGCCGACCGGGGTCCTCATCGACCGGCTGCGCCGCCGCCCGGTGGATCCCGACGGCGAGGCGCCCCGGCCCGGTGAAGACTACCTGCGGGAGCTCAACGAGGCCTACCAGCACTTCTTCTTCCATTACACCGCGACGCCACTGCTGGTGGTCGAAACCTCCGAATTCGACCCGGAAACCGACGATACCGCGCTCGACGAACTCGTGCGCCAGATCAGGGGAATGGGCAAGGGCACGCAGTACTACGTCAAGCGGAAGTGAGTTAAGCTGGCGGCCTATGGCGTGGTTCAAAAAGGCACGCAAGCCGCTGATGACTTCGCCCGACAAGGCCAGCCGCGTGCCCGAAGGCCTCTGGGAAAAGTGCCCGGAGTGCGACACCCTGATTTACGCCAAGGACCTCGTCAAGAACCTGCACGTCTGCCACAAGTGCGGTCACCACTTCCGGCTCGGCGCGATCGATCGCCTGAAATCCCTCTTCGACGACGAGCGCTGGGAAGAAATCGCGCCGGGCCTGCGATCGAACGACCCGCTGCGCTTCACCGACACCCGGCCGTACAAGGACCGCCTGGCCAAGACCATCGCCGACACCGGCCTGTCCGACGCGGTGGTGGTGGGCCTGGGCCGGCTCGACGGCATCGAAGCGGTGATCGCGTCGATGGAATACAGCTTCATCGGCGGGTCGATGGGGGTGGTGGTGGGCGAGAAGATCGTCCAGGGCATCGAGCGCGCTATCGAGAGTTGCGCACCCGTGATCATCGTCTGCTGCTCTGGGGGCGCGCGCATGATGGAAGGAGCGCTCTCGCTGATGCAGATGGCGAAGATTTCCTCCGCCCTCGCCCGGCTGGATCGGGCCCGGCTCCCCTACATCGCCGTCCTCACCGATCCGACAACCGGTGGCGTGACGGCCAGCTACGCCATGCTCGGTGACGTGAACGTAGCCGAACCGAAGGCCCTCATCGGCTTCGCTGGCCCCCGCGTCATCGAGCAGACCATCCGGCAGAAGCTGCCCGACGGCTTCCAGCGCAGCGAGTTCCTGCTCGAGCGCGGCATGCTCGACCTGATCGTGGACCGCCGCGAACTGAAGGCCACCCTGTCGCGGGCGCTGCGCTTCATGGGCAAGTGACGACCCTCGAACGCCTGTTCTCGCTCGAAACCGTCGGCATCAAGCTCGGCCTCGAGAACATCCGCTCCCTGACGGCCGCGCTCGGCCACCCCGAGCGCGCCTGTCCGTCCGTGCACGTCGCCGGCACCAACGGCAAGGGCTCGGTGTCGGCCATGGTCGAGCGGGCCCTGCGGGCCCAGGGGTACCGGACCGGTCTCTACACCTCACCCCACCTCGACCGCGTCGAGGAACGCATCGCCATCAACGGGATCCCCATCGCGCCCGAACCGTTCGACGCCTGCGCGCGCGACGTGCTCGCCTTGGTCGACGCGCTCCGGGCCGACGGGCGCCTGCCGGCAAGCCCCACCTTCTTCGAAGCGACCACGGCGATGGCCTTCGAGGCGTTTCGCCGGGCCGGCGTGCAGACGGCCGTCGTCGAAGTCGGGCTCGGCGGCCGCTACGATGCCACCAACGTCGTCGAACCAGCCGCCTCGGCCATCACCTCCATCGATCTCGATCACGAGCGGCATCTGGGCCGGACGCTCGCAGCGATTGCCGCGGAGAAGGCCGGCATCGCCAAGCGCGGCGTCCCATTGGTCGTCGGGAGCCTGCCGCCGGAGGCGCGCGAGGTCGTGCGCGCGGCCGCCGACGCCGCGGGTGCGCCGATGGTCGACGCCGCGAGATTCATCCACCGGTTCGAGCTGTCGGGCGGGGTTGCGACGGTCTGGGGTGCGATCCGCGCCGGATCGTTTGGACCCGTACGACTCGGGCTGCGTGGCGGCCACCAGGTGGCCAATGCCGCCGTGGCGACGGCGCTCGTCGACACGCTCGATGCACGAGGGCTGCCGGTCGGCGTCGACAGCCTCGTGGCCGGCCTGTCGGACGTGTGCTGGCCGGGTCGCCTCGAGTGGCTGACCACGCGGCAGGGTGTCCTGCTGATCGATGCGGCGCACAATCCGGCCGGCACCGCTGCGCTGGCATCGTATCTAATCGATGCGGGCGTGGCGCCGCTTCCCGTCGCACTGGCGGTGATGGAGGACAAGGATCTGACGGGCATGGTAGGTCCACTGGTGCCGGTGGCGTCCCGATTCGTCGCCACCGAGGCCCGGTCGGCGCGCGCGCTCCCGGCCGATACCCTGGCGGCGCGGCTGGTCGCGCTGGTGCCCGGCGTGTCGGTCGACCTCGAGCCCGACCCGCTGCGCGCCGCGGCGCGCGCGATGGCGCATGGTCGTGGCGTGGCCGCTGGATCCATCTACTTCACCGGTCCGCTGCGGGCGCGCCTGATCGAGGCGGGTGCCCGGTCGATCTGATATTCTCGGGAACGTCCGTGCCCGTCCCGTCCCAGCCATTCCGCGTGTCGCTCGCCTCTCTAACGATCGGCCTCGTCCTGCTGGTGGCGGCGCCGGCCTCTGCGCAGCTCGTCCCGGGGTGGAACACCAGGCAGTTCACGCTCGAGCGGATCGACGCCGACCGCGTGCGCCTGATGCGTGAAGTCGAAATCGAGGGCGAGAAGGGCAGCCCGAACGAAGGCCAGAAGTTCTTCGCCGACGACATGGAACTCAACACGCGCACGGGCGAGCTCACGGCCTCGGGCAATGTCGTCTTCTCGACGCCCGACGCGCGGATTGCCGCCGATAGCGTGGTGTTCAACACGCGGACCAAGCTCGGGACCTTCAGCAACGCTTCGGGCATCGCGTCGCTGGGCGAGCGCGGCGAGAAGGACCGCAGCATGTTCGGGACGCTCGAGCCCGACGTCTATTTCTACGGCCAGACCATCGAGAAGATCGGGGCCGACAAGTACAGCATCGCCCGGGGCGGGTTCACGACGTGCGTCCAGCCTACCCCGCGATGGGAAATCGTCAGCGGCCACGCCACGGTGAACCTGCACGACTACGCGCTGCTCCGCAACGCGGTGATTCGCGTGAAGGACGTGCCGGTCTTCTACCTGCCGCTGATGTACTACCCCATCCAGGACGACGACCGGGCCACCGGCTTCCTGCTGCCGACCTACGGCCGATCCACCTATCGAGGCTCGTCGCTCAGCAACGCTTTCTTCTGGGCCATCAGCCGGAACCAGGACGCCACGCTGATGCACGACTGGTTCGCCTCGCGCGGACAAGGCACCGGCGCCGAGTATCGCTACATCGTCGCGCCGCAGGCTCAGGGCGACTTTCGCGTGTACTACCTGAAGGAGAAGGAGAGCACCTACTCCACGGGGGGCGGATCGTTCGTGGATCCGGCGCGCACGAGTTTCCGGCTCAACGGCAACGTGACCCAGAACCTGCCGTGGGGGCTCCGGGGCCGGGCGCGCCTCGACTACTTCTCGAACATCGCGGCCGAACAGCTCTACAACAACAACCTGTACCAGAACACTTTCAGCACCCGCACGCTGGGCGGCGGCGTGTCGGGGGCGTGGCACGGGCTGAGCGTGTCGGGCACCTACCAGCGCTCCGAGTCCTTCTACAACGCCAACGATTCGTTCGTGAACGGGCAGGCGCCGGGCGTCGTGGCGTCCTTTACCGGACGCCGTATCGGGCGGCTGCCCCTGTATGCCTCGGTCAACGTGGACGCCGCGCGCGTGGTCTGGGAGCAGCGGTCGGGCACCGCGGTCAGCGACTTCGGCCTCGGTCGCGTGGATCTGCTGCCGTCGCTGCGCGCGGCCCTCAGCTCGCTGCCGTTCCTCTCGGTCAACGCATCGCTCGGCTACCGGGTCACCTACTTCACCGAGAGCCTCGACCCGGCCACGCGTCGGCAAATCGAGGAGTCGGTGACGCGTGGCTACGCCGACATGCGCGCCGAAGTGGTGGGCCCCGTCTTCACCCGGGTGTTCACGCCGAACAACGCGTTCGCCGACCGGATGAAGCACGTCATCGAGCCCGCCTTCACTCTGCAGCGCATCACGAGCATCGACACTCAGAACCGCATCCCCACCGCCGCCTCCTACGAATACATCGTCGGCGGCGTCACGCGCTTCACCTACGGCCTGACCAACCGCTTGCTCGTCCGGCGGGGCGGTGGGCAGCCGGCGGCGGGCCCGGGCG
>JADZBZ010000016.1 GCA_020851835.1 Acidobacteriota bacterium
GCGAAGCCCAGAACCTGAAGGCCGAGGCCACGGGAGAGAGGGGCAAGTCGGAGGCGATGCTCAAGGCCATGGAGCAGGACGGGACCCGCGCGAAGCCCGACTTCGGCTCGCTGTGGTTTCACGTGTCGGGACCCGATCCGGATCACGTTTCCCCGCACCAGGTGACCATTGCGGTGCCGGGCGCGACCGAGGCGTCGCTCGGGCTGCCCGAGAAGCCGCGTGACAACGGAGCGTGGATCATGAATGCGGGCACGTCCACGGCCCACATCATGATTCCCGGGCGATAAAGCGGCCGACCTGACGCTCCTGGGCGATCGACGATGTCGCCGATCGCCCGGGTGGAAGGCCGGGTCTCTCACTCCGTCACGGTCTCATCCTCAACGGCTTTGGTCGCGACTCGGTCTCTGCCACTCCCATCCGGTGTCGGCCCTCAGGCTCCGGAACGTCTCTCCCAGGCCGAGGCCCACTGTTCGAGGTCGAGCGTCAGGATGACGTCGAGTTCCGGGTCGTACCCGAAGGCCGTGCAGAGGGGCGACTCGTTCTTCAGGTGCGCTTGATCCTCGCGGAAGCCAATCTTCCGGTACTGTTCCAGGAACGACCGCCGATCGTCGCGCGCCACCTGGTGACGCTGGCCTTCCCGCGGTGCCTTCACCACCACGTAACACCGAGACGAATGCTTCCGCACCTCGTGGAGCAGGCCCTCGAGGAAGTACCAGCCGATGCCCGCGCCCCAGAGGCTGGGCGGCACGAAGAAGTCGTCGCTCGTCCACCCGGCACCAAGATCGCAGACCGTCACCGCGGCCAGGCTCGCCTGCATCTCGACGTCCCCGGCCGGACGCGGCAGGGCGAGGACGTTCTCGTAGAATACGCGGCGGCACGACGCCGGCAGCGGTTCGTCCCACCTCACGGGCTGCGTCGAGCGCTGCTGCCACCAGGTGGCCGCCAGGCCATGCCCCGGGCGATCCACCTGCCGGACGCGGCCTTTCTGCGGGTTGGCCAGCGCGCTCGACAGAGCCGCCTGGTTCTCGCGCATCGGGAAGCGTTCCTGGATGAAACGCCGGAAGCCGGGGCTGAACATGGGCGCGAGCAGCGGCCACCAGAAGCGGAAGGCCTCGCTCGTGGCCCACCGCGCGAAGAGGTTGATCCACCCGAGGTTCAAGTCGTGGAACCACCAGCGATCCAGCTCGCACGTGAGCCACACGTCTTCCATCAACTGCGTGGCCCTCAACAGGAAGGCGAGTTCGGACGAGAGGACGCCGTCCGCGTCGGGCGCACCAGGCGCCTGCGGGGCGCCGGCCGCCGCGGGAGCGATGGGCGCAGGAGCGGCGGGCACCCAGGCACGCTTGACGTCCGCCGGCACGTGCTGCAGTTCGGGGAACACGCCGGCGAGCAGGCCGCGCGACTGGCGCAACTGCAGTTCGGCCTCGAGCGCACCGAACCGCTTGCTCATCTCCAGCACTCGCGCCTCGAGCCCCTCGGGCGTGGGCCCCCACTGATGGCTCGCCTCGGCGAACACCCAGTCCGCGGTCCTGTTGCGGCCCTCACTGTCTTGGCGCGCCACGAACTTGAAGATGCTATCCGCCGCATGCAAGCCGAGCCGTCGGTACGATTCCCACTGCGCCTCGTCGTAGAACTGATCGCCGGTACCCTCGTGCGGGAAGGCCGTGTTGCGCGTGCGGTACTGCTGAACGTCGGTGGGCTCGTCGCCGGTCATGGTGGGCTTGACGTACAGCAGGATGCCGCGATCGGTCGGCGAGTAGAGGATGGTGCCGACGGCGACGTGCTGCTTCGACCGGCCGTCGGCGCCCGGCCTGAGCGGCGCGACGTCCAGCGAGATGTCCACGCCGAAGTCCTCGCGAATGCGGCGCAGGGCGTTGCCGAGATCGTCGAACGCCACCGTCCGGTCGGCGCCGCAATCCGAGACGATGATGTAGCGGCAGTGGCGGCGCACCAGCTCGTACAGGGCCAGGTTCTCGAAGTGGCCGCCGTCGGAGAGGTGCACGTCCCGCAGCATGGTGCCGGGTGACTGTCCCGGCGCCACGCGCCCGGACGCCGAAGTCAGGGCCAGCATTTCGCGGTAGTAGAGAACCCCCGGCCAGCGGCGCGACCCGGCCACCTCGGCCGCGGGATGACGCACCCACAGCCCGAGCCGCAGGTTGAGTGTGGTCATCAGGAACGACACGGCGGGCCCCACGCGCACCGAGATCTGGCCCATGTTCGAGTTGAACGCCGCCGCCGAGGCGGTGACCGCCGAGCCCAGCCTGTTGGTGGTGCTGGGCCACGTCCAGGGACGTGCATATCGTCCAAGCGAGAAGCCGTATTTCGACAGCACGGCGCTGCGCGCCCCGCGGCCGAGTGTCTCCACCTGGTCCCCGCTCAGATCGTTGGCGGCGCAGCACACCAGGTGCAGCGGCCGGGGCCTCAATTCGCTCAGCCTCGGGTCGTCGTGCTCACGCGGCTCGGTGCCCCGGTTGTCGGCGGCGTGTTGCCCCTCGGCCAGGTTGCAGGCGCCCGAGTAGGCGCGGGCGATGCGCTCGCGATAGAAGGCGTGCAGGCCGAACTCGTCGGGCTTGATGAAGAGTGCCAGCACCAACAGCGTGGCCATGGCGGCCGCCGCCTGCCACCACCGCCACCAGTCGGTGCCGGCCAGCTCGATGAGCAAGCCACCGGCGAGCACGGCGACGAGACCCAGCGTCAGGTAGGCCAGCACCTGGGGCAGGTACGGCTTGAGGCGGTCCATGGCACCAGCCTCGGTCGGTCGGCGCAGGGCTACGCCGACCCAGTTGCGCAGAGCGGCGAACACACCGGCCGAGGTCGCCGCACCGACCGCCACGCCGATGAGCCCGCCCAGGTTCACCACCACGTGCCACAGGGCAGCGATGCCGCACCACAGGGCCGCCATGCCGAGCACGCGCATCAGCACGCGGTCGAACGCGGCCAGCGTCTCGCGCCGCCACGACCACGGCCACACCGAGTAGGTCATGCGCAGCAGCACCAGGCCCAGGCCGCAGAGCAGCCAGACGACGCCGTAGTCGAACAGGCGCGGGCTGAAGAACCACGGCGGGCTGCCGGCGGCGGCCGTCGCAATCCCGGTGACCGCCCACCAGCGAACGATGCCGCTGTCGGCCGGGGCCTGGCGCCAGGCCCCGGCCAGCACGCCTTCGTACAGCGGCCACGGTCCCTCGAACCGCGCGCCGTACACCAGGTGTGGCAGCCATACCTGCAGTCCTACGACGGCCGCCACGGCCAGCAGGGCGAAGGCCAGATACCGCTTCTGCGCCCGTGAAAACGAGTCTCCGGTCGCGCCGCGCGTGGCCAGCCCGGCGCTCTCGCGCTTGAACTCGCGCCACATACGCTCGAACAGGTAGAAGACCGCCGCGGTGACCAGGCCGCTCACCGCCGCAGACGCCCACTTCGAAGGCGACGCCAGCGGAAAGGTCAGCGCCAGTCAGGCGATGAGCGTAACGCCAATCACCGACACCCCGATCAGCAGCGATGGCACGAGGCCGGCCAGCAACGCCACGATGGCCGTCCACGTCTCCACCTCGAAGAACCCCCACCGCGGCGCCAGAAATCCGCTGAACTCCCGCAGGTGCCGCTCCTGGTCGGTGTCCACGTGGCTGACGGGACGCACCCCTTCGTCTCGCACCGTGGGAAACAGCGCCGCCTCGAACGCCTCGGTGCCTGGCGTGGCCGTCTGGCGGCGGAGCCAGGCCGACCAGAAGGATCCGACGTACCCGCCGCCCGACACGGTGGAGAGGTAGTCGAACAGTCGCAGCAGGTGCAGGCGGTGGAGACCCTGGAGCAGGCCCAGGTTGAAGGTGGCCGAGCGGATGCCGCCGCCCGACAGCGCCAGGCCGATGAGGTCGGCCGCACGAAACGACACGAACTGTTCGTCGGCCGCCTCGTGCTCCAGGTAGCCGGGCTGATCGCCGCGCCGGCCGGGCACGTCGGCGAAGATGCCCGCCGTCTCTCGGTCGATGAGCCCGCTGACGCTTGTGAAGCCTTGCTCGAGTTCCTCGTCGTGCTCGACCTTCCGGCGTTGCTGTTCGATGCGGAGGCGTGTGGACGCCAGGCGCAGGCCGCCGCCCGCCAGCGCCGCGGCGCCGGCGAACCCGACAAGGAGCACGGCGAACTTGCTCATCGCCGCCAGCCTCGCCAGCGTGAGGGCGTGGGCGTCCAGCGGCAGCGCGGCGGCGTCGCCCAGCACGGCACCGAGGTACCGGTTCCCGGTAAGGTCCAGGACGCCACCGCCGACAATCGCCACCACGGTTGCGGCTACGAACCAGCGCGAAGCCCCGGTGGCTCGCGCGGCCCACGCCGTCACGAGCAACCCCAGCAACAGGTAGGCCAGGATGAACCGCGTGTCGCGGCTGAGCGCGTCCCTCGCCAC
>JADZBZ010000017.1 GCA_020851835.1 Acidobacteriota bacterium
CGGCATTCAAGCAGGTGCTCGAGCGCGCGCGGGAGCGTCCACCCGTGCCGCTGCCGCCGGAGCAGATCTCCATCGAGGCGCGCATCGATCAGCTTCTCGAGCGGCTCTCCGAAACCGAGGCCTGCGGATTCGAGGATCTCTTCGATGACGCCGACTCGCGCCCGGAGCTGATCGTCACCTTCCTGGCGCTGCTCGAGATGATTCGCCTCAAGCTGGTGCGCGTCTTCCAGAGCGCCCAGCTCGGCGCGATTCGCGTCTACAAGCGGGCCCGGCCGCAGGATGCGCCGCACCCGATTCACGATCCGGAAGACGAGTTCAAGGTACATCACCCGGCCGCGCCGGAGTCGCCGCCGTCAGATGAAGGTCCAGGGCAATGAGCGCACCCGAACCACCCGAGACGACGAACGACGAGATGGAAGCGGCCGCCGCCGGCAGCGAGCCTGCGGCCGGCGCCGGCATGGACCTGGCCAACGTGCCGGCCGCGGACGACGGCGAAGGCAGCCCTCGCGATCTGGGCGAGCTGCGAGGCATCGTCGAGGCGCTGGTGTTCGCGTCGCCCGAGCCGCTGACGCCGAAGATGCTCTTCAAGCTGCTGGCCGACGAGCCCAAGGAAGACGTCCTGGCGGCCATCGACGTCCTTCGGCGCGAGTACGACGACCGCCCGGGCCTGAACCTGGTGGAAGTCGCCGGCGGCTACCAGATCACCACGCGTCCCGAACTGCACGAGTGGGTGCGCCGCCTCTTTCACGAGCGGACGACCCAGAAACTGTCGGTGGCCTCGCTCGAGACCTTGTCGGTGATCGCCTACCGCCAGCCCATCACGCAGGCGGAGGTTGGCGAGATTCGTGGTGTCAACACGTCCGGCGTGCTGTCCACGCTGCTCGAGCGGCACCTGATCAAGATTGTCGGCCGTAAGAACGTGATTGGCCGCCCCTTCCTGTACGGAACGACCCGGGAGTTCCTGATCCGGTTCGGCCTGAAGGACCTGGGTGACCTGCCGAAGATCGAGGACATGGCCCAGCAACTCGGCTTCGAGGCCCCGGCCGTGCTGATGGAACGGCCGGTGCCGGACGAGATGCTGCCGCTCGAGGAAGAGCCCGACGTGGCCGCCGATGCCGGCTCGCCAGACGAGGAGTAACGACCGCTCGTGGAGGACGCCATGTCCACGACGGGGATCCGCTCGCCAACTTCAACGCACACTAACTTCGCATTCGTGACGGGCGCCTGGGCCGCTTCGCGGTCCTGGCGTCGTCTTTCCTCCGGAGGGAAGCTACCTCGCTCGTCGTCAGGTCTCGCCATTCGCCCGGCTTGAGACGTCCCAGCACGATCGGTCCGAACTGCACGCGCCTCAGATCCCGCACCGGGAGTCCGACAGCGCTGCACATCTTTCGCACCTGACGGTTCCGCCCTTCGCGCAGCGTGATCGTGATCCGCGTGGTCGGGCGGTCCGACTTGACGGTTCCGTGCAGGCGCACCTCGGCGGGCGACGTGCGCCTACCGTCGATGAACAGGCCCTTGCGCAGTTTCTCGATGGCTGCCGCGTCTGGCGCGCCCTTGACGATGACGTCGTAGAGCTTGGCCACCTCATGCCGCGGGTGGGTCAGGTGCTCGGCCAGGTCGCCGTCAGTCGTCATGAGCAGCAACCCCTCGCTGTCGTAGTCGAGCCGGCCGACCGGGTAGATGTAGCCCGCGCGGGGACCGAGCAGGTCCAGGACGGTGGGCCGGCCTTCCGGGTCCGAGCGCGTCGTCACGTAGCCGCGCGGCTTGTAGAGCAGGATGTAGCGATGCCGGACGTCCGGGCGAATCCGTCGGCCGTCCACCCGGATGTCGTCCTTGGCGGGATCGGCCTTGGTGCCCAGTTCCCGCACCGTTCGGCCGTTCACCGTGACCCGCCCCTCGGCCATGAGCTGTTCCGAGGCGCGGCGCGAGGCCACACCGGCGCTCGACAGGATCTTCTGGAGGCGCTCCATGCGATCAGTTCTCCAGCACCTGCCGCCAGAACGACGCCAGGCGCCATGCTTCGGTGGCCGTCGGAGGGCGATCGACCTCCGCGTGCGTGATGAGGCCACTCAGCAAACCGCGGACGGGTACTTTGCCTTGCAGGTAGTCGGCAAGCAGTACGGTCTCGATCGCGGGGATCACGTTGTCGTCCGAGCCGTGCAACAGGAACACCGGGGCGACTGGCGGTGCCGGGGCTCGCTCGGGCGAGAGCGCCGGCATGGCGGGGTGATCGGCCATGGCGTCCACCACCGGCAGGAGGCGCCGGCCCAGGGCGGCCACGTCCCGATCGTTCACCCACCGCATCAGGGTGCGCGCGGGCTCATCGAGCGTCTCGGCGTACGCGCGCATGCGGGCGAATTCGGAGGTCGCGCGGGGTTTGTCCACCATGTCGAGCGAGGAGGCCAGCAGGAACCCTTCGATACCGGTCGACAGCGGCCCCACCTGCTCGGGCGGAACGACGCGGCCGGCCAGCGTGAGCAGCACGACGGCGACGCCGTAGTCGTGCGGCGGATGGACGGCGACCTGTTCGGCGCCGAGGACGAGCCGGCTGTGGCGCGCGCGTGCGACGTCGCCTCCGACGTCGCCCGAGCAGAGATAGTGCATCACGCGGGCGAGGTCGCCATGCCCGCCGAACGACAGCAGGAACGCGACGCGATCGCGGATGCTCGCGCGCCCGGCCGCGACAATCGACAGACCGCCCGAGAAGCTCACGCCGATCACGCCGACGCGGGCATCGGGTGCCAGTGCCGGCTGGTCGGCCGCCCAGCGCACCGCATCCTCGATGACGTCGGTCACCGCCGGCGTGATGCGGTAGCGCTGCAGGTCGGGCGCGGCCACCGTCAGCACGCCGTACCCGCTCTCGGCGAGATCGCGCGCCAGGGCCACCAGCCGCACCTCGTCGATGCCGTCGCGGTGGACGCCCGGTACCAGGACGATGGTGCGCGAGAAGCCGTGGGCGGGCCCGTAGACGCGGCCCGGCACGTAGCCGTACCGCGTGGGGACGCGCCGATCCTCGATCGCACCGATCGGACTGGAGCGCCAGGCCGCCAGCATCGCCGGCGCGCCGGGCAGGTCGGCCGCGCGGGCGACAAACGCCGCCGCGTCCACATACGGCATCGCGGCCACGACGCCGACCGCCGAGAGGACCAGGCCTCCGAGCAGCCAGCGAAGGGGACCGATCACGGTCCCGATGTTACACTGGCCCGCTTGTGACACCGCTCGTGATTGCCATCGACGGGCCGTCCGGCGCCGGTAAGGGAACGCTGGCGCGGCGGCTCGCCGCCCACCTCGGATTTCGCCACGTCGATACGGGCGCGATGTACCGCGCCGTAGCCTGGAAGGCCCTACACGACGGGCTTGCCCTCGACGATGAGGCCGCCCTGGCGGCTCTGGCCGCGGCGGCGACGATTGGGCAGGAAGGTGCGGTGGTGACAATCGACGGTCACGAGGTCACGCGCGCGATTCGCACGCCCGACATGGACCAGGCGGCGGCGCGCGTGGCGCGACTGCCGGCCGTCCGGGCGGTGCTCGTCGAGCGCCAGCGAGGCCTGGGGCGCGGCGGCGGCGTCGTGATGGAAGGACGGGACATCGGCACCGTGGTGTTTCCTGATGCCGCCGTGAAGGTGTACCTCGACGCCTCGGCCGTGGAGCGAGCCCGCCGGCGCGCGGACGACGAAGCGCACACCGGGCGACAGGCCGGACTGGACCGCCTGCAAGTCGATATGGCCGCGCGCGACCAGAGCGACAGCACGCGAGCGGTTGCGCCGCTCCAGATGGCACCCGGAGCGGTGTATGTGGACACGACCGGTCTCGATGCCGAGCAGGTGTTCGAGCGCGTGCGAGGGCTGGTGGCCGGCGCGGGGTTGGGGAAGGCGTCCCGCGATCAGTGAGGGAGTGTCACGCCGGCGATTCATCACCCGAATGAATCGCCGGGGCCCCAACCGGCCGCCTCCTGCCTGGCGCGACTGGCTAACGATCTTCGAAGTCGTCTGAGGATTCGGGGTCCAACTCCCAGCGGTGCCGGTCGCGCTCGGTGATTTCGTCGCCGCCCTTCAGTTCCTCGTCATCCTGGTACTCGACGCCCAGGGCCCGGCCGATCTCTTCAACCACGTCCTGGTCGGGCGTGGGGTTGTCGCCGCCAGGCGCCTCGTCGCCCACGGCCTCGGCCGAGGCCCAGTCGGCATCGACGTCGCCGGCGGTGAGCACCGGGCTCGTGGACGTGTAGCGGCGCAGCCGCTCTTCCATCTCGGCATGCCCCGAACGCGCGGCCGAGGCGCGGTCGCCGCCGTCCAGGCTGGACGGCAAGCCGTGGACGTCGGCCACCGTCCGGCGCGGCCGATCGAGGACCGTGGCCTTCCGTGCGCCCTTGGCCGCCGCGGGGGTTGGGCGGGCCGTGGCGGCGACGGCGCGGGGCTTGGCGGCGGCCTTGGTCTTCGGGCGCGGCTTGGCGGCGGTGCGGACCTTGGCCGCTGCGGTCCTGGCCTTGGCGGCCTTGGCGGCCTTGGCCGGCGCGGCTTTGGGTTTCGCGGCTTTCGGCGGGCCGGGCCGGGCCGCCAGTTTGCGGGCGGCGAGCGCAGGCGACGAGGCCTTGACGAGCTTCACGGCCTTGGCCCTTTGCGTCTTGGCCAGGCGCGTGGCGTTCTTCATGAGCTTGGAGGCGGCGCTGCGGGCGGCGGCCACCTGGCGCGTGGTCGTCTTGCGCGCCCGCTTCACGGCCCGGCGCGCGGCGGCGCGGGCCCCGGCCACGACCTTGGTCGCTCGGCGCACGGCCTTGCCGGCCTTCGCGCTCACCTTCCGGGCCCTCGAGCTGGCAGGCTTCTTCTTGGCCATGGCGGTCCTTTCGGCTCCTTGACAGTTGGCGCTAAGTATCGTAACGTCTGTTGGTTACGCGGGGCGCCGGCCCCCGCTCAAAGTCGACCGGCAATCTGCTAGTCAGGAGGACGCGCACCGCAATGCCCATTTCGCAAGACGAGCACAACCCGGCCACCGAGCCGAAGGGCGCCATCCCCACGGTTCCGGCCGCGGGGAAAGCAGCCCTCAAGACCACCCCGCTCTGGGTTCAGGACGACGAGTCGATGAACCCCGAGGAGTTTGCCCGCCTACTCGACCTTTACGATAACAGCTTCCGCAACATCGCGGAAGGAGAAGTCGTCAAGGGCACCGTGCTGAAAGTCACGGCCAACGAAGTCGTCATCGACGTCGGCTACAAGTCGGAAGGCGTGATCTCGGTCGACGAGTTCCTTGATGAGACCGGCGCGGTGATCGTCCGTGAAGGAGACGTGGTCGACGTGCTGCTCGAGCGCACCGAAGACCGCGAAGGCCACATCGTGCTGTCGCGCGAGAAGGCCGAGAAGATGAAGATCTGGGACGAAGTCGAGCGTGCCTTTGCCGAGCGCAAGGTCGTGATCGGCCGCGTCGTGGAACGCATCAAGGGCGGCCTTGCCGTCGACATCGGCGTGCGCGCCTTCCTGCCCGGCAGCCAGATCGACGTGCGGCCCGTCCGCAACCTCGACGCGCTCAAGGGGCAGGAGCTCCGCATGCGCGTGATCAAGGTCAACAAGAAGCGCGGCAACATCGTCCTCTCGCGCAAGGTACTCCTCGAAGAGGAGAACGCCGAGAAGAAGAAGACCACGCTCGAGACCCTGGCCGAGGGCAAGGTGCTGCGCGGTGTGGTCAAGAACATCACCGACTACGGTGCGTTCATCGACCTGGGCGGCATCGACGGGTTGCTGCACATCACCGACATGTCATGGGGCCGCGTGGGGCATCCCTCCGAGCTCTTCAAGGTGAACGACGAGATCGACGTGGTGGTGCTCAAGTACGACGCCGCCACCGAGCGCGTCTCACTGGGCCACAAGCAGCTCATGGCCGATCCGTGGACGACCGTGATGGATCGCTACCCGGCCGCTGTGCGCGTGAGCGGCAAGGTGGTGAGCCTAACCGACTACGGCGCGTTCATCGAGCTCGAACCCGGCGTGGAGGGCCTCATCCACGTCAGCGAGATGTCGTGGAGCAAGCGCGTCAAGCACCCGTCGAAGATTCTCAACGTGGGCGATTCGGTCGAGGCCATGGTGCTCGGCGTCGACCCGGCGGCCCGACGTATTTCCCTCGGTCTCAAGCAGGTGGAGAGCAACCCCTGGAACGAGCTGGGCGACAAGTACCCCGTGGGTACGCGGATCAAGGGGAAGGTGCGCAACCTCACGGAGTTCGGTGCGTTCGTCGAGGTGGAGCAGGACATCGACGGCCTCATCCACATCTCGGACATGTCATGGAGCAAGCGCGTCAAGCACCCGAGCGAGGTGCTGAAGAAGGGCGACGTGGTGGAGGCGATGGTGCTCAGCATCGACGCCGACAACCAGCGCCTCTCGCTGGGGCTCAAGCAGCTGGCCACCGACATCTGGGAAGACTTCTTCTCGCGCCACAAGGTCGGCGACACGATCGAAGGCAAGGTGGTCCGCATGACCAACTTCGGCGCGTTCGTCGAGCTGGACGAAGGCATCGAAGGGCTCATCCATGTCAGCGAGTTCGACGATACACAGGGTGGCGAGAAGATCAGTCTCGACGTCGGACAGACCACGCCGATGAAAATCATCAAGCTGAGCCCGGCCGAACGCAAGATCGGACTGAGCATCCGCGCGCTCAAGTCCGACGAGATCCGGTCGGACTGGGAGAGCTATTCCGAGCGGCAGGGCGACGGCGGCGCCACACTCGGGGAGCGCCTGCGGAGCAAGTGAGCAACAGGCGCTAGGCTCGAGGCTCCAGGCTGCGTGCCCGGGGCAAGAGCCTAGAGCCTAGAGCCTGCGCCATGACCAAAGCCGAACTCGTCGAAGAGGTGTCGCGCGTCTCGGACCTCACCAAGAAGCACTCCGAGGTGATCGTCGATACGGTGTTCCAGAGCATCATCGATGCTCTGCACCGCGGCGAGAAAATCGAGTTGCGCGGGTTCGGCAGCTTCCGACTCCGCAAACGCGAGCCCCGCAAGGGCCGCAATCCCAAGACGGGCGACAAGGTGGACGTGCCGCCCAAGAGCGTGCCGTATTTCAAGCCCGGCAAGGAACTGAAGGACCTGATCAACCAGGATCCCGAGGGGCCCGTGGACGGCGACACGCCGCTGCCCGCCGAGCCGGCCCCGTAGGCGCGTGGAGCGGCTCTATGCCTCGTGGCGCCACGCCTACGTGACGCGCACCGGCCAGGCCGCCGATTGCGTCTTCTGCGAGGCCCAGCGCTCGCCCGACGCTCGTCCGCTCGTCGTTCACGACGGCGCCACCGCCTACATCATCCTCAATCTCTTCCCGTACAACTCCGGTCACCTGCTGGTCGTGCCCCGTCGTCACGTCGCCTTGCTGGCGGAACTCACGCACGACGAGGTCGTGGAGATGGCGGAACTGGCGCAGGCCGCCGAACGCGCGCTCACCGAGGTGTACGGGCCACAGGGGATCAACGTGGGCATGAACCTCGGCCGGCCGGCCGGGGCCGGCGTCGCCGATCACCTGCACACCCACCTGGTGCCGCGCTGGACCGGTGACACCAACTTCATGACCGTGGTGGGCGAGGTGCGCGTGCTGTCGGAAGAGGTGGCCCAGTCGGCCGAACGGCTCCGGCCCGTCTTTGCCCGGCTGCTGGCCCGAGGCTGACGGTCATCGGAGGGCCGGGTATGATTCGACATGATCCCGCCCATGACCTTTGACCTCACGCCCGAACTGGAGGCGCTGGTGCGCGACGCGCGCCAGCGCTCGGCCGCTCGCATCGCGCCGCTCGCCGCCGAAATCGATTCCTCCGGCCTCATTCCGGCCGCCGTGCTGGCCGAGGCCACACGAGTTGTGGACTGGACCCGCTCGACGCTGGCCGCCGTACTGGCTCTCGAGGAACTGGCCGCCGCCAGCGGCTCGGTGGCCGCGGCCGTGGCGCTTGGCGCCGCCGTGGATCGCGACGGCCTGATGGGTCTGCGCGGCGTGGCTCGGGCGGCGGCTCCCACCGAGCAGCAATACCTGGGAATGGCGGCCGTGTGCCTGGGCCTGGGGAGGAGGGCGACGACCGAGGCCCTGGCGCGGTTGAGAAAGCACGGTGACCGGCCCTCCGGCGAACCCGAGGACGCGCCGCACTGGGTGCTGGCCGATGCCGCCACCGAGCTCGAGGCCGCGCGGCTCTTCGTGCTTGCATCGGCGCAGCCCGGCGGCCCGGGCGCCGCGGGTGCGCTGGTGTTCGCCGGCACCGCTGCGGCGAAGGCCGTGGAGGCCGCGCTGCGGATCGTGGGACCGGAGGCCTTTACCCGGGGCGCCGCCCTCGAGCGGTGCGGCCGGGACGTGCGTGCCGCGCTCCTGATCCTGGGGACGGAAGACGAGGCGAGACGCCGCGAGGCCGACCGGCTGCTCGGCTGACGTCAGAGGGGCCAGGCAGGGCGATGCCAGGAGACCCTCGCCGGGCCGAGGACATCACGGCCCATTGAGCCAGCTTCACCCCAACAGCCCCTTGGCGATGGTCATGAGCTGCATGTTCGAGGTCCCTTCGTAAATCTGGCCGATCTTCGCGTCGCGATAGAGCTTCTCGACGGGATAGTCCTTGACGAAGCCGTAGCCCCCGAACAGGTTGACGGCCATCGACGTGACGCGTTCGGCCACCTCGGACGAGACGATCTTGCACATGGCCGCCTCCTGCAGGAAGGGCAGGCCCGCGTCGCGCAGGCGGGCGGCGTTGTACACCAGGAGACGGGCCGTCTCCACCTCGATCGCCATGCGCGCGAGTTGGAACTGCACGCCCTGGAAATCGGCGATGGTCTTGCCGAATTGCTTGCGTTCCTTGACGTACTTCACGGTGTGGTTGAATGCGCCCTGCGCCAGCCCCACCATCTGCGCACCGATGCCGATGCGCCCCTCGTTGAGGGTCTCGATGGCGACTTTGTAGCCCTTGCCGACCTCGCCCAGGACGGCCGACGCGGGCACGTCGCAATCCTCGAACAGCAGCTCGCACGTGCTGCTGGCGCGAATGCCGAGTTTGTCCTCCTTCTTGCCGATGGTGAAGCCCGGCGTGCCGCGCTCCACGAGGAACGCCGTGATGCCCCGATAGCCGGCCTCGGGGTTGACGTTCGCGAAGACGATGAAGAGGTCGGCCTCGTTGGCGTTGGTAATCCAGAGCTTGCGTCCGGTGAGCACGTAGGTGTCGCCCCGTTCGACGCCCCGCGTGGTGAGTGCGAAGGCGTCGCTGCCCGATCCGGCCTCGGAGAGGCAGTAGGCGCCCACCACGGACGAGGCGAGCTTGGGCAGGTAGCGGTGCTTGACGGACTCGGAGCCCCACCGCAGGATCGCGTTGATCACCAGGGTGTTCTGCACGTCGACCAGCACAGCGATTGACGGGTCTACCCGCGACAGGGCCTCGACCGCGAGTACGGAGTGGAAGAAGGAGGCACCGGCGCCGGCGTGGCTCTCGGGCACCTCGATGCCCATGATGCCCAGCTCGAACAGTTTGTCGATGAGCTCGCGCGGCATCTTCGCGTGCTCGTCCATCTCGCGCGACAGGGGCCGAACTTCGTTGTCCGCGAATTCGTACACGCTGTCGCGGAACAGCGCTTCATCGTCCGACAGGCGGGTGAGCGCCGGCTGTCCGGAGAGCGTCTGCGCCATGGAGAGAACCCTCGTAACTCGTTCGGGAACAAGGAGCGTAGCCTGACGAAGCCGTCAGCAGAGCAATGGTATCATCGGATTCGGCGCCAGAAAGAGGGAGGCATATGCGACGCATCACGGCTCTGGTTGGTCTCGTGGTCGCGCTCGCCGTGACGGCGGGGGCCCAGGAACCGTCCCGCCCATCGCCGTCTGCCGATGCGCCGAAGAGTACATCGGGCCAGGAGGTGGATCCCGCCACCGGGCAGCCCGTTTTTCGCACGGGCATCAACTTCGTCCGCGTCGACGTGATCGCGACCGATCGGCAGGGCACGCCCATCGTGGACCTCACCCGGAACGACTTCGAGGTGATGGAAGACGGCAAGCCGCAGAGCGTCGAAACGTTCCGCCTCGTCAGAGTCGATGGCGTGGCACCCGACTACGCTCCGCAGCCCATCCGCACGCGAGATGACGAAGATACCGCCGCCGCCGACGACAACGCGCGGATTTTCGTGTTCTTCCTGGACGACTACAACGTGCGGCTGGGCAATTCGATGTCGGCCCGCCGGGACCTGGCCGAGTTCGTCCGAACACAGCTGGCCCCCACCGATCTGGTGGCCATCATGTATCCGCTGACGCCCCTCGACGCGGTTGTGCTGACGCGCGACCACGAGAGCGTCACGCGCGCGCTCGAACGCTTCGAGGGACGCAAGTTCCGCTACGAGCCCCGCAACCAGATCGAGGCGCAATACGCGGACCGGCCGACCGAAATCGTCGAACGCATTCGCCGGCAGGTGTCGCTCTCGGCATTGAAGGGCCTGTCCATCAAGCTCGGTGCCCTGCGAGAGGGGCGCAAGGCCATCATCCTGGTGAGCGAAGGGTATACGGCCATGCTGCCGCCGCAGATGCGCGATGCCATTGCCACGATGCCGGGGCTCGGCAACCCGGCGCGGGGGAATCCCCTGGCGGGAGAGAACAGCCTCGCCGAAGAGCGGGCCCGCAATTCGGCCGAGTTCGACCTGCAGACCGATCTGCAACTGGTGTTCGACGCGGCCAACCGATCGAACGCGGCCATCTACGCCGTGGATCCGCGGGGTCTCTCCAACGGTGAGTTCGACATCGCCGACAACGTCGGCATGCGACAGAGCCAGGAGGCGCTGCGGTCCACGATGAACTCGTTGCAAACGCTCGCCGAGAACACCGACGGCCGCGCCATCGTCAATCGCAACGACCTGGCGAAGGGGATGGGGCAGATCATCCGGGATTCGAGCACGTACTACC
>JADZBZ010000018.1 GCA_020851835.1 Acidobacteriota bacterium
GGAACAGCGTGGTCTTGCCGGCGCCGTTCGGCCCGATGACGCCGACGATTCCGGCGCGGGGCAGGGTGAAGGACAGGTCGTCGAAGAGCACCGTGTCGCCGTAGGCCTTGCGGAGATGGCGGGCCTCTATGACGACATCGCCCAGGCGCGGCCCGGGCGGAATGTAAATCTCCACCGACTCGATTTTCGGTCCCGAGTCCTCGCTCAGCAGCTGTTCGTAGGCGTTCAGGCGGGCCTTGCCCTTGGCCTGGCGGGCGCGCGGCGACAGGCGGATCCAGTCGAGCTCGCGCTGCAGCGTCCGCTGGCGACGGCTCTCGGTCTTCTCCTCGAGCGCCAGCCGCGCCTGCTTCTGCTCGAGCCATCCCGTGTAGTTCCCCTCGTACGGGATGCCGCTGCCACGATCGAGTTCGAGGATCCATCCGGCCACGTTGTCGAGGAAGTAGCGGTCGTGAGTGACAGCCACCACGGTGCCCGGATAGTCCTTCAGGAAGCGCTCGAGCCAGGCGACCGACTCGGCGTCGAGATGGTTGGTGGGCTCATCGAGCAGCAGCAAGTCGGGCGACTGCAGCAGCAGACGGCACAGGGCCACGCGGCGTCGCTCGCCGCCCGAGAGCGTGGCGACGTCGGCGTCGGAGGGCGGGCACCGCAGTGCATCCATGGCGAGCTCGAGCCGAGAATCGAGATCCCAGGCGTTGGCGGCCTCGATCTCGTCCTGCAGCCTGGCCTGCTCCTCGAGCAGTTTGTCCATCTCGTCGGCCGAGATGTTCTCGCCGAGCTTCGTGTTTACGGCGTCGTAGCGGTCGAGCACGGCCTTGATGGCGGCTACGCCTTCCTCCACGTTGCCCTTCACGTCCTTGGCGGGATTCAGTTGCGGCTCCTGTGACAGGTAGCCGACCGACACGCCCTCCCCGGCGAACGCCTCCCCGACGAAGTTGGTTTCGACGCCCGCCATGACCTTGAGCAGCGTGGACTTGCCCGCCCCGTTCAGGCCGAGGACGCCGATCTTGGCACCCGGCAGAAACGAGAGCCAGATATCGCGAAGGACGGTGTGGTCGGGCGGGTAGGTCTTTCCCAGCCCCTTCATCACGTAGACGAACGGCGGTGCCATGAGAGCCTTTGACTATAGCAAAAGTCGCGGCGAGGCGACGGCGGGCCGGAGGCCTCTCATGCCTCCGGCTTCAGCGTGACGACGGTGTAGCGGTCCATTGGAAAGTACTTCTTGAAGACGCCGTGCAGCAATTCCGGCGTCAGGCTGTCGGTGCGCTGCGGACGGCGGAGGATGCCCGTCGGATCCCATCCGTACTCGTGGACCGTCTGGAGCGAACCGGCCCAGTACTGGTTCTGCCGCGCGTTGGTTTCGAGGTCGCGCCTCTCCATCTCCTTCACCTTGTTCACATCGTCTGGCGACGGCCCCTCACCCTTGAGCCGCTCCACTTCGGCGAACACGGCCTTCGACAGGGTGTCGACGTTCTCCGGCGCGCTGCCGAACTGCACGACAATGGCGCCGTATCCGGTTTGAGGCAGGCTGTTCTCGTAGCCCACCGAGACGCCGTAGGTGCCACCCAGTTGCTCGCGCAGAATCTCGCGCAGGCGGATGCTCAGGATGCTTGCCGCGGCGCGGACGCGATGCATTTCGAGCTCGTCGTTGCCGGCATCCGCGAAGAAGGAGATCACGGTCTGGCTGGCCGGCTCCTTCCCCTTGATCACCGTCTCGCGCACGACCGCCGAGGGAAAGCGCACGCCCATGTCCCGGAACGACGCCGTGCGCGTGCCGGTGGACGGCAGCCCGCCGAGCCACTTCTCGACCAGCGGCGTCAGCTCGGCGACCTGGAACGCGCCGACGAAGAAGTAGGTGAAGTCGGCGGCATTGGCGAACCGCGAACGGTAGGCCCGCTGCATGGCCTCGAGGCTGAGCGAGGGGAGGTCGGCCGGCGTCATCATGCGCGCGCTGTAGTGGTTCGACGTGTTCACCAGGCTCACCCGCTCGCCGAACACGGCGCGCGGGCTCTGGGCCTGGTTCTCGAGCGCCGCGCCGAGGCGCCGCTTCAGCAACTCGAAGCTGTCGGGCGTGAGGTTGGGCGCCGTGAAGGCGAGGTAGTTCAACTGCAGGGCCGTCTCGATGTCGCGTGGCGTCGCCGAGCCTCCGATCTCGTGCGCGTAGGTGGCGATGCGCGGCGAGGCGGTGGCGATTCTTCCCGCCAGCATCTTGCTCAGATCCACGGGGCTGAAGCCCCCCCTTCCGCCTACCCCGACCAGCGACGAGGCCAGCTCCGCGCTGTGGAAGTCGCGCTCGGGCGCCAACGACGTGCCACCACGGGCGTAGGCGCTGAAGATCACCTGGTCGTTCTTGAAATCGGTGGGCTTCATCCACACTTCGACCCCGTTGGACAGGGTCAGCACCGTCACGCCGAGCGCATCGATACTGCGACGGGCGGTCACCGTCCCGCCCGCCGGAGGGTTGGCCACCAGCGTGCGGCCGGCCGTCTCATCCGCCCAGGGCGTCAGGGGGCTGGTCATGGCCCGCGCCATGGCGGCCTCGAGACCGTCCTCGGTGGGCGCGGTCGTGCCCGGCTTGTCGGGCGCCACGGCCAGCACCACCCGGTTGCCGTCGGTGACCAGCGCTCGGGCGACCCGGGATGCCTCCTCCACGGTCACCTTCGGCAGGTAGGCCGACGCCAGCCGGTATTCGAACTCGATCCCAGGGATGGGCTCGTCCTCGAGGAAGTGGCGCACGTACTCGCCGGCGTAGCTGCGGCTCTCGGTGGTTCCGCGCTCGTTGTAGGCCCGTTCGTAGAAGGCGAGCAGCCCGCGCCGCGCACGATCGAGCTCCGCCGGGTTGAAGCCGAACCGCTGTACGCGCCGCGCCTCGACCATGGCCGCCTCGAGGCCGGCGGCGAGGCCGTTCTCAGGCACCGCCGCGGCGATCTCGAACAGTTGCAGGGAGCGGCCGAAGGTGTCGATGCCCGCTTCGGCGCCGACAAAGGGAGCATTGGGCCGGCGGGCAATCTCGTCCAGGCGTGGACCGATCATCTGGCTGATGAGTTGGCGGACGAGCGAAGCCCGGTAGTCGCCCACCGTGCGCTGCAGTTCGACCGGCGACTTGAAGCCAAGGGTGACGGTCCATCCCTGGGCCTCTGGATCGGTCACCAGGCTGTAGAGCGTCTCGGCATGGGACGGCACCGAGCGGTCGACGGTCTCGACCGGCGTGGTCGGGCGCGGGATGTCCGAGAAATGCGCCCGGACGAGACGCTCGGCCTCGTCGGCCTGAAGGTCGCCGACCACGACCACCGCCATCCGATCGGGCCTGTACCACTTCTGGTAGAACGCAGCCAACCGCTCCCTTGGCGCACCTTTGATGACCTCGGGCGTGCCGATGGGCAGGCGATCGGCGTAGCGCGAGCCCTTGAGCAGGACGGGGAGCTGCTGGTCGGTGATGCGCGAACTGGCGCCCAGCCGGCCGCGCCATTCCTCGAGCACCACGCCGCGCTCCTTGTCCACCTCGGCTGGCAGCAGCGACACGCCGGCGGCGAAGTCGCGGAGAGCCAGCAACCC
>JADZBZ010000019.1 GCA_020851835.1 Acidobacteriota bacterium
GCCTCGCGCACGGTCGAGGTGCTCGCCGCGTTGGCCGCACGGGCGCCGGCGCTGCGACTCGTGGTCCGGTCGCAGGCCGCACCGTGGCTCGTGGCGCACACCGCACCGCGGTCGGTCACCGTCCAACCGGTGGCCGTCGATACCGGTGCCGTTCAGTTCGACAGTCTGACACTCGACACCCGTGACACCGTGCGCCAGGCCGACCGGTTCATGGCAGCCTTCGCCGACCGTCTCGCGGTGGAAGTGCGGGCGCTGCGGTCCCACGACGCCACCCTGGTGGTCGCCGACATCCCGGCGCTCGGCGTGGCCGCCGCCCGCGCCGCCGGCGTGCCGGCGGTGATGCTCGGCAACTTCACCTGGGACTGGATCTACGCCGCCTATCCCGGCGGCTCGGCGCTCGCGGCAACCATCGGTGAGATCTACGCGAAGGCCGATCTCGCGCTGCGTCTGCCCTTGTGGGGCGGCTTCGACACCTGTCCCCACATCATCGACCTGCCCTTCATCGCGCGCCGCTCACGCCGCGACGCGGTCGATGTGCGGCGGGCTTTCGCCCTGCCCACCGACGAGCGGCTGGTCCTCGTGTCGTTCGGGGGCTTCGGCGTCCGCGGCCTCGATCTCGACGCCCTCGGGCGGCTCGACGGCTACCGGGTCATCGTCACCGGGAGGAACCCGGCCCCTCCCGCCACCGGTCTGGCCGGAGGCGTGATCCACCTCGACGAGATAGAGATGTACGCGCGTGGCTACCGCTACGAGGACCTCGTGCGGGCGGTGGACGTGGTGGCGACCAAGCCCGGCTACGGCATCATCGCCGAGGCCATCGCCAACCAGACCGCGCTGCTCTACACGTCGCGCGGGCCCTTCGCCGAATACGACGTGCTCGTCGGCGGCATGCCCCGCTACCTGCGAGTCCAGTTCATCGGGCAAGAGGACCTGCTCTCCGGCCGCTGGCAGCCGCACCTCAACGCCTTGATGGCTCAGCCACCTCCACCCGAGCGCCCGCGCGTCGACGGCGCTGAAGTCGCCGCGAATCTGTTACTGCGTATGATGTAACGCCTGATCGTCGGCGGACGACCTGGTCATTACCGAGGCGGGCGCCGAGCTGATGACGCCACCGAGCCCCTCGGTGGAGGATCCCTTCGTGTGTTTTCAGTGCTTCACGCAGGTCACGAGGGTCCACATCTTCGGGACGTTCACCTTTTCGATCGACACCGGGCTCAGGTGGGCCTGGGTGAGGAATCCTTCGAGATCCAGATCCGCCTTGAAGCCGATGTGCACCGTCATGGGCGAAATCGCCCGCTCGATCGTCCCGACCATCGCGTTGGTGCTCTTGAAGTGGTTCAGGATGATCACGCGTCCGCCAGGTCGGCACACCCGGTGCATTTCGTGGGCGACCTTCACCGGGTCGGGCACCACGCTAATGACGTAGGGCGCGTACACCACGTCGAACGAGTCGTCCGGGAAGGCCATCTGCTCGGCGTTCATCTCCATGACGCGGCAATGCGTCAGGCCCTTCATGAGGATGCGCTTGTCGGCCTTCTCCAGCATCTTCGACGACAGGTCGATGCCCGTCACCGTGCAGGTCTTCGGGTAGAGCGCCAGGTTGATGCCGGTGCCGACGCCCACTTCCAGCACTTCATCACCGGGCCGGATGCGCATCTTGTGGATGGCTTCCAGGCGACCGGGGTGGAGCGTGGGCCCGAAGGTGTAGTCGTAGACCGAGGCGAGCTTCTGGTACACGCGCTCGACGAACGCATGCTCGACCGCGGCGACCGAGAGCGCGCGGGTGGCCGCATCGCGGCCTGTGACGAAATCGCGGTCTGATCGTCTGGTGTAATGCTCGAACAAGGCCATGCGCCCTCCGCAGCCGTTCCGGACTATATCAGAACCGCGCCGGTTCGCCGGAAAACCGGAAGGTCATTGAGCCAGCACGTCGAACGCACGCTCGACGGGACCTGACAAGGTGAAAATGTGCACACCCTGGGACATCGTCCGCAGGGCGGCCACCAGTTCGCGGGCGATGGCCACACCTTCGGCTGCCGCCGCGGCCGCGTCGGCGGCCTTCCGCATCCGAACCACGAGCGCCTCGGGCACGGTGACGTCAGGCACCTCGTTGGCCATGAACTCCGCGTGCAGGGCGGTATCGAAGGGCCAGACGCCCGCGACAATCGGCACGCGGAAGGCCTCGACGCGGCGGAGGAAGCGCTCGAAGGCCGCCATGTCGAAGACGGGCCTCGTGACCACGAACTCGGCGCCCGCTTCGACCTTGTAGCCCAGGCGCTTGACCTCCAACTCGACGTCGCGGGACGGGTTGGCCATCACCCCGGTCAGAAAACGCGTGGGCGCGCCGATGGACTGGCCGCCGATGTCGAGCCCGTGATTCAGGCGGTGGATCAGGTTGGTGAGGCCGATCGAGTCGACGTCGAAGACGGCGGTGGCGTCGGGAATCTCGCCCAGGCTGCGGATATCGCCGGTGATGCCCAGCAGGTTGCGCAGCCCGAGCGCGTGCGCGCCAAGCAGGTCCGACTGGATACCCAGCAGGTTGCGGTCGCGACACGAGTACTGAAGCAGCGTCTCGATGCCGCCCTGCTGCGCCACGAGCACCGAGAGCGACAGCGCGCTCAGCCGCGCACCGCTGCGGAGGCCGTCGGGAATGGTCACCACATCGACACCGCGTGCGGCCAGCGCGCGCGCGGCGGCGACGGCCTCCGCCGCGTCGTGGCCGCGTGGCGGCGACACCTCGACGAGCGTCACGAACCGCCCCTCGGCCAGCGCCCGGGCCAGGACGGATTTCTCGATGCGCGGCACCGGGGGTTGAGCGTGCGGCTGGCTCGATACGGGCACCCGCACCTCGGCTACCGCTTCCTCGCGGTGCGCCAGGCCGGGCGCCATCGCCTTCACGGCCAGGTGTATCTGCCGGATGTGCTCGGGCGTGGTGCCGCAGCACCCGCCGACAAGGCGCACCCCCAGGGCGACAAACCGCCGCGCGTAGGACGCCATGTAGTCGGGCGAGCACAAGTACAGATTGCGCCCCTCGATGTCGCGGGGCTTGCCGGCGTTGGGCTGGGCGGCGAGGGGCACGCCCACGACCTCGGTCATCCGCTCGAGCGTCTCGAGCATCGGGGCCGGTCCGACGCTGCAGTTCAGCCCGACGATGTCGGCGCCGCGCGCCACCAGGGCAGGCGCGAACTGCTCCGGCGGGATGCCGTCCAGGGTCAGGCCCTCTTCCTCGGTGGTCATCTGCGCCACGATCGGCAGGTCCGAAACCGACCGGACGGCCGCGATGGCCGCCCCGATCTCGTTGAGGTCGCGGAAGGTCTCGAGCATGAACAGGTCGACGCCGCCCGACGCGAGCGCCTCGGCCTGTTCCCGGAAGAGCGCCTCGGCCTCGTCGACGCCGGTCTTGCCCCACGGCTCGACGCGGACTCCGAGCGGACCCATCGCGCCGGCGATGTAGGCCCGCGGTCCGCCCGCCGCGGCCGCGCGCGCCTCGCGCGCCAGGGCCACCGCCGCCCGGTTGATCTCGGCCACGCGGTTGCCCAGCCCGAAGGCGCGCAGCTTCATGCGATTAGCGCCGAACGTATTGGTCTCGATCACGTCAGCACCCGCCCGCAGGTACTGCTCGTGCACGTCGCGGACGAGCCCCGGGTCGCTCAGGGTGAGCGACTCGAAGCAGCGGTTGATGAACACGCCGCGCCCGTACAGCATGGTCCCCATCGCGCCGTCGCACACCAGCACGCGTTGCTTCAGGGCTTCGAGAAAGGGCTTCATGGCGCGCCGCGAGCGGGCGGCGGGGGTCTCCAGGCGATGGCAGGCGTCGCCGGCGACACAGCCCGGCACGGACCCTCGGCGGCTCGCTGTCTAGCGCGCGGCAACCGGCGCCCGCTCGTCGGCCGCGGCGGGAACGAGCAGTTCGGTCTTGTCCCAGATGAAGTCGTCTTTGCTGTACACGGCCAGCTCGTAGTCCTTCCCCATGAAGATGGCCGACACCGGGCAGGCCTCCTCGCAGTACCCGCAGAAGATGCAGCGCGTCTTGTGAATCTGGTAGACCGACGCATAACGGGGCCCGGCCATCACGGTACCGTCATTCTCGGCTGCTTCGAGGTAGATGGCATCGGACGGGCAGGCCACGGCGCACAGGCCGCACGCCACGCACTTCTCGAGCCCGTTCTCGTCGCGCATCAATACCTGCTTACCGCGGTACCGGGGAAACATCGGGACCTTCACGTCCGGGTAGTTCACGGTGATCGGGCGGCGGAACAGGTGCCGGAACGTGACCGCGAAGCCTTCGACGAGCGGGCGGATCATGCAGAAATGATACCATTTCCATCGGGACGGCCGTGCTGCAAGAGCCCAAGTTCTTATCCGCCGGGCAGTTCCTCCTCACCACCTTGATCGTGAAGCTGGCGGTGATGGCGGCGCTGGCCACCATGCTGGCGCGGTACCGCCGCTTCCGCCACATCCTCATCTTCGAGCAGCGCAACTGGCCCGACCGCCTGGTGTTTGCCGTGAGTCTCATCGTGCCCTTCGTCACCGGCGTGGTCGCTCGGCTGCTCCTCAACTACGAGGCCGGCGACCTCACGCTCGAAGGCCCGCTGCTGGCCGGCCTCATCGCCGGCCCCTACACCGGGGCCATCGTCGGCGCGTCGGTGGGCCTGCCGGCCATCATGGCCGGTGAGTTCGCCGCCCTCCCCTTCGCCATCGGTTGCGGGTTCGCCGGCGGCGGCCTGCGCGAGGCGTGTCCCAAGGAAGACATCTGGAGCTTCTCCCCGTTCGTCTTCTTCAGCCTGCCCGGCCGGTTCTGGCGCATGACGCGCACACTCGCCGTCGACTGGCAGGTCATGCTGCTGATCGCGCCCATCGGCCTGGAGCTGATCCGCCAGGCGCTCGGCCATCGCTTCGGAGATGCGCGCCTCTTTCACCTGCACGGCGAGTCGTTCTGGCTGTCCATCGCGGTGTATGTGGCCACCGTGCTCACGGTGTCCACGCCCATCAAGATCTGGAACAACGCCCGCATCGAGCACCGGCTGCAGGAGCAGGAGAAGCTGCTGCTGGCCGCCAAGGTCGAGGCCCTCAAGAGCCAGATCAATCCGCACTTCCTGTTCAACACCCTGGCTTCGGTGTCTTCGCTCATCCGCTCGGAACCCGATACGGCCCGCATGGTCGTCCAGAAGTTATCGGGCCTGCTGCGCAAGCTGATGCGCAGCGACGAACAGTTCGTCACCCTCCGCCACGAGCTCGATGCCATCGACGAATACCTGGCCATCGAGGTCGTCCGCTTCGGACCGCGCCTGACGGTGCAGAAGTCCGTCTCGCCCGAAGCGCTCGACGTCGTGGTGCCGAGCCTGCTATTGCAGCCGCTGGTCGAGAACGCCATCAAGCACGGCCTCGCCCGCAAGATCGGCGCCGGAACGATCACCATTCGCGCCTGGCGCGAGCGTGACACCGCCGTCATCGAAGTCGAAGACGATGGGCTGGGAATCTCGGACGAACGGCTGCAGACGGCCATGTCGAGCGGCATTGGTTTGAGCAACGTCCACGAGCGGCTGCGCGTGGTCTACGGCGCGCAGGGCCGGCTCGCTCTCTCGGGGTCGCCGGGGAGGGGCGCGTGCGCCCGCCTGGAGATTCCTCTGACCGTCACGCCAAGGAAGCTGGCCTCGTGAGCGCAGCCCCGCTGACGGCCCTGGTCGCCGATGATGAGCAACTGGCGCGGGAAGAACTGTGCTTCCTGCTGGGACAGCTCGAGGGCATTGAGGTGGTGGGACAGGCGGCCAACGGTCCCGAGGCACTGGAGGCCCTCGCCAGACTCGAACCCGACGTGGCGTTTCTCGACATCCAGATGCCCGGTCTGACCGGGATGGAGGTGGTACGCCAGCTCAACGAGTCGGGTGCCTCGGCGGCCGTGATCTTCGTCACCGCCTTCGACCAGCAGGCCGTGGAGGCCTTCGAGCTCAACGCCGTGGACTACCTGCTCAAGCCGGTGGACGCCGTCCGGCTCGCCCAGGCCGTCCACCGCGCCCGCGCCCGGCGCCCGGAGGCCTTGCCCCTGGCCGACCAGCTCGACCGCCTGGTCAGGCTGATGGCCCCGGCCACCCGGCCGGCCCAGATCGCCGTCAGGGTGCAGGAGCGGTACGTGCTGGTTCAGGCCGACGACATCCTGTACGCGTCGGTCGAGGACGATTCGATTACTATTGTGACTGGGCAGGTGTCCGGCACCTCGAACGACCGGACCCTCGATGAGCTGCAGGCCCGGCTCGACCCGGCCGTGTTCTGGCGGGTACACCGGTCGCATCTCGTGAACATCAACAAGATCAAGGAGATCGTCCCTTGGTTCAGCAGGAACTACATCCTCAGGATGAAAGACGCGAAAGCGACCGAGATTCCGGTGAGCCGGTCACAGACGCGGAGGCTCCGGGATTACCTGAAGCTGTAGCGTTCGCCGACCCCGGCCACCAGGACAGCCCCTCGCCGTTCCAATTCGAGGCCGTGGCCCCGCTCACGCCCTCACCCACCTCCGCCCCGCCGCCCGCCGTCGAGGCGGCCGATTCGGGGCGTGGCCGCCTCGATGTGTGGAAGGACGAGTTCGTGGCCTGGCTCAAGACGCTGGCCTCGGCCGCCGTGTACGCCACGCTCATCGTTACCTTCGGTTTCCAGGTGGCCCGCGTCGAGGGGCAGAGCATGGCCCCGACGCTCGCCGACCAGGACCGCCTCATCGTCAACAAGCTCGCCTACCGGTTGGCGGACCCGCAGCGCGGCGACATCGTGATGCTCTACTACCCGCTCAACCCGGACAAGTCGTTCGTCAAGCGGGTGATTGCCGAAGAGGGCGACACGGTGCGCGTCGTGGACGGACGGGTGTACGTCAACGACGTGCCCATCCCCGACGCCCAGGTGCCGCCCGAGTACCGCAGCCACGACGACTGGGGCCCGCAGGTGATTCCCGAGGGCTACTACTTCGTCATGGGCGACCATCGCAACAACAGTTCCGACAGCCGTCACTGGGGATTCGTGCCTAAGAAATACATCATCGGCAAGGTGCAGTTGCGCTGGTGGCCGGTGCCCACCGCCACCATCTTCTGATGCGCCCGGCAGACGGTGGGAGCGGGCCCCGGGTGATGGCCGGTCCGGAGACGGGCGACGGTTGAATCGGGCTCAATCGCTCAATGGAGCGTTACCTCGCCGTCTCGCGCGTCCTCGTCCGTGTCCTGGCGCTCAACCTGGCCGTCGCCCTCGCGAAAATCTGGCTGGGCTACGTCTCGGGCGCCGTCAGCATCCTGTCCGACGGGTTCCACTCGCTGACCGACACGGCCTCGAACGTTGTGGGCATCATCGGCGTCCGCGTGGCGCGGCAACCCCCCGACGACGATCATCCGTATGGCCATCGCAAGTTCGAAACGCTGGCATCGGTCGGGATCCTGGTCTTCCTCGTCGCCGTGCTGGTGGAGGTGCTGCGCGCCGCCATCGGCCGGATGCGCGAGGGCGGAGCCCCCGAGGTTCGCCCGCTCTCGTTCTGGGTGATGGGAGTGACCTTCGCCATCAACCTCGTCGTGGTCTGGTACGAGCGCCGGGAGGGCCGGCGCCTCAGCAGCGAAATCCTGCTGGCCGATGCCCACCACACCACCAGCGACCTGCTCACGTCGGCCGCCGTGATCGCGGCACTGGTCGGGGTCGGCCTGGGCTACCCCTGGCTCGATCCGGCGGCCGCGCTGCTGGTGGCCGGATTCATCGCGATGGCGTGCTGGGAGATCTTCCACGACACCTCGCGCATCCTGGGCGACCAGATGGTCATCGACGAGACGACCATTCGCGAGGTCGTCCAGACCGTGCCGGAAGTGCGGGGCTGCCATCAGATTCGCACCCGCGGCGCCAGCGACTTCGTCTTTCTCGACCTGCACGTCTGGATGGACGGCGCACTGCCCCTGCACGAGGCGCACCGTTTGTCGCACGTGGTGAAGGATCGCCTGATGACGCGCTTCCCGCAAATCAAGGACGCGGTCATCCACATCGAGCCGCCGCCACGGGGAGGGATCGCGGAGCGAGAGAATTGAACGATTGACGACCGCGCGATTCCCTCGGGCCCTCAGCGCGTCCGGCGCCAGGGCCCGCTCTTGCCGCCTCGCTTCTCCACCAGCCCGATCTCGCCGATGACCATGGTCTTGTCCACGGCCTTCAGCATGTCGTAGATGGTGAGGCCGGCCACGGCAACGGCGGTGAGGGCTTCCATCTCGACGCCGGTCTGGCCACTGGTGCGGACGCGCGCTTCGATGTCGTAGCCGGTGCGCGTGGGTGTGAGTTCCACCGACACGTGCGACAACAGCAGCGGGTGGCAGAGAGGGATCAGCTCGCTCGTGCGCTTGGCGGCCAGGATGCCCGCCAGCCGCGCGGCCTGCAGCGGATCGCCCTTCGCCACCTCGCCGGTCCGAATCAGGCGCCGGGCCGCGGCCGACATCGACACGCGGCCGCGGGCCACGGCCTCGCGAGCGGTCACGGCCTTGCCGCCCACGTCCACCATCCGCGCCTTGCCGTCGGCGCCAACGTGAGACAGGCGGGCCCCGGTCTTCCTACTCGGCGCCATCATCACCCTGCGCCAGATAGAAGGACAGGCTCTCGAGCGACACGGTGAGGTCCACACTCTTCAATTTGACCCCGGGCGGCACGCTCAGAGCGCCGGGCGAGAAGTTGAGGATGGCCGTCACGCCGGCGGCGACCACCTGGTCGAGCACCGGCTGGGCCGACTCGGCGGGCACCGCGATGACGCCGATGTCGATGTGCTCGCGACGGGCCACCTTGCGCAACTCGCGGATGTCGTGAATGGGAACGCCGCTGCGCGACTGGTCGCCGATTTTGCTCGCGTCCACATCGAACATGGCCACGATCTCGAAGCCTTCGCGGCCGAAGCCGGGATAGTCGGCCAGCGCCAGCCCCAGGTTCCCGGCGCCCATGACGACCACCTTGAGCTTGCGATCGAGCCCGAGAATCTGGCGCAGGTGAAGCTTGAGATCCTTGACATAGTAGCCGACGCCCCGCACCCCGAACTCGCCGAAGTAGGCGAGATCCTTGCGGATTTGCGCCGCGTTCTGGTGGAACTGCTCGGCCAGGGCCTGCGAGGAGATGGTCTGGACCCCGGCGGCCTCGAGCTGGTTCAGACACCGCAGGTACACCGACAGCCGGTTGGTCGTCAGCTCGGACACGGCCTCCGCGTGGGCCTTGCGCTTGTTCGGTGAATTCACAAGGACTCTCAGGATAGCAAACTCCAGCCCTGCTATCATCCCCGCCATGGCCGACACGTCCCGAGGTCTGCAGCCCTACGTTCCCGCATCCCAGTCGATGGCCGAGTTCACGGCCAAGGCCATCTTCATCGGGGTCCTCTTCGGATTGCTCTTCGGTGCTTCCACGGTGTATCTCGGCCTCCGAGCCGGGCTCACCGTCAGCGCCTCGATTCCGATTGCCGTGCTCGCCATCTCGGTGCTGAAGCACCTGGGCGGCTCCACCATCCTCGAGAACAACATCGTCCAGACGATTGGTTCGGCCGGCGAATCGGTGGCCGGCGGCGTCGTGTTCACAATCCCCGCGCTCATCTTCCTGCTGCCGGACGGCCCCGGCTATTTCAACTACACGCAGATCACGATGCTGGCCTTTGCCGGAGGCATTCTGGGCGTGCTCATGATGGTGCCTCTGCGACGGGCCCTGATCGTGAAAGAGCACGGGGTGCTGCCCTACCCTGAGGGCACGGCGTGCGCCGAAGTGCTGGTGGCCGGCGAGCGCGGCGGGCAGTTGGCCGGACTCGTGTTTGCCGGGCTGGGTATCGGGGCGATCTGGAAATCGCTGTCCTGGATCTTCAACCTGTTCCTGACCGAAATCGGCTACTCCACGCCGCGCGCGAGCCAGTTTCCGAACGCCACGCTCAACGTGGACATCTCGCCCGAGTACATGGGCGTGGGCTACGTTATCGGCCCCCGGATCGCGGGGACGATGGTGGCGGGCGGCGTGCTGTCGTGGCTGGTGCTGCTGCCGCTGCTGACGCTGCTCGGGTCGGCCATTCCGACGCCCTTTCCCCCCATCCATCCCAACTTCGCGAACAACCCGGCCACCGGCCTGCCGTTTCTCATCTCCGAGATGGGACCGGGGCAGATCTGGAGCGCCTACATCCGATACATCGGCGCCGGCGCCGTCCTGGCGGCGGGGCTCATCACGCTCGGCCGCACGCTCCCCACCATCGTGGCCTCGGCGAAGGAGGGCCTCAAGGGGCTGGGGGCTGCGACCGGCGGCGAGTCGATTCGCACCGAACGGGACCTGCCACTCACTTTCGTGCTCGGGGGCTCGCTGCTGCTGGCCGTGTTCCTGGCCGTCACCCCGGGCTTGCCCACGCAGGGCAACGTCGTCGTCGCCGTCCTGGTCGTCGTCTTCGGCTTCTTCTTCGCCACGGTCTCGTCGCGCATCACGGGCCTCATCGGCTCGTCGTCCAACCCCATCTCGGGGATGACGATCGCGACCTTGATCATCACCTGCGTGATTTTCGTGGCGCTCGGCTGGACGGGCGACGCCTACGGCCCGGTGGCGCTGTCGGTGGGCGCCATTGTCTGCATTGCGGCGGCCAATGCCGGCAACACCTCGCAGGACCTCAAGACAGGCTTCATCGTCGGGGCGACGCCCCTGGCACAGCAGATGGGCCTGGCCATCGGCGTGATCACCTCGTCGTTCGTGATTGGCCTGACGGTGCTCTACATGCACCGGGTCTTCGGCATTGGGTCGGCTGATGTCGCCGCGCCCCAGGCCACATTGATGGCCACGCTCATCAAGGGCCTGCTCTCGCAGAACCTGCCTTGGGGACTGGTCCTCGTCGGCGTGTTCATCGCCGTGACACTTGAACTGTGCGGCGTCCACTCGCTGTCCTTCGCCGTGGGCGCCTACCTGCCGATAGCCACGACCGCTCCCATCTTCGTCGGCGGCATGGTGCGCTGGTGGGTGGAGCGCAAGACCGGCCGGAAGAGCGACTCGGACCTCAGCGCCGGCACCCTCTTCAGCTCGGGCCTCATCGCGGGCGGGTCGCTGGCCGGCATCCTCTACGCGATCCTGTACGGCGCCGGCTGGCTCGGGCCCTTCCAGGCCCTCGGCAACGCTCTCCCCTTCCTGCACGCCGAGGGCCCGAGCGGGCACATCTTCGGCGGGTTGCTCTTCTTCTCGCTCGCCGTAGTGCTGACGCGGTACGCGCGGAGGAAGGTGGCCTGAGGAATCGAGAGGCTGGCGGAACAGGGCGCCGTCCGCGAGTGCCGCCGAGGGTTCGCGAGAGGGTGCGCCTGTGCGTGACGCTCCCTATGGCACCACCCGGAACCCGAAGGTTGCCGTCGCCGTGCCGGACTGCACCTCGACCACGTAGTCGCCCTGCGCCAGCGGCGCCAGCGTGACGTCGGCCACTACGTAGCGCGCGCCGCGGTCGGCGTCGGTCCGCTCGCCGACGGCGACGTGCAGCGGCAGGGCCTGCGCCTCGCGCGTCAGCACCCGGCCGGTCGCCGTGACCGCGCCCGCGACGAGCACGGGCACCTCGAGCCGAATGCGCTCCGTGCGGCGGAACCGCGGGTCGGCGGTGGGCTCGTACGCCAGGCCCGTCGTCGGCCCCCGCCGGAAGGCAATCACCTCGGGGCCCAGGGCCGTGTTGGCGGCGCCCACCACGGCGACGGTCGAGGCGCGGATCGTCAGCGAGCCGCCGGCGGGGTGTCCTTCGACACGCACGACGTAGCGGCCGGGCGGCAGGTCGTCTTCCGGCGCCTCAATCACCACGCTGCGTTGCCCGGCGGCAAGCGGCACCGACACCTGCTCCGCACCGCCGCCGCGATCCGATTCGATCGACACCTGCAACGTGCCCCCCGCGTGCCACTCCGGCTCCTTGAGCGTCGCGGCGTCGAGTTCCACCACTGCGCGAACCCGGTCGGCGAGCCCGGCCGCCTGAATCCGCGCCGGCAGATGCCCCCGGCCGGGAACAATCGCGCCGAGTGCGCGGGTGACCTCGGGCGGCAGCGCCGGCTTGCCCCCCGCCGACTCGAGCGTCGCGCCGGCGGCCCGCGCCTCAGCTTCGGTGGGCGCCAGATACCCCGGGCGCGCCCGCACCTCCACGCCGGGCCGCTTCACGCGGACCGTGATCCGGCGAAATCGGCCATCGAGCTTCGCGTTGGTCGAGTAATAGCTCAGCAGGTAGTAAGAGTTCGTGTCGGCCAGCATCCGCGCCAGTGCCGCAGCAGTGTTGTTGGTGTTCAGCACCCAGGCGCCGTCGGTCTGCTCGGCCAGCTCGCGCAGGCCATTCTGGCGCGCGCCGAGCCGCTGGTTGTCTTCGATGGGACCCGCCGGACGGAGGGGGCCCATCGAATCGTCGAAGGGCGTCAGGCCGCGGGGAACGATGGGATAGAACGAGACGTTGGCGCGGTTGGCCCGCTGCGCGAGCTGTCTCAGCTCCAGTGAGTGATCGATGTAGGCGAGCATGAGGCGTTCACGCTCGCACCAGTCGAAGTTGCGGGCGCCGCCTTCCTGCGGGCGGCCCGTCGTCACCCGGCCGTCGATGCCGACACCGAGCGGGTCGCGACCGCCGGGCGGCTGCTCGGAGAGCGCGCGTCCCAGCCGGTCGTTCCGGCCGAACAGCACCCAGCCTTCCGAGAAGAGCACCACGAACTTCCGCTCTTCGCGCAGGCCGTCCAGGTAGTTGACCATGCTCTCGATCGCGTGCAGCGTCTTCTGCTCGCGACGACGCTCGATCATCTCCTTGGCGATGTTGATGGTATCGCCGTCGTCCGGATAGCAGCCCTTGATGTCGTCTTCCCGGGGATCGACCGTGATCGCGCGGTCTCGTTGTCCCCAGGTCCACACGTCGCCGAGCAGGTGATCGATACCGGTGCCGCGCCGGAGTAGCGTGATGTTCTGCGGCGTGATGTCGGGCGTCATGATCCCTACCAGATCGTTCGGCCCGACGACCTTGTCCAGAAACGCCGACACGGGCGCGACGGAGCGCGACGACCCGTCGATGCCGACGTGCCAGTAGTCCAGGAACAGCACGAACACCCGTGCATCGGCTTCCTGCGCCTCCGCGCGCTGCTCCTGGGTGGAGTGCGGCGTGGGCGCCGCCGTGGTCGTGACCGGGCCCGGTCTGCGTGCTTCGACGAACGCGAAGCTCTCGACCCGCTGGGGCTGATCGTCCTCGTACACCTCGAAGTCGCCGGCCGTCAGGTCGGAGACCGGCTGGCCGTCGGTGCTGACGTAGGCGTCGAGGCGCACCAGGTTGGCGCCGGCGCGGAAACGCGGCAAGGGCGCCGGCTGGACTGCCGGCCGATCGGTGGGCTGCTGCGGCGGCTCGCTCCGGCGGGCCACCAGCGGCACCGCCACACTCAGCGCCAGCAGGGCCGCACCGAGCGTGAAGCGCGCCACGAACTGCCGGGAGCCGCCAGCGGGCATCAGTCCTACTCTACCCCCGCTTCCCTCCCGCACCGCGGACCGCGCGACTCAGGCCAGGCGAGGGTCGGGCCGGCGGCGGAGCCACTTCCAGACCCAGCGGGCCGCCAGCAGCATCACGAGCAGGATGGCGAGGCTGACACCCAGGGCGAGCAGGGGAAACTTGAGCGTGACCAGCCCCAGCCCGACCACGAACACGTCCTCGAGCAGGCTGAGCGCCCAGTTCGAGAACGGCTCGGGACTCGCGTTGGCGGCGACGCGCGTGCTCGCCTTGGTGGCGTGACTCCCGGCGGCGACCACACCCCCCAGCAGAGCGACCAGCCCTTCGGCGGTGGGCGAAGCCTCGCCGAGCGCCGCCACGGCGACGAGCGCGGCGCCCACCGGCCGGATGAAGGTGTGAAGGGTGTCCCAGATCGTGTCCACCCACGGAATCTTGTCGGCGAAGAACTCAATCGCGTACAGCACCACGGCGGCGCCGATGATCCACGGGTTGTTGAACACCTCGAACTGCTCGGGCAGCGCCACCCAGCCGTAGCGCGCGGCCAAGCCCACCAGGGCCACGGTCGCGTACAGGTTCACACCGGCGGCCAGTGAGAATCCCAGCGTGCGCCCCAGCGTGACGAGCACGTCCATGCTCGCTCACCCCTCTCGCAGCAGAGCGTTGATGCGATCGCGAACCGTGGCAATGAGCGCGTCGCGGTCGTCGAGCGTCAAGCCCGTCGTCGGCACCGGCGCGCCGATGCGCACGTCCACCATCACGGGCCGCACAATCGCACTCCCCTTCCGCATGGCATCGCGGCCGCCGGTGATCGCCACCGGCACCATCGGCGCCTGGGCCTTGATGGCCATGATGAAGCCGCC
>JADZBZ010000020.1 GCA_020851835.1 Acidobacteriota bacterium
GTCGTTGATGCCGTCGCCGATGAACAGCGTCGGTGCCCGCGCCATCTCCGCCCGCGTGATGGCGACCTTCTCTTCCGGCGAGCACCCGCCGTGCACCTCGGTGATCCCGACGCGCTCGGCGAGGTAGAGCACCTCCTGCTCTCGATCGCCGGAGACCAGCAGGATTCGCTCGAGGTGGTGCCGCGGGCCGAGGTGGCTGATAAACGATCGGCTGTCCTCTCGCGGGGCGTCGTGGAACCGGTAGGTCGCCGCGTACCGGTCCTCGACCAGGACAATGCACTCGAGCCCCGACGCCTCCGGAGGGAGCAGGGCGCCGAAGCCGCGCGCCACCGCCTGCTTGCGCCCGATGATGCGCACGGGCGTACCGCCGACAATCCCGCGAAGCCCCTCGCCCGGACGCTCGCCGATCTCCGTGGCATTCACGAGGGCCAGGCCGTCCCGCTCGGCCGCTTTCAGGAGCGGCTCTCCGAGCGGATGCCTGGAATAGCGCTCGAGGCTCGCGGCCAGCTGCAGCACGCGGCCATCCTCCAGGCCTGGCGCGACGAACCTCTCGGTCAGTGTGGGCTCGCCGTAGGTGAGCGTCCCCGTCTTGTCCAGGATGATCGTCCGGCAGGTATCGATCCGCTCGAGGATCGCCGGGTCTCGGATGATGATGCCGTGCCGGGCCGCGAGGGAGATCGATCCGATAATTGCCACAGGGATGGCAATCAGGAGCGGACAGGGCGTGGCCACCACGAGCACCGCGAGGAAACGAACGGCTTCTCCACTCCAGGCCCAGGCTCCGACGGCGATGGCGAGCGCAATCGGCGTATACCACGCTCCCAGTCGATCGCCGAGGCGGCGGAACTGGGGCCGGCGCTGCTCGGACTCCTGCATCACCCGCATGATCCGGGCGTAGCGGGAATCCACCGCCAGCCGGGTCGCCCGCAGGGTCAGGGCCTGCTCGCCGTTGATCGCGCCCGAGAACGCCTCCGACCCGGGAGCCTTCAGCATCATGAACGGCTCGCCCGTCAGGTACGATTCGTCCATGACGCCGTGCCCCTCGACGACGACGCCGTCCACCGGGCAAATCTCGTGAGGGAACACGACAATGTGGTCCCCGGCCACCACGGCATCCAGCGAGACGTCGTCCACTTGACCGTTGGTCTTGCGATGGGCCAGCGCCGGCATCCGGCTTGCGAGCGCGTGCAGCACGGCCGACGCCCGGCCGACGGCCATCTGCTCGAGGGCCTCCCCGCCGGAGAGCATCAACACGACGAGAGCCCCCGCGAGGTACTCGCCCAGCAGGACTGCGGTGACGATGGAGATGCCGGCCAGCAGGTCGGAGCCGAACTCGCGCCGGAGCGCCTTGAGCGCCAGCGACAGGACCAGCGGCGTGCCGCCTGACGCGAGCACGAGATACAAGGGCAGGTCCCGGCCGAACGGCGACACCGTGAAGCCCCAGCGCAGGACGAGGTGGGCGAAGATGCCGGCGATGGCGATCGCGGCAATCAGCGATTCGCGGTGGGCCCGGGCGACCGGACGCCAGGCCGCCCAACCACCGTGGACCGGAACGCGCGTCGGCCGGGGCGCGTTCGGCACCGGCGGTCGGTCAGGCGGGGCCGGCATGCTCTGGTTCGGACGAGACCGCTGGCTTGTGAAGGGTGATGACTCGGTACATTCCGCCGAATGCCGCGGGCTCGTCTCTTTCCACCTCGAGCCCGTTTCCCGCGAGCATCGGCCCGAAGCGCCTGTTCATGTCCGTGATGAGCGGCTTCATTACCAGGTTGAGCAGCCGGCGCCGGATCGATAGGCGCTGCCGATCGCCGAGGAACTTGTCGAAGACGGCTATCCGTCCTCCGGGCTTCAGCACCCGGACGGCCTCGGCAAGGCCTTTCGAAGGTTGAGGCATGACGCCGAGCACGAGGTGCATGATAACCGCATCGAAGCTTTCGTTCTCGAACCGCAGCCGGCGCGCGTCGCCCCCTTCGGCGTTGACACGCATCCGCAGCCCGGACGCGCGGCGTTCCAGTCGCTTCAGCATAGCGGGCGTGGCGTCGACGGCGGTGATCTCGATGTCGCGTGGCAGGTGCGGCAGGTCGAGTCCGGTCCCCGCGCCGAGAATCAGCAGCCGCGCGTCCGTCCTCAGCCCCAGAGGCTCGATCGATCGCTTCCGCGGCTCCTCGAACCCGACGGCCTCGACCAGCGAGTCGTAGAAGGGCGCCCAGAACGTGTAGCGGACACGGTTCCACATCCTCTCGAAACCTTATCCGAAATTGCCATCCCGCATTGCCGGCGGTCGCTGCCGCAATACACTCGGAGTGTGGACACCTTCACGGCGCAGGTTTCGCGGATTGACGATCTGACCCGAGACGTCCGCGTGTTGACGCTTCGGCTGGTCGATCCGCCCGTACTGCGTTTCGAGGCGGGTCAATTCGTGTCGTTTCATCTCGATCGGCCGGGTGCGCGGCATCCGCTCACCCGTGTCTACTCCGTGGCGTCGCCTCCCGGCCGCGACACCGAGATTGAACTCTTGTTCAACCTGGTGCCTCGTGGTCCCGGCTCCACGTACCTGTTCGGGCTGCGCGAGGGCGACCGCGTCCGGTTCAGGGGACCGGCCGGAACCTTCGTGCTGCACGAGCCGCTCGATCGCGATCTGCTGTTTGTCGCCACCGGAACCGGGATTGCTCCCCTGCGGTCGATGATTCACGCGGCCGTGGCGAAGACGAATCGGACGATTCGGCTGATCTGGGGCGTGCGAGGCGAAGAGGACCAATACTACCAGGAGGAGCTTGGGGCGCTCGCCCGTGAGTACCCGAATTTCTCGTGGGTGATGACGCTCTCACGCCCTTCTGCCGCGTGGGAGGGGCGCATCGGCTACGTGCAAAAAATCGTACGTGAGGAAGTGACGTCGGTGGACCGGTTGGCCGTGTACGTGTGCGGCGGAAGCGCCATGATCGAGGACGTCGTGGCGATCGTGCGCCGCGTTGGCATCTGCCCCATCCATCGGGAGCAGTACTACAAGGACCGGCCGCAACCCTGGTCCCCGCCGGCGCCACCCGTTTGAGCCAACGGGTGGCGCTGGCGCTCATCGTATTGAGATCCGGCCTCGCGCGCTCAGAAGTCGACGCTCAATCCGAGCTTGACGAGCCGCCCGCGCTGAATGGCCGACGCGCGGTGATAGGTGGGACCGAGGGTCGTGATGCGGCTCGTAATTGCCGAGCGGTTCAGCAGATTGTAAACATCCAACCGAGCCGAGAGCCGGCTGCCGGCAAGACGCACGCCCTTTCGCACGCTCATGTCGACTTGGCTCACGTTCGGGAAACGAATCGTGCCGCGTGGGTCGACCATCACGCTCTGAGACCCCTGAGTCAGCAGTACCGTGTTGTTACCGACCGAAACCGTTGTCTCCTCGGGAAATCCCTTGTAGTAGGACGCGGTCGCGCTCACGAATGTCTCAAACGGTGCCTCCCACACGCCGGATAGCCGGTACGACCAGGGCAAGTCGTTTCCGATGATGCCGCGGGCGAATTCCTGGCTGTTCGGATTGTTCAAATCGCCCAGGAGATATCCCGTCGTCTTGCCGAAGCTGGCTCCGCCCATGAGCGACCAACGGTGGCTCATGCGCTTGTTGACGGTGACGTCTGTACCCTGGTAGTCGCTATTCAACTCGGAGGAGTTGTCGTACAGGTTGTCGATCCGGCCACGCAGCGCCGGGTCTTGATTGAACACCGTCACCGACTCGCCGCTATTCCGTTCGGTGACCGCGAGTGGAATATAGGTTTCGGTGGGCACGGCCACGTTCCGGAACCCGAGATCGCGCCGCTTGGTGCGATAGGTGTAGCCGACCGAGGCGACGACATCGCCGAACTGCCGCTGTATTTCCGCGGAGAACTCGTTCGACACCGGCCGCTCGATACCGTCGGCGTATCGGTTCTTGTTGCCGAGGCTGTAGCCGGTCGAGGGCCCCAGTTCGCCGAGTTGCGGAGTCAGATCGTGGTTGGCGTCGCAGCCGGTCGTCTGTCCGGAAGCGCACACCGTCCAGACGCGCGTGTCGTTTGCGACCGCGAATGGATTCACGCGGTGCACGTAGCTCACGCCGATCGGAATCGCGTAACGATTGGCCGAGAACTTGAGCGCCGTCCGGCCGTCTCCCGTCAGGTCGTAGATGGCCGACACCCGGGGCATCAGGTTCTTGAAGTTGGGCAGGTCCTCCAACGCGGGAAAGCACCTCGGGTCGGGATTGAAGAGCGTCGCCGTCTGGCAGGCTTCGGGAGCCCACCCCCTGATGGCCTCCCAGCGCAGGCCCATGTTCAGCGTCAGCTTTCGACTCGGCGTCCATCTGTCCTGGAAATAGAGCGCCTGTTCGACGCTGAACTCTCTCAGACTCGTCGGTGTCGTGTATGTGTTCACGGAATCAGGCAGACCGTTTCGATAGATCGCGCGCATGCCCGATGTGGACGTGACGTCGCTGCCGAACATGCTGCGCATGTACTGATAGCCGACCTTGAGATCGTGGCGGCCCGTGTAGTAGTTGATACTGGTGTTGGCGGCGTAGCGATATTCCGGCGTGCTCGAATAGGTCGGCAACGCTACGGTCGAGTACTGCGTCACGGCGTCGAACCGGGCGATGGCGCCGTCAGGCACCTCGGGCCGCGGATCGAAGCGATCGTTGACCCGCATCGAGCTTCCGGAGACGTCGAGGACCATCTTCGAAGAGATCGGCGAGGTCCACTTGACCTGATTGATCTGCGGCACCTTGTTGCTGTAGTTCCTGGCGGCGCTGTCGGCGAACGTCCCGCCACCGCGGTGACCGATAACTTTCTTCTGCACCGTGTAGAACCACGAGATCTGATTTCTCGGCGACACCTGGTACGAGAGCTTGGTACCGACGGTGCGGAGCAAGTTGTCGTCGATGACCTGGGAACCGTCGGTGTCGTAGCTCCCCAGCTTGTACTGGTCCAGCACCGCGTCGTGTGCCGACACGACGAACCATAACCTGTTCGGGACGATCGGGCCGCCGAGCCACCCGCCGACATCGTACATGCGGGCGATGTCGGCGTTGGGTGTGATGTTCGGGTTGGCCGCGAGCGCCGCCCCGGGCACCGTGGCCAGCAACTGCGTTTTCAGCGCATCCGAGTAGTTGCTCGATGACAGGCCGCGGCCCGACACCGCATAGGTTGCGCCACCGTGAAACTGGTTGGTGCCCGTCTTCGTAACCTGGTTGAAGTTGACCCCGCCTTTCGATCGCTCCGCTGGCCCGCCGGCCGTCTGGACATTGGCTTCTTCGTAGATGTAAGGATCGAAGTAGAGCATCGGGCCGTTGCCGTTGTCGTTCACCCACGACACGTCCATACCGTCGATGAGAAATCCGTTTTCGTTGCTGGTGCCGTGCACGGATGTCGTCGAGGAGAGAAACGCTTCCGACCCGCCCACGTCGACCTTGCTGACCACGACGCCAGGCACCACCCGAACCATCGACCAGATATCATTTCTGTTCGGAAGGCTGTCGAGGAGTTCGCGCGTCAACACCGTCTGTTTCATCACCGTCGTCGTGTCGAGGAGCGGCGCCTGGCCAGAGACGACCACCCCCTCTTCCAGCGCGCCGATCGCGAGCATCAGATCGATGCGCGAGGTCTGATCCGCGTTGACGGGAACATTCTCCTGGGTGAAAGGACGGAACCCCTGCAACTCGCCCTTGACGCTGTAGCGTCCCGGCACCAGTCTCGTGAACTGGTACGTCCCGCGTTCGTCCGTGATGGATGTCTGCGCTCCGCCGATGATTCCTGGACTCGACAGCGTCACCGTTGCGCCAGGAAGGACCGCACCCGACTCGTCTGTGGCCGTCCCGGCGATCGCCCCAACGCCTTGAGCGACTGCAGGCGCGGAAGAGACAGCGAGGAACAGGACGGCGGCAAAGAATCGAGCAACAGACAATCTCACAGACATGGGAACACTCTCCTTGGCGGGCGAATCCGTGCGTTTGCGCGACCGTAGCACGCGCGGTCATGTCCGTCAACGCCCTTCGGCAATCCGACAGTACCGCGAACTGCAACTGGTCCAGTACGATGAGGTGCTGATAGAGCGTGAGAAGGCGCAGGAGGTATCCATCATGAATGGCTTGAATACGGCACCGAGCGCGTTCCCGGTCGGAGAAACCATCGACCGCATGGTCTCGATCATCGAAGCGCAGGGCTGGCATCTGTTTGCCCGCATCGACCACGCCGAACACGCCCGTCGCAAAGGGCTGGAACTGCGGCCTACCGAACTGATCCTGTTCGGCAATCCTGAGATAGGCACACTGCTGATGCAGGATCGTCAACTGGCGGCCATCGACCTGCCGATGAAAGCACTGGCGTGGGAGGATGAACTGGGTCAGGTCAGGGTTGCCTGCAACAGCACGCAGTGGCTCAAGCAACGTCACGGGCTGACCGATGAGGCGACCATCCGGGCCATTGACGCGGTCCTGGCGAAGGTGTGCGCCAGCGTGCAATAGTCGCTATCAAGTGCGGTGGGTAGTGGACGGGTGGATGGGCATCGTCCGACTATCGTCCGGCGGGCGCGTAGATCCAGGCGCTCGTTCGCGGGCCGCGACCCTCGCCGTAGCCGCCAGTCAC
>JADZBZ010000021.1 GCA_020851835.1 Acidobacteriota bacterium
AGATCGATCGTCCCCGTGCGCATGAGGGCGCCGGCCATGTTGTCGGTGATGACCGTGGTGTCGATGCCGTCCTTCATCAACTCCCAGGCCGTGAGCCGCGCCCCCTGCAGGAACGGCCGAGTCTCGTCGGCCAGTACCGCCACCTTCTTGCCGCACTCCACGGCGCCGCGGATCACACCGAGCGCGGTGCCGTAGCCGGCGGTGGCCAGGGCACCGGCGTTGCAGTGGGTCAGGACGCAAGCCTCCGCTGGCACGACCGTCGCGCCGTGACGTCCGATGGCGCGGCAGCTCTCCACATCATCGTCGTGGATGCGATCGGCGGTATGGCGCAGGCGCGCTTTCAGTTGGTCCACCGATTCGCCAGCATGCGCCCCTTCGGCGAAGGACTGCTTCATGCCCTCGATCGCCCAGAACAGGTTCACCGCCGTGGGACGCGTGGCGGCGAGCAGGTCGCAGTTCTTCTGGAACTCGGCGGCGAACTGACGGGTCCCGGTCGCCTTGCTGCGCGCGGCCCCCAGGGCCAGGCCCATGGCCGCGCACACGCCAATGGCCGGCGCCCCGCGGATGACCATAGAGGTGATCGCCTTGGCGACGACGGTGACGGTCTTGCACGTGACGTACTTCTCGGTGGCCGGCAGCTTGCGCTGATCCACCATCACGATGGCATCGCCTTCCCAGGCGATTGTCGGAAGCATGGGCCGATCATACCGGGTCCGGGGCCCGGCCGATGGCAAACGGCACGGACCGGCGGACCGGGCAGCGGCCCGGGGAGGGCTTGGCGTTGTCCGGGAGTGAAGTCCCGGGGCTCCGTATCAACGGTTGAGCAGCCGTCCGCTGAACGGGTGGGGCAACAAATCGGCCAGGCGGTGGCGGGCCGTCATCACCGTCAGGTTGCCGATGACGACCTCCATGTCCGGCCCAAATTCCCACAGCACCTGCCGGCACGCGCCGCACGGCGTGGTCGGCGCGTCGGTGTCGGCGACGACGGCGATCCGGACGAAGGCACGATGACCGTCGGACAGCGCCTTGAAAATCGCAACCCGCTCGGCACACAGCGTCAGGCCGTAGCTGGCGTTCTCGATGTTGCAGCCGGTGACGATGAGTCCGTCAGCGGTCTCGATCGCGGCCCCCACGCTGAAGCCGGAGTAAGGTGCGACGGCGCGCTCACGCGCCTCACGGGCAACGGCCACGAGCCGTTCAGAGGCGTCCAACGGTGCCCTCCAGTACGGCGATGAACTGGCCTCTCACGCGGCGCGCGGTTTCCATGACCTCACGATGATCCAGAGGCTCGGGCAGCACGCCGGCGGCCATGTTCGTGATGCAGGAGATGCCCAGCACCTCGAGCCCCATGTGCCGTGCAACCAGTGCCTCGGGTGCCGTCGACATCCCGACCGCGTCGGCGCCGAGGACGCGAAATGCACGGATCTCGGCCGGAGTTTCGTAGCTCGGACCGTGTACCGCGACGTAGACGCCGTGCTCCAGCGGCACGCCGGCCTCGGCCGCGGCCTCACGCGCTAGGCTGCGGAGTCCCGGAGCGTAGATCTCGGACATGTCCGGGAATCTGGGGCCGAACCGTTCGTCGTTGGGTCCGACCAGGGGATTGGTGCCCATGAGGTTGATGTGATCGTCGATGAGCATGAGGGTCCCGCGCGAGAACCGCGTGTTGATGCCGCCGGCCGCGTTGGTCAGGATGACCCTGGGCACGCCCAGCCGTCCCATGACGCGCATGGCGAAGGTAACCCGTGCCAGCGGACGGCCTTCATACACGTGGACGCGACCGGCGAGGGCCATCACTCGGCGCCCGCCGACGAGCCCGCCGACGAGCCTGCCGGCATGCCCGATGACGCCCGAGGCCGGCCAGTGTGGTATCTCGCCGTAGCTCACCTCGAATGGCTCGGCCAGACTGTCGGCGAAGTCACCGAGGCCCGACCCCAGGACAACCGCCACCTCGGCTCCGCCGAAACCACGTCCGCGCAGGAACTCCGCGGCCTCGACCGCTTCGTCGAACTGGGTCAACGGGCCTCCCATCGGATCACAGAATCATTGACGCCACGCAGGCGTTGATGAGGGTCGCCAGGAACCCGGCGAGAAGCGCGCGCGTCCCCAGCCGGGCCAGGTCTTGGCGCCGCGTCGGCGCCATCGCGCCGATGCCGCCGAGTTGGATGCCGATCGAGCCGATGTTCGCAAAGCCCGTCAACGCATAGGTCGCCAGCACGTGGGTCCGCGGCTCCACGACGCCGCGGTACTCCGTCGTCAGTTTCACGAAGGCCACGAACTCGTTGGCCACTAGCTTGGTCCCCAGCAGATCGGCCATGGGTCCGATGTCCCGGGGTGGCACGCCCATCAGGAATGCTACCGGCGCGAAGACGATCGAAAAGACGCTGGCCAGCGTGAGCCCCTCGCGCATCCACCCCAGAAAGGCGTCGGCCATGGCGATGAGCGCCAGGAAGGCGATGAGCATCGCGGCCACATTGAGGGCCAGCATCAGCCCGTCGCTCGCGCCAGCGGAGGCCGCATCGATGACATTGACGTGATGCCGTTCGATCGTGAGCCGAATCGCGCCCGACGTCCGGGCCGTCTCGGTTTCCGGCAGCAGCAGTTTCGACAGGTACAGCCCGCACGGCGCGGCCATCACACTCGTCGTCAGGATGGCGATCGGATCGGCGCCGAGGCCGATGTAGACGGCCATGACGCCGCCGGAGATGGTCGCCATGCCGCCGACCATGAGCGCGAGCAGTTCCGAGCGCGTCATGTCGGGCACGTACGGCTTGACGATGATGGGGGCTTCGGTCTGTCCCATGAACACGTTGGCCGCGGCCGACAACGTTTCGGCGCCGCTGGTGCCCAGCGCATACATCATCACGCGCGCCATTGCCCAGACGATGACCTGCAGGACGCCGAAGTAATACAGGATCGTGAAGAACGACGAGATGAAGATGATGGTCGGCAGGGCCAGGAACGCGAATACGAATCCGTTGCCGGCGCCGAGCGCGCCTTCGAGCGTCGCCGGATTGGCCAACGGGCCGAAGACGAACAGGGCTCCCTGGTTGCTGAACTCCAGGAAGCGTTTGACCAGGTTGCCCACGGCGGCGAAGAAGGCGTAGCCGGGCCGCACGCCGCCGACCTCCAGGCGGAGAATGACGAGTGCCAATCCCAGCTGAATGGCCATGCCCCACGCCACGGAGCGCCACCGGACGGCCCGCAGATCGGGGGAAAAGGCGGCGCAGATGGCAATGAAGCACAA
>JADZBZ010000022.1 GCA_020851835.1 Acidobacteriota bacterium
ACACCCGCTACTACCTCAATGGTGCGCTCTTCGTGCTCAAGCCCGGCCAGATGACGTTTGTGGCCACCGATGGCCACCGTCTGGCACTGGTGCACGCCGATCGCGACGGCGATGAGAAGGGCGACGAAGTGCGCGCCATTCTTCCGCGCAAGGCTCTGGCCGAACTGGCGAGACTGCTGGCAGACTCGGACGGCGAGGTTCGCTACGAGCGGGGCGAGAACCACCTGTTCTTCGAGATCGGGCCGCGGCTGCTGGTTTCACGGATGATCGACGGGCAGTTTCCCGCCTACGAGAAAGTCGTGCCGAAGAGCAACGACAAGCACGTGGAATTCGAGCGCGATCGGTTGACCAACGCCGTGCGTCGCGTGGCGCTGCTTTCCAATGAGCGGTCTCGCGCGGTGAAGTTCGTCGTCGAGAAGGGCAAGGCCGAGATCACATCGAGCAGCCCTGAATTCGGCGAAGCGCGCGAGCCCATCGAGGTGGACTACGACGGTCCCGAGATCGCCATCTGCTTCAACGCGCAGTACGTGCTCGATTTTCTCAACGCCGTTGAATCCGACGTCGTGTCGCTCGATCTCAAGGACGACGTGAGCCAGGCGGTGATGAAGCCGGTTGGCGTGAACGGCTACGACTACACCTACGTCATTATGCCCATGCGGCAGTGAGCGAAGAAACCAGCGTGTCAGAAATCGACGAGATGGTTCTCCCCGGCGCGTCCGGCCAGGACTACGGCGCCGGAAGCATCAAGGTCCTCGAGGGCCTCGAGGCGGTCCGCAAGCGGCCCGCGATGTACATCGGGTCCACGGGTCCGGCTGGCCTGCACCACCTCGTGTACGAAATTGTCGACAACTCGATCGACGAAGCGCTGGCCGGCTACTGCACCGAAATCAACCTCACCCTGCACCTGGACCAGTCTGTCACCGTGGTCGACAACGGCCGCGGCATTCCCGTGGACATGCACGAGAGCGGGCGGCCGGCGGCCGAAGTGGCTCTCACCGTGCTGCACGCCGGCGGCAAGTTCGACAACAAGAGCTACAAGGTTTCGGGCGGCCTTCACGGCGTGGGCTCGTCTGTCGTGAATGCGTTGTCGGAACGCCTGGAACTCGAGATCTGGCGGAACGACAAGGTTTACCAGCAGGCCTACGCGCGCGGCCGTCCGACCACCGACCTCACGATCACCGGGACGACGAAGCGCCGGGGCACCAAGATTACGTTCCGTCCCGACGATCAAATCTTCGAGACCACCGATTTCAGCTTCGACACGCTGGCGCAGCGCCTGCGCGAACTGGCATTTCTCAATGCCGGCCTGATTATCACGCTCGACGACGAGCGCGACGGCAAAGCGCACCGCTTCCATTACGAAGGCGGCATCGTGTCCTTCGTGGAGCATCTCAACAAGAACAAGGGTATCGTCAACGAGAAGGCCATCTACATGCGCGGCGAGCGCGACGGTATCGACGCCGAGATCGCCATGCAGTGGAACGACGGGTACAATCCGCAGGAGTTCTCGTTCGCCAACAACATCAACACCCACGAGGGCGGCACCCACCTGTCCGGGTTCCGCGCCGCGCTCACGCGGACGATCAATACCTACGCGTCGCGGAACAACCTGACGAAGGATCTCAAGGACGCCACCATCAGCGGTGACGACATCCGCGAGGGCATGACCGCGGTGATCAGCGTCAAGATCCCGAATCCCCAGTTCGAGGGCCAGACCAAGACCAAACTCGGGAACACCGAAGTGAAGGGCATCGTCGAGGCGATCATCAACGATCGCCTGGGTGCCTTCCTCGAGGAGAATCCGGCCGTCGCCAAGCGCGTGGTGTCGAAGGCGGCCGACGCGGCCCGCGCGCGCGAGGCGGCCCGCAAGGCCCGCGACCTGGTCCGTCGCAAGGGCGCCCTGGACGGCAGTTCACTGCCCGGCAAGCTGGCCGACTGCCAGGAGCGGGACCCGGCGCAATCCGAGATCTACATCGTGGAAGGCGAGTCGGCCGGCGGCTCGGCCAAGCAGGGGCGCGACCGGCGCTTCCAGGCCATCCTGCCCATCAAGGGCAAGATTCTCAACGTCGAGCGCGCGCGGCTCGACCGCATGCTCAGCTCCGACGAAATCAAGACGATGATCGCCGCGCTCGGTTGCGGCATCGGGACCGAAGACTTCGACATCGAGAAGCTTCGGTACCACAACATCATCATCATGACCGACGCGGACGTGGACGGCTCCCACATCCGCACGCTGCTGCTGACTTTCTTCTACCGCCAGATGCGCCAGTTGGTGGAACGGGGGCACATCTTCATCGCGCAGCCGCCGCTCTTCCGTGCCAAGCGCGGGCGAGTGGAAACCTATATCAAGGACGAGCGAGCGCTCGAGAACTTCCTGGTGCATCGCGCGGTCGAGTCGAGGCTGGTGAAGCTCGGAGACGGCAGCGAACTGTCCGGAGCGGCGCTCGAAAAGGCCCTGCACGGCATCATCGGCTACCAGAAGGTGCTGCAGGTGGTTCAGCGGCGCGGCCATGGGCGGGAGGTCGTCGAAGGGCTGCTCGATCGCGAAGTGCGCGACCGCACCTTCTTCGAGTCCGAGGCGCAAGTCGACGCGTTGGCCGCTCAGTTGACGACGCCGCTACGCGACGTCTCGTCGCTCCGGGACGAGGAACACAACATCTTCACGCTCCGGGTGGAAGACCGCTCGTCCGGCTACCCGCGCGTGATGGTCGTCGGCCTCGACTTCGTGCTGTCGGGCGAGTACCGCACGCTGATGGCCAGCTACGCCGAGATCAAAGGCGTCGTGAAGGCCTTCCGGCAGGCCGCGGCTGAAGTGCGGCAACTCCCGTCAGCCGTCGCAGCGGAGGAACCGGCCGAAGAAGCGGCCGAAGGGGAGGCGCCCGGCGAACCCGCCGAAGCCGCGGCGCCTGCGGCCGGCCGGAAGGATCGGGGGCCGGTGGCCATCGCCACGCTCGACGAGATGGTCGATCACTTCCTGGCGCTCGGCCGCAAAGGCGTGGCCATCAACCGTTACAAGGGTCTGGGCGAGATGAACCCCGACACCCTCTGGGCGACCACCATGAATCCCGACACGCGCACGCTCCTCCAGGTGAGGGCTGAAGACCATACCGAAGCCGACCAGATGTTCACGACCCTGATGGGCGACCAGGTCGAGCCGCGGCGGAAGTTCATCGAGGACAACGCCCTCGACGTGCGGAACCTCGACATCTGACATCGCCGGCCACGAGTGCGCGGCACCCGGCCGCACTCGGCACCCGGCATCCGGCACTCAGGTTCAATGTCCACCACCGACTCCAGAATCCCCGTCAACATCGAAGACGAAATGAAGCGCTCGTACCTGGATTACGCGATGAGCGTGATCATCGGGCGGGCGCTGCCCGACGTGCGCGACGGGCTCAAACCCGCCCATCGTCGCGTGCTGTTCGCCATGCGCCAGATGGGCCTGGCCAGCAACCGCGCCTACCGCAAGTGCGCGAAGATCGTCGGCGAAGTCATCGGCAACTACCATCCCCACGGCGACGCCCCGGCCTACGACACGCTGGTGCGTCTGGCGCAGGACTTCAACATGCGCCAGCCCCTGGTGGACGGGCAGGGCAACTTCGGCTCGGTGGACGGCGACCCGCCCGCGGCCTATCGCTACACGGAGGCGCGCCTCGAAGCCCTGGCCGAGGCGATGATGGGGGACCTCGACAAGGACACGGTGGACTACGTCCCGAACTTCGACGAGACCGCCGAGGAACCCGTCGTCCTGCCCACGGCTTTTCCCAACCTGCTCGTCAACGGATCGACGGGCATTGCCGTCGGCATGGCCACGAACATCCCGCCGCACAACATGCGGGAGGTGGTCGACGCCGTGATCTGGGTGATCGAGAACGTCTACATGGCGCCCGCCGACGCCCCGAAGCTGACGCGCGAGCAGAAGCTGAGAGAAATGATTCGCCAGGTGTCCGGCCCCGACTTCCCGACCGGCGGCATCATCGTCGGGCGGCGCGGCATCCAGGAGGCCTACCAGACCGGCCGTGGCGGCATCCAGGTGCGCGCCCTGGCCGAGATCGAGACGACGAAGAAGGGCGACCGGTCGCAGATCGTCATCACCGAGATCCCGTTCCAGGTCAACAAGAAGAACCTGCTCGAACGGATGGCCGACCTGGTCCGCGACAAGACCATCGAAGGCATTTCCGACATCCGCGACGAGTCCGACCGCGACGGCATGCGCGTGGTCGTCGAGCTGAAACGGGGTGAGGTCGGCGAGGTCGTCCTCAACAACCTCTACAAGTACACCCAGCTCCAGCAGACCTTCGGCATCATCCTGCTGGCGATTGTGGGCGGACGGCCGCGCGTGCTCAACCTGCTCGAGATCGTCGAGCACTTCATCGAGTTCAGGCGCGAAATCGTCAGGCGCCGCACCGAGTTCGAGCTGCGCAAGGCCGAAGCCCGGGCGCACATCCTCGAAGGCCTGCGCATCGCGCTCGACCACCTCGACGCGGTCATCACCCTCATCCGCGGGGCGAAGAACCCGCCGGAGGCCAAGGTCGGCCTCGTGGCGCAGTTCGGACTGAGCGAGATCCAGGCGCAGGCCATCCTCGACATGCAGCTCCAGCGCCTCACGGGACTCGAGCGGCAGAAGATCCTGGACGAGCTCGCCGAGCTCATGCGCCTGATCGAGCGGCTGCAGGCCATCCTTCGCAACCAGCAGCTCCTGCTCCAGATTGTCGTGGACGAGCTCCGCGAGGTCCGCGACCGTTTCAGCAACGAGCGGCGCACCCGGATCATCGACGCCGAAGGCGAGTTCAGCGTCGAGGACTTGATTGCGGACGAGGACGTGGCGGTCACGGTGACCGACACCGGATACATCAAGCGCACGCCGATAACGACATACCGGAACCAGCGGCGCGGCGGCAAGGGCCGCATCGGCATGCGCCCGCGCGAGGAGGACGTCGTCAACCACCTCTTCGTCGCCTCCACGCACTCCTTCCTGATGATCTTCTCCGACCGGGGCCGCGCCTACTGGCTGAAGGTGCACGAGGTTCCCGACGTGGGCGCCGACGGCCGCGGCAAGTCCATCGCCAACCTCGTCCAGATGGAAGCCGGCGAGAAGATTGCCGCCCTGCTGGCCGTCCGCGAATTCGACGACGCCCACTTCGTGGTGATGTGTACGCGAAGGGGCACCGTGAAGAAGACGGAGCTGTCGGCCTTCGCCAATCCGCGGGCGGGAGGCATCATCGCCATCGGTGTGGACGATACCGACGCCGTCATGAGCGTCCAGCGGTCCGACGGCGCCAGCGAAGTGTTCATCGGCACACGTGACGGCATGGCCATCCGCTTCGCCGAAGGCGACGTTCGCTCGATGGGACGTACCGCCTACGGCGTGCGCGGCATCCAGCTGCGCGAAGGCGACGAGGTCGTCGCCATGGAGGTCGTCAAGCCGGGCGGCACGCTGCTGACGGTGACCGAGCAGGGCTACGCCAAGCAGACCGCCCTCGACGAGTACCGCGTCCAGGGCCGCGGGGGCTACGGTCTCAAGAACCTCGAAATCACCGACAAGAACGGCCGCGTGGTCGGCATCGCGCAGGTGAGCGAAGACGAGGAGTTGATGGTCATCACCGAACAGGGCAAGATCATGCGCACGCCCGCGAGCCAGATTCGGACGATCGGCCGCGCCACGCAGGGCGTGAGGTTGATGGACCTCGGCGGCGAGGACAAGGTCGTGTCGATCGCGCTCGTCCCCAAGACGGCGGACGAAAGCGGAGACGAGCCGGAGTCGTCCGACCCACCAACCGGGGCCGGTGCCGAGGGCGAGGAGCCCGGACCAGAGGATCAGTCCTAGCCGAGGCGGCCGATGAAGGAAAGGAGAAGGTGTTCGATGATCATGACGAAGGTTCGTCCCGTGCTGCGCATCGCACTGCTGATGGCCCCGGTGGTCCTGCTCGAAGTGGCGTGCTCGCGGCCGCCCGAACAGCAGATGCTCAACCAGTTCTTTCGCGCCGCCCGCTCGCGCGACAACACCACGGCTGCGCTGATGTCATCGGTGGTGCTCGACCCGCGTAACCAGGGATCGGTGGAGAGCTTCGACATCGTCACCATGGGGCCCGAGCAGCGCGCGCCACTCGGCCTGAAGGCCTACGTCGACGCCGTCGAGGCGGCACGGCTGGCCGAGGCCGAGTTCCAGCGGCAGAAGGCGGAATACTCGAGCGCCAACCTGACGACCATCGAGGCAGTGCTCAAGCTCGAGGGCAACCCGGCTGCCAAGCTCACGCGCGAGCAGGCTGCCGTGAAGCCGGTGTGGGACAAGTGGCGTGCCGACACGGCCATGCACGTCAAGAACCTGAGCACGGCGCGCGCGGCGCTGGCCGCCGCCACAGCGCCGGTGCAGGCCTCGCTCGATCAGCCGGGCCAGCCCGCCTTCGACGTCAACACGTTCCAGGGCGACATGGTGGCCAAGGACATCGCCATCAAGGCACAATTCAAGTCGCCCGAGGGGCAGGTGTCGGAGAAGGACCTCGTCGTGACGATCTCTCGCG
>JADZBZ010000023.1 GCA_020851835.1 Acidobacteriota bacterium
CGTGCCGCCGTATGTCATCTTCCACGACGCCACGCTGCGGGAGCTGGCGCGGGTCAGACCCGCGACCCTCGACGCCCTGCGCCACGTGTACGGCGTCGGCGCGCGGAAGGCGGAGGATCTCGGCGAACCAGTTCTGAGCGTGATCCAGGCCCAGCAGGGTTAGTCTATTACCACGCGAGGTGGCCGACGGCTGGGACCCGGCGCGGCCTGGTACGCCGCCGGGGCACTCCCGCACGCGATCTGGCTCCGCTGGGATCGATGGAGGATCGACATGCCCTGGCAGGACCTCAAACACGCCCTGCGCGCGCTTCGCCAGCGTCCCGGCTTCACGGCCGTCACGCTGGTGACGCTGGCGGTCGGCATTGGCGCCACGTCGGCGATCTTCGGTGCGGTCTATGCCGTGCTGCTGCGGCCGCTGCCGTTCCCGGCTCCCGAGCGCCTCGTCCAGGTCATGGAGACGAGCACGAGAAACCCCAGGGGCATGACCGTGTCGCCGCCGAACTTCATGGACTGGCGCCGCGACGGCCGCTCCTTCTCGGGCATGGCCGCCATCGCCTCGTCCAGCTACGCGCTCGGCGGGGACGGGCGCACGGCCGAGCAGGTGGCCGGAGCCCAGGTGACGGGCGATTTTTTCGACGTGCTGGCGATACGGGCCGACCTGGGCCGCGTGACCACGGCCGCCGACTCGGCCGGGGCCGGTCTCGACGTTGTCGTGATGAGCCACGCGCTGTGGGTACGCCGCTTCGGCTCCGACCCGGCCGTGCTCGGCCGCCGGATCGTCATCGACGGCAGGCCGCGGGAGGTGGTCGGCATCATGCCACGCGGATTCTCCTACCCCCTCGAATCCGAGATCTGGCTGCCGCTGCCGTTCACCGAGAACGACTTGGCGACGCAGCGGGGCGCCCACTATCTCGACGTGATCGCGCGCCTGGGGCCTGGTGCGTCGATCGAGAGCGCGAGGGCCGAGATACGCACGATCGGCGATCGGCTGTCTGCGGAGTATCCCAGGTGGAATGCCGACGAAAGCGCCACCGTCGAACCACTGCGCGACATCGTCGTGGGCGACACGCGACAGTCCCTGGTGGTGTTGCTGGGCGCGGTGGGCCTGCTCCTGGTGATCGTCTGCGTCAACGTGGCGGGACTCGTCCTGGTGCGCGCGATGGGCCGCAGCCGTGAGTTAGCGGTGCGCATGGCAATCGGCGCCGGCCGGGCCGTGTTGGTACGCGGTCTGCTCGTCGAGAGCCTGTTACTGGGCCTCGCCGGTGGCCTGGGCGGTGTCCTCCTCGCCTGGTGGGCGACGTCCGCGATTGCGGCCGGGGATGGGTCCTTCCACATTCCGCTGCTCGACCAGACGCGCCTGGACGGCGCCGTGGTCGCCTTCACCGTTGGGATCTCGCTGCTGGCCACCGTTCTCTTCGGCACCCTGCCGGCGTGGTACGCGACGCGCGACATCGGCGTGTCTTCCTGGATGCGCGAAGAGGGCGGCAGCACGCCCGCGGACCCGCGGCACCAGTGGTGGCGGGGCGCGCTGATCGTGGTCGAGACGACCTTGGCGGTCGTGCTCCTGGTCGGCGCCGGGCTCCTGGCCCGAAGCTTCCTTCGCCTGATGCAGGTCGAGCTTGGCTTCGAGACGGCCAACGTGCAGACCTTCTCCGTCACACTGCCCGACGGCACCTATCAGCAGCCGGCGCAGCGCGCGGCCTTCGTCGAGACGTTGTTGGAGCGCGTCGAGGCGAGGCCTGACGTCGAGGCCGCCGGCGCCATCTTTGGTCTTCCGCTCACCGACTTCAGCTACTCCATTTCCGTTTCGACGCTCGACGGCGTCAAGCTGAGCGACGATGATCAGAAGGGGCGCAGTGTGCAGGTGCGGGCCGTCACGCCTGCCTACTTCCGCGCGCTGGAGATTCCGGTCCGGCGGGGCCGGAGTGTCACGACGGGCGACCGCGCTGGTTCCACGATTGTCGCCGTCATCAACGAGTCGGCCGCACGGAGGCTTTTCCCCGACCAGGATCCTCTTGGCCATCACGTCGAGCTCGGCACACGGCTCGGCCAGGGTGGCGCGTCGGCGGGCGGGGAAATCGTCGGCGTCGTCGGCGACGTGCACGACCGCGGCCCGGCCGCGCCAGCGCGGCCGACGCTCTACGTGGCGCACGCCCAGTTTCCGATGAGTTTCGTGACCGTCGTCGCCAGGACCCGAAGCGAGCCGTCGGTGGTCGTCGAACCGCTTCGTCTCGCGCTCGCCGGTATCGATCCGGACGTGCCGATGTTCCGCGTGCGGACGATGGCTCAGATCGCGGCGGGTTCGGTGGCGCAGCCGCGCGTGTACCTGATTCTGATCGCAATCTTCGCGACGAGTGCCGTGGTGCTGGCAGCCATGGGCTTGTACGGTGTACTGGCCTATGCGGTTGGCCAGCGGACGCGCGAGATCGGCATCCGCCGTGCGTTGGGGGCCGGACATGTCGAGGTGGTGCGGCTGATTGCGCTGCAGGCCGCCCGGCTGACCGCCGCAGGCATCGGCGCCGGCCTGTTGGCGGCGATCGGAGTGAGCCGCGTGCTGCGCGCGCAACTCTTCGAGGTGACGCCCTCGGACGTGACGACCTACGTGACGGTGGCGCTCGGGGTGGCGTTGGTCGCCGTGGCTGCCACGCTCGCGCCGGCGCGACGCGCGGCCCGCATGGATCCGATGAAGGCGCTCCGGCACGACTGACCGTTGGGTGGTCTACACTCGTGGCATGCTCACCATCCCGTCCGACTTCGCCTGGTCCACACCCCTCATTGCGGACGCCTGCCTCTGCCTCCAGGTTCCGGTTCGGCCCGGCGCGCCCGGTCTGAAGCCGCTGGTGCCCGGCGCGCGGGTGGCGGGCCGCGTGGCGCCGGCCGTCCATGCCGGCAGCACCGACATCTTCCTCGAGGCGATTCAGAATGCCTCGCGCGGCGACGTGCTGGTGATCGACAATAACGGCCGGCTCGACGAAGGGTGCATCGGCGACCTGATCGCCGCCGAGGCGCACGCCGGCGGCCTCTCGGGCATCGTCGTGGATGGCGTGCACCGCGACACGGCCGCGATTCGGGCGATCGGCATCGCGGTCTGGTCGCGCGGAACGTGGCCGGCAGGACCGCTCGAGCTGCGCCGCCGCCACGCCACGGCCCTCGAGGCCGCCACCTGCGGCAAGATAACGGTGACGCGCGAGGACGCGGCGTTTGCGGACGAAGACGGCGTGGTGTTCGTGGCGCTCACCGAATGCGCCCGGGTGATTGCGGCCGCGCGGGACATCGCGGCCCGCGAACAGGCTCAGGCGGCGCGTCTGATGGCCGGCGAGCCGCTGCGCGATCAGTTGCGCCTGGCGGAGTACCTGCAGAAGCGCGACGCGGATCCCGAGCTCACTTTTCGCACCCACGTCAGGAGCCTCGGGAAAGCCATCGAAGGCTGAGATACGCCAGAGTTCGTGGGAGTTCCGGATTGCCGGCGCCGCCATATAATTTACGACACCAGTCCCCATGACCCGGCAGTATTGTCACGTTGGCGCTCGCACCATTGCCTATCTCGACTCCGTGCCTCGTGGCAGCAGCCTGCGGACCATCGTGTTGCTCCATGCCTTTCCCCTGGGCGCGAACATGTGGGAGCCGCAGATACGCAGCATCCCAAAGGGGTGGCGACTGATCACGCCCGACCTGCGGGGCTTTGGCGGCACCACCGATTCCGATGGCGGCGCTCCCTCGCTGGATGACTACGCCCAGGACGTGGCGGACCTGCTCGATGCGCTCGGCGTGACGCGCGCTGTGGTGGGCGGCTGCTCGATGGGTGGCTACGCCACTTTCGCCGTGCTGAGAAATGCCCCCGATCTGGTCGAAGCGGTCGTCCTGGCGGACACGCGCGCCGGCGCCGACAGTTCGGAAGGCCGGGCGAACCGCAAGAGCATGCTGGCATTGCTCGACCGGGAGGGACCCTCGGGCGTGGCGCGCGAGATGATGCCCAAGCTGCTGGGTGCTACGACGCGGGCGAGCAATCCGACGATCGAGGCGACCGTGCGCCGGCTCATCAAGCAGCAGTCGCCCGAGGCCATCCGCGGTGCGATCGTACGAATGATGGATCGCCCCGATTCCATGCCGGTGGTGTCGGCGCTGCGGCTGCCGGCCCTGGTCATCGTCGGCGAGGAAGACGAACTGACGCCCGTCGCCGATTCGCGCCGGATGGCCGAGGCCATCCCGGAAGCCCGGCTGGAGATCGTCCCCGGCGCGGGCCACCTGGCCAGCCTGGAACGCCCCGAACCGTTCAATGCCGCGCTCGGCGCTTTTCTGAACTCGATCTGATGAAATACCTCGCCTGTCTCGTCCTGATGGTCGGTGCCATGGCCGTGGGGCCGCAAGCTCAGGAGGCGCCGGTCGTGGACCCCGTCCACCGCGCGCTGGATGCGGTGCTCGACACCTATGTGCGCGACGGTCTGGTGTACTACCGGGCGCTCCGGCAGGAGCGCGGGCGCTTCGACCGCTACGTCTCCTCGCTGGCGGGCGTGGATGTCGACGGCTGGGATGCGCGGCGCAAGCTGGCCTTCTGGATCAACGCCTACAATGCGTTCGTCCTGCGGACGGTCATCGACCACTATCCCATTCGCGGCCGCTCGCCGCAGTACCCAGTCGGCAGCATCCGTCAGGTGCCCGGCGCGTTCGAAAAGAATGTGTTCCGCGCCGCCGGCCGCGCTGTCACGCTCGATCAAATCGAGAAGGACATCATCGTCCCGCTGGGCGACGCGCGAGCTCTTCTGGCCCTGGGCCGCGGGGCGGTGGGCGGTGCGCGCCTCCGCAGCGAGGCCTACGACGCGGACCGCCTGGAGGAACAACTGGCCACGGCGGTGCGCGAAACCGTAGACCGACGCGAGATTGTCTTCGTGGACGCGGCCAGCGGCGTGCTGAGCGTGAGCCCGCTCTTCTCGTGGCGCGAGCAGGCGTTCGTGCAGGCCTTCGCCGGCCGGGCCGACGGCGCATTCGCCAGCCGCAGCCCGCTGGAGCGCGCCGTGTTGAGGCTGATTGCGCCGAACTTGGTGCGATCGGAGAAAGCCTTTCTCGAGGCCAACACGTTCAAGATGGCCTTCCACGAATTCGACTGGACACTCAACGACCTGACCGGGCGATGACGCCCCGCCCGCCGGCCGGCGGGTGGCTGAGGCGGCACAGGCATGACGGGGCGCTATGGATCTCGGATTGACGGGCAAGGTGGCGGTGGTGACCGGAGGCAGCCGCGGGCTGGGACTGGCCGCCGCGCAGGCGCTGGCAGCGGAGGGCTGCCATGTCGTCATCGCGGCGCGCGGACTCGAGGCCCTGACGCGGGCGGCCGAGGCGATGCGCTCGCGGTGGGGGCGCGGCCCCAAGATCGTGGCGGTCACCTGCGACGTCTCGACGCCCGACGGCGTGGATCACCTCATGGAAACGGCCGCGATCGAGTGCGGCGGCATCGACATCCTGGTCAACAACGTTGGCCTCGGCCGAGGGGGCACGCTCGAGCAGACCACCGACGCCGAGTGGCGTGAGGCGTTCGACCACACGCTCTTCCCCGCGATCCGGTGTTCGCAGCTCGCCGTGCCGCACATGCGGCATCGCGGCGGCGGCGCTATCGTGATCGTCTCATCCATCTACGGGCGGGAGGCCGGCGGCCGCATGACCTACAACGCCGTGAAGGCCGCCGAGATCAGCCTCACGAAGTCGCTGGCCCAGCAGCTGGCCCGCGACGAGATTCGCGTGGTTGGCGTGGCGCCAGGGTCGATCCTCTTCGAGGGGGGATCGTGGTGGAAGCGCCAGCAGGAGGATCCCAAGGGCATTACCGACTTCATCGCCCGCGAGCTGCCGTTCGGCCGCTTCGGCACGCCCGAGGAAGTCGGCGTCGTGATTGCTTTTCTCGCGTCGCCGCGGGCCAGCTGGGTGAGCGGCAGCACGGTCGTGGTGGACGGATGCCAGTCGAGGGCGTTCTAGGGGGATCCGGCCAGTTGCGACAGGTGCGGACAGGTCGTCGGGTGCGGTTGATGCCCTGCGTCTCACTATAATGATCCGGTGCCTGACGGCGCAGCGCTTCCCGGTCGGTCCATCCTCCAATACCGCGTCATCGATCGACTGGGCGCCGGAGGCATGGGCCAGGTATACCTGGCTGAAGACACGCGCCTCGGCCGTCGGGTC
>JADZBZ010000024.1 GCA_020851835.1 Acidobacteriota bacterium
ATGGCGCGGATGCAGGACAACACCGACCGCGCCCTGGGCCAATCCTCAGATGACATCGTCAACGAGTGCATGGTCGTCTCGGCCCTGCAGTCCACGGAACTGGCGCTCGAGAGCGGACTCACCGAGCGCCAGATCGTCATCTCGTGCAAAGTGTCCCGCCCTCGTCATCTCATCGACGTCTATCGCGCCCTGGCACGGCAGACGCGGCAGCCGCTGCACCTGGGCCTTACCGAGGCAGGCATGGGCACCAAGGGCCTCGTGTGGTCGGCCTCGGCCATCAGCGTCCTGCTGCACGAGGGTATCGGCGACACGATTCGTGTGTCGTTGACCCCTCGGCCCGGCGGCGACCGGCGCGAAGAGGTGTACGCCGCGTGCGAGATTCTCCAGGCCCTCGGCTTGCGGACGTTCGCACCGAGCGTCACGGCCTGCCCCGGGTGCGGCCGCACCACCAGCGCCACGTTCCAGGAACTCGCCGAACGCATTCAGACGCACATTCACGAACGGATGCCGCGGTGGAAGACGGAGTACGAAGGCGTCGAAGCATTGACGCTCGCGGTGATGGGTTGCGTGGTCAACGGCCCCGGCGAGTCGAAGGCGGCCAACATCGGCATCTCGCTGCCCGGCACGGGTGAAGCGCCCACCTGTCCCGTCTACATCGACGGCCGCCATGCGACGACCCTTCGGGGCACCGGCGACGAGCTGGCCGCCGCCTTCCAGGCGCTGGTGGACGACTACGTGGAGTCCCGGTACGCCAGGCGGGAAGTAGTCGGTCCCTGACCCACCGCCGGCTGGATCAATCCAAGGACGATTCGGCCGGTCCCTCGCCAACACCCGTGACCGGGCCGTTGATCCCGAATCCAGTCTGCGGATTCGGCGCCATGGCTCAATCAGGAGGCCATGGTGACGACGTCCCACGAAAGCGTTTCAAGGAGCGGCGGCCGCATCCATGGATCAGACGTATCGACTGAGCGGGACGGCGAGTGTCGAAAACGCCCGCAGTACCTGGTGGTCGTTGGTCACCAGCAACACGCCCAGGTTGGTGGCGAGCGCGACGAACTCGCAAATTCGCAAACGTAGGCGGAGCAACCGGACTCAGCGGCGAGGGCCAGCACGGTCGCCGACCCGACGGCGAACTCCCGGCCCTTGAGGTGGTCCTCGACTGCCTGGGCCAGCTCGACCGCCCGTTCGAGCGAACACAGCCTCCGCTTGACCGCGCCGGCCAACACGCTCCGAAACTCCGACCGCCAGAGAAGCGACGCCGCCCATTCGGCGTCGGCCGACAGCACGCGCTCGGCCGAGGTCGTCAGCGACCATCAAGCACTTGCGGGCGCTCGCGGCGGCCACGCAGATAGGAATCGAACCGGTCCGTTCCGAACGCCCGACCGCTGCGTTGACGAAACCTAGCGGTAGGTTTACCATCGTCAGGTGACGTGGGCCGAAGTGATCCGCAAGCTCAAGGCTGCGGGTTTCATCGAGGTTCGGTCAGGGAAAGGCAGCCACCTTCTGCTGAGGCACCCTGCGAGCGGCAAGGAAGTGTGGGTGGCCGTTCATACGAAGAAGGATGCCGGACGGCTCGGCAACCGCATCCTGCGTGAGGCGGGTATCGAATGACAAGGCTCTACCCGATCGTTCTCGAAACCGAAGACAACGGCGCGGTCAGCGCGTACGTCCCGGGATTGCCCGTTTATGCTGCGGCGGATTCACACGCGAGGGCCGAACGCGCGATCGGCGCGGTCCTGACGGAGTATCTGAGCGCGCATCCCGCCAGCCGACCGGACGCCCGCGTCCGCGTCGCACGGGTCTCCGATCGAGGGACACGGCGTGTCAGCGTCGTGGGTGTCGCCGCTCTGGTCGGTGCGAAGCGCACGGCGGCGAAGGCGCGGGCGTCGAGAGCCAATGGCCGCCTCGGCGGGCGTCCTGTGAAAGACCCTAGCACGCGGAAGAAGGCAGCGCGCTGACCAGCGACCAGACCGGGGGCAGTGACCCGGACCGTTACGCGGCCCGCCGTAGACTATCGAGCATACGCAACCAGCCGTTCAGCTGGTTCCAACTCGCGAAATTCAGGCTCACCAACTTCCAGGCCCATTCAGGAATCGAACCCGGACGCGGTGTTTCCTGACGGCTGGCCTGGCCCTCACGCCACCCGGGCCTTCACCGAGGGCTCGACCTCCGGCCAGATCGTCTGCCGGGCCACGCGCAACTCGTAGTCCGACTGCAAGTCGAGCCAGATCTCCGGCGACACCCCGAAGTGCTTGCCCAGGCGCAGCGCGGTATCGGCCGTGATCGCACGCGTGCCATTGATGATCCCGCTGATGCGATTGGCCGGGACTGACAGGTCTCGCGCCAACGCATTGATGCTGATCCCCAGTGGCCGCATGAACTCCTCCATCAGGATCTCGCCCGGAGGAATAGGGTCGAGCATTCTTGGCGTCGTCATATCGTTCCTCTCAGTGGTAGTCCACTATCTCGACCTCGGTGGCATCGCCTGACTTCCACGTGAAGCACACCCGCCACCGGTCGTTGATACGGATGCCATGTTGCCCTCTGCGGTCCCCCTGCAACGCTTCGAGTCGATTGCCTGGCGGCGCCCTCAGGTCCCCGAGCACGCGCGCCCGGTGCAGGTAGAGCAGCTTCCGACGGGCGGCCCGCTCGGTCGCCCTGAACCGCCGGACCGTGATGTCGTTGAAGAGGGCCTCAACGTCCTTGTCGCGAAAGGAGCGAATCACGTCGACAGTGTATTACGTATGACGTAATGCGTCAAACGGCTCAGTGCACCTGTCGACTGTCCTGCCCTCAAGCCTTGCGCCGCTCGCCGCAAGGCCCCACGTGTCGCAAGCCACCACCCGCGCATCCTCCGCTCCGCCGGTCTGCTCCGCCGCACCTGTCCGCCAGACCAGGAAGGTGCCGACGCTCCCGTGTTCTGACCCGGCCGCCACGGGCCGCTGGCGGCGTAAGATGTGGCCGTGACTTCGAACGTGTCGCGCACGAGACGATGGGCGGGCGGTCTGCTGGCCGTGGGGCTGGCAGGAATCGCCTGGGGTGCAGTGGCGGCGTCGACGGCGATGCAACCGGCCGGTTTCGACGTGCTCATCCGCAACGGTCGCGTGCTCGACGGCACGGGCAACCCCTGGTACCGAGCCGACATCGGCATCCGCGGCGATCGCATCGTCGCGGTGGGCAGGCTGGGCGACGCCCGCTCAACCACCGTGGTCGATGCAGGGGATCGGTACGTCACGCCGGGATTCATCGACGTGCACTCGCACG
>JADZBZ010000025.1 GCA_020851835.1 Acidobacteriota bacterium
CTGGCCCTGGGGCTCGACCGGATCTGCGCGCTGCTGTCGGGAGAGACGTCCATCCGGGAGGTGATCCCATTCCCGAAGACCACCCAGGCCGTGGACTTGATGTGCGACGCGCCTTCGACCGTGGACCCGCGTCAGCTGCGCGAACTCAACATCAAGGTGACGAGCTGATACGCTCGGTCCCGGCCGCTTGACCGCGCGCCGGCACGGTGCTACCCTCGTCTTGCCGTTAACTCTTTGTAGCATAGGGAGATATCGCGATCGGAACTGTTGCCACGCGCCGCATCGCCGTCCGCGAAGACGGCTTGTCCACGCTCTTCGGAGCCTATGACGACAACCTGCGGCACCTCGAAGACCTGCTCCACGTTCGCATCCGGACGCAGGGGCACGATCTGCTGGTCGAAGGCGATCCCGACGACACGGGCAAAGTCGCGCGGTTGGTCGAGCAGATCGGCGCCCTGCTCACCGAAGGCCATCCGCTGACCGAGCGGGACGTCAAAGACGCGGCGCAGCTAATGGCGACGGATGCGGCCGTGGACCTGCGGGGGCACTTCCTCCGCGGCGGCCAGTTGCGCCAGGCCGGCCGGCGCCGCATCATGGCCAAGTCGGCCAATCAGCGCCGCTACCTGGACGCCATCGAGCAGCACGACATCGTGTTTGGCATCGGCCCGGCTGGGACCGGCAAGACCTACCTGGCCATGGCACAGGCGGTGAACTACCTGCTGGCGAAAAAGGTGAGCCGCATCATCCTGGCGCGGCCCGCGGTGGAGGCCGGCGAGAAGCTCGGGTTCCTGCCCGGCGACCTGCAGGAGAAGGTCAACCCTTACCTGCGTCCGCTGTACGATGCCCTGTATGACATGCTCGAGGTGGAGAAGGCCGAGCGGATGCTCGAGCGGGGGGTCATCGAGGTCGCTCCGCTGGCTTTCATGCGGGGCCGCACGCTCAACGATGCGTTCGTCATCCTGGACGAGGCGCAGAACACGACCAGCGAGCAGATGAAGATGTTCCTGACGCGACTGGGCTTCGGGTCGAAGGCCGTCGTGACCGGAGACATCACGCAGATCGACCTCCCCGCGGGCCGATTGTCGGGGCTGGTCGAGGCGATGCGCGTGGTCGGCAAGGTGGACGGCGTCTCGTTCATCCACTTCGACGACCGCGACGTCGTGCGGCACAAACTCGTGCAGGCGATCGTGAAGGCCTACGAGGCGTATGGCAACTCCAACTCGGCTCCGAGTTAACCTTGCCGCACCGGACGGCCCGGTGGGCGCCGGACGAGGGCTCGGAGCCTGGCTGGCCCGCACGGCGCCGTCCCGCGCGCGGGGCGAGGTGACCGTGGCGCTGATCGGCGACCGGCGGATGCGGGCGCTCAACCGGATGTTCCGCGGACTGGACGCGGTCACCGACGTCCTGTCGTTCCCCGCAGACCCGGATCCGCGGGCGCCGGCGCCGGTGTTGGGCGACGTGGTGATTGCCACGGGTGTGGCTGCCCGGCAGGCGCGTCGGCAGCGCCATGCCGTTGGGACCGAACTGAAGATTCTGGCGTTGCACGGATTGCTGCATCTGCTCGGCTACGACCACGACGTGGACGCCGGGCGTATGGCGCGCGCCGAGGCTCGGCTCCGAAAGAAGGGTGGCCTGCCCGTGGGGCTGATCGCCCGCGCCCACGACCCATGACGCCGCTCCTGATCTTTCTGCTCGGGTGCGCGGCCATCTACGTGGGCACGGTCACCTCGGCGTTCAGCGCGCTGATGCGTCTCTCACTGCGCATCATGGCAGAGGGCGGCCCCCGGGACCGGCTGGGCGTGTATCTGGACGACCCGCGCCGCCTCTTCGTACCGGCCCGGCTGCTCCTGGGCCTCATTCCAATGGTCGCGACGGCGCTGCTCGCGCGCGTGACCGGGGTCGACTCCCGTGGGTTGCCGGTCCTCGTGCTGTCCATCACGGGCTTCGTGCTGGTGAGCGAGCACGTCGTGCCGCTTCTCATCGTCCGGCGCGACCCTGAACAGGTGCTCGCGGTGCTGCTTCCCTCCTTCGACGCCGTGGCCCGACTGCTGTCGCCTCTGACCCGTGCCTTGCTGCGGATGGGCACGAGCAGCCGGCGCGAACGTCAGCTCGCCTCCGGCGCGCCCCCGAGTCCGAATCCGTCGGAAGCGGCGTCGGCCAGCGCCGGGGCCGATGCCGGCGAGCCCGAGCCCCTGCAGGAATTGCAGGCGCGCGCCATGCTTCGCGCCCTGGTGCACTTCCGCGAAACGATGGTGCGCGAGGTGATGACGCCGCGGCCGGATATCGTGGCCGTGGCCTCCGATGCCACCATCGGCGAGTTGCAGGTGCTGTTTCGCGACCAGCAGTACTCGCGCGTGCCGGTGTTTCAGGAGACGTTGGACAACGTCATCGGCTTCGTGTTCGTGAAGGATCTGATCCACCAGGCCTCGGCCGCGAGCCCGGAGGCGCCCATCACGCCCCTGGTGCGGCCCGCCAACTTCGTACCCGAGACCAAGCGCGTGGTCGAGCTGCTCCGTGAATTCCAGGGCAACCGCCTTCAGATCGCCGTGGCCGTGGACGAATACGGCGGCACCGCGGGTCTGGTGACGCTCGAAGACCTCATCGAGGAAATCGTCGGTGAGATTCGCGACGAGTACGACATCGAGGTCGAGCCGGTCACCGACGAGGGCGGCGGGCGGTGGGTGTTCAGCGGCAAGGCCCACGTTCACGAACTGGAGCGGCTGGGGTTCTCGCCGGACGGCGAAGGGTTCGAGACGGTGGGCGGCTTCCTGTTGTCGAAGCTCGGCCGGGTGCCGGCCACGGGTGAGCGGTTCGAAATCGACGGACTGAGCGTCGAGGTGCTGGAAGCCGAGCGGCGCCGCATCACCCGCGTGCGCATCGCCCAGGCCACAGCCCCCGAAACCCCGGTCGCGAGCGACCGGTAGCGCATGAAGCGCGGTTGCGTGGCCCTGGTCGGTCGGCCCAACGCCGGCAAGTCCACTCTCCTGAACCGGCTCGTCGGCGAAAAGCTGGCCATCGTCTCCGACAAGCCGCAGACCACGCGCACGCGCATCGTCGGCGTGCGCCGGTTCCCCGAGGGCGAAGTGGTGTTCATCGACACTCCGGGGATTCACCGTCCCCTGCACCGGCTCAACGTCCGGATGGTCGACGCCGCGCTCGACTCGCTGCGCGACGCGGACGTGGTGCTGGCTGTCGTCGATGCGAGCGAACCGGGCGGCGCGGGCGGTCGTTACCTGATGGACATCGTCCGGAAGGCGCGGGCGACCCGGGTGCTCGCCCTGAACAAGGTCGACCGGGCCGACAAGCTCGCGCTGCTGCCGCGCATCGCCGCCTACCAGGACGTGGGCTTTGCCGACATCGTGCCCGTGTCGGCCCTGACGGGGGAGAACGTCGAGCGGCTCGAGCGGGCGCTGCTGGGCCACCTGCCGGAGGGCGAGCCGCTGTACCCCGAGGATCACTTGACCGATCGGCCCGAGCGCTTCTTCGTGGCCGAACTGGTGCGCGAGCAGGTGCTGGCTCACACCCACGACGAGTTGCCGTTCTCGACCGCCGTCGTCGTGGACAAGTTCGAAGAAGGCCCGCTCCTGCGGCTCTACTGCACGATTCTCGTGGAACGCGCCTCGCAGAAACCCATTCTCATCGGCAAGGGCGGCGCCGCCATCAAGGCCATCGGGACCTCGGCGAGGCAGGAACTCGAGCGCTTCTTCCAGACGCGGGTGTACCTCGATCTGCACGTGAAAGTTCGCGAAGGGTGGCGCGAAGACGAGCGCACGCTCGACGAACTTGGCCTCGAGGGTCGGAGAAAGCGCCGGCGCACCTGAGCGGCGTGTGCTAGATTTTTCGGATTGCCATGGCTGCGCCGCGCCGAAGTGATGTCGTCCTTGACTCGGTCAAGCGCCTGCTGCGCATTGGCGCGACCGCCAATCTGCTGAATCTGCTGCAAAAGCAGCATCCGGCCGACCTGGCGCAGATCTTCGATGCGCTCCTGGATGCCGAACGCTCGGCCGTCTTCTCCCTGCTCGTCGAGCGCCAGCCCAAGCTGGCGATGGAAACCATCAGCGAGATGGGGCCCGAACCGGCCGCCCAGCTCCTGACGGGCCGATCGGCCGACGATATCGCGTCCCTGCTGCACGAGCTACCGTCCGACGATGCGGCGGCCCTGATTGACTACCTGCCCGAGGAACTGTCCCGGGAGGTGCTCGAGCTGATGCGCCGCCGGGAGTCGGGACAGGTCGAAAGCCTGCTGGAATACGGCGAGCAGACCGCGGGTCGTATCATGAACCCGTCGGTCTTCGCCCTAAACGAGGACCTGACCGTTGGGGAAGCCATCACCGCCCTGCAGGGGGCCCGCGATGTCGAGATGGTCTTCTACCTGTATGTCGTGGACGGCCGCCGCCACCTGGTGGGGGTGACCTCGCTGCGCCGGCTGCTGCTGGTATCGCCAGAGACGCCGCTCAAGCGGATCATGACGCCGGACATCATCAGCGTCCGCGTGGACACCGACCAGGAGGAGGTCGCGCGGCAGGTGGCCTCGTACAACCTGCTGGCGGTCCCGGTCGTCGACGAGGAGAACAAGCTGGCGGGCGTCGTCACGGTGGACGATGTCATCGACGTCATCAAGGACGAAGCCACGGAAGACCTGCTGCGCCTGGCGGGCGTATCGGGAGACGAGCGCATCGCCACGCCCGCCGGAGAGGCGCTCCGCAAGCGCCTGCCGTGGCTGGCCGTGAACCTGGTGACGGCCTTCGTGGCGGCCTCGGTCGTGGCCCTGTTCGAGGACACGATCTCGCAGGTGACCGCCCTGGCCGTGTTCATGCCAATCGTGGCCGGCATGGGCGGCAACGCGGCCACCCAGACGCTCACCGTGATCGTGCGGGGCCTGGCTCTGGGAGAGCTGTCCTGGGTGAATGCCCGCAAGGCCCTCGCCAAGGAGTCGCTCATCGGTCTGGGCAACGGCGTCGCCCTGGGCGTGGCGGCTGCCGGCGTGGCGTGGGCCACCAAGCGCGACCCGGTACTGGGGCTGCTGCTCGGCATGGCCATGCTCTGCAACATGTTCGTGGCCGCCACTTCCGGCACGTTGGTGCCGCTGGGGCTCAAGGCTTTGAAGGTGGACCCGGCGCTCGCCTCGTCGGTTTTCATCACGACCTTTACCGACGTGTTGGGCTTTGCCTCGTTCCTGGGGCTCGCGACGGTGTTCCTGAAGTATCTGGCGAGATAGAATAGGCGGCACGGCATGCCGCTGCACACGGCCGACGCGCTCGTGCTCCGCACCTACAAGCTGGGCGAGGCGGATCGCATTGTCGTGTTTCTGACGGCCGACCGCGGCAAGAAGCGGGGAGTTGCCGAGCACGCACGGGGCGCCCGTTCGCGGTTTCGTGGGGCGCTCGAGCCGCTGACCGAGGTGCGGGTGGCGTACTTCGAGCGCGAGCGGCGCGATCTGGTCGGCATCAACTACGCCGAGGCTCTCGTCACCCCCCTGGCGGCGCCCAGTCCCGAAGCGCTCGGTTACAGCCACTACTTCGCCGAGCTCATCGACGAATGGGCGGCAGAGAGCGACCCGGACGAGCGATTGTTCCGGCTCGGTGTGGCCACCCTCGAGGCGCTGGTCGGCGGGGTGGCGGTCGAGCCGCTGGCGCGCTACTTCGAGTGCTGGCTGCTGCGACTGCAGGGAGTGTATCCAGCGGACCTGGCGCTGTCGCCCGCGGCGGCCGGCTTCGTGTCCGACGCCCGGCGCGTGGGCCCGGCCGCGGCCGGGGAACTGGGGGCGCCGGCCCAGGCGATTCGCGAGCTGGAGGCCGTACACCGGACGTTGATTCGCTCGCTTCTCGACCGCGAGCCGCGTTCGATTCGAGTGATTCACGAGTTGCGCCGCGTACCGGCGCCTTGACCGGGTTGTTGAGTGACGTTCCAAGACCTGATTCTCAAGCTGTCAGCCTTCTGGGCCTCGAAGGGCTGCCTCATCCAGCAGGGGCTCGATCTCGAGGTGGGCGCCGGCACGTCTCACCCCGAGACCCTGCTTCGGGTGCTGGGCGCTACGCCGTGGAGCGTCGCCTACGTGCAGCCCTCGCGCCGGCCCGACGATGGCCGGTTCGGGCAGAACCCGAACCGGTTGTTCAAGCACCATCAGATGCAGGTGATCCTGAAACCGTCGCCAGACGAGGTACAGCGAACCTATCTCGACAGCCTCGAGGCGTGCGGCATCAACCCGCGGCTGCACGACATCCGATTCGAGGAAGACAACTGGGAGTCACCCACGCTGGGTGCCTGGGGCATCGGGTGGCAGGTGCTGCTCGACGGGCTCGAGATCACGCAGTTCACCTACTTCCAGCAGGTCGGGGGGATCGATCTTTCTCCGGTGTCGTGTGAGCTCACGTACGGCCTGGAACGCATCGCCATGTTCCTGCAGCGTGTGGACAGCGTGTTCGATCTGCAGTGGGCCCCTGGCGTGTCCTACGGTACCGTCCGTCTGAGGGAAGAGGTGGAGCAGTCGAAGTACGCCTTCAATCAGGGCACGGGCATCGATCCGCAGGCGTACGCCGCCTTCCACCGGCGCCAGTTCGATGAGATCTACGCGTTCGGCGAGCGGCTGCTGGCCGCCGGCCTGCTGCTGCCGGCGCTCGAACACTGCCTCAAGTGCTCGCACTTGTTCAATCTGCTCGACTCGAGCGGCAGTGTGGGCGTGACCGAGCGTACCGCCTATATCCTGCGCGTGCGGCAGCTGGCCGTCGCCATCTGCCGACGGTACGCCGAGGAGCAGGCGGCCATCGAGACCGCTGCCGTCGAGGCCGCGTCGTGACCGGACGGGAGCACACCTCATAGTGGATCGCGAACTGCTCATCGAACTCGGCACCGAAGAGCTGCCCGCCGGCTGGCTGCCGTCACTCAGCGGGGCCTTCGGCCTCACGCTCGAGGCGAGCCTGAAGGCCGCGCGATTGAGCGCGGACGGACCGGTCGAAACCTTCTCGACGCCCCGCCGCCTGACGGCTCGGTTCGCGCGGGTTTCCGAGCGCCAGACCGACCTCGAGGAGGTGGTGACCGGCCCGCCCGTGAGCGCGGCCTTCGACGGCGCCGGTCTGCCCACGCCGGCGGCCATCGGGTTCGCCCGCAAGCAGGGCGTGGAGGTGTCGGCCCTGGAGCGGCTCGAAGTCCCCGACAGGAAGGGCGTCTACCTGGCCGTGCGAAAGCATCAGCGCGGCAAGGCGGCGGTGGACGTGCTGCCGGGTGTGCTGACGGCGGCACTGCGCGGGCTGTCGTTCCCCAGGCAGATGCGCTGGGACGCGATGCTCGACGACGGAAAGGGCGATCTGCCGTTCGGCCGTCCGATCCGATGGATCGTCTTTCTCTACGGCGGGCGGGTCGTGCCGTTCTCCATCGGACGCACGCCGAACGCGCAAGGCGGTCTCGTCCAGGACGTGCGCTCGGGCAGCGTCACCTACGGCCATCGCTTCCTCGCCACCAGCGGTCGCCCGGGCCGCGCGGTCAAGGTGAAGGGCTTCGACGACTACCGCAAGCGGCTGGCCGAGCACTTCGTGGTGCTCGACCGCGACGAGCGTCACAGCCGCATCGCGCGCGAACTCGACGTCGAAGCTCGGCGGCGCGGAGGCCGCATCGCCACGGCGCTGATCGGCCAGGCCCTGTTGCAGGAGGTTCCGGATCTCGTCGAGTACCCGTTCGTGCTGTCGGGCCGCTTCGCCGAGGAGTTTCTCGAGTTGCCGGACGAAGTCCTGGCGACGACGATGATTCATCATCAGCACTTCTTTCCCGTGGTGAGCGACCAGGGCCGGCTCCTGCCCGTGTTCCTGGCCGTGCTCAACACGGAGCCCGACAAGCCCGAGGTGGTCTCGCGCAACCTCGAACGCGTGCTGACGGCGCGACTGCGCGACGCGCGTTTCTTTTGGGATGCTGACCGCCGGCAGGGGCTCGACGCCTTTGTCCGGCGTCTGGACACGGTGCTGTTTCACAAGAATCTGGGCACCTACCAGCACAAGGCCGATCGCGTGAGCCGCCTCGCCGCCTGGATCTGTGAAGACGTGCTCGGCCAACCTGGCCTCGCCGCCGACGCGGCCGAGGCCGGACGCCTCTGCAAGGCCGACCTGGCCACCGACATGGTGCGGGAGCTCACCGAACTGCAGGGCACCATGGGGGGCATCTACGCGCGCGAGGACGGGCGTCCGGAATCGGTGTGGAAGGCGGTCTACTACCACTACCTGCCGCACGGTGTGGAGGCAGACGCGCCGCCGGGCCGCGCGCAACTGGGCGCGGCGGAGGTGACCTGGGCCGCCGTGTCGCTGGCGGACAAGCTCGATACGCTGGCCGGCATGTTCGCGGCTGGCGAGCGGCCAACCGGCTCGCGGGATCCGTACGGCCTGCGTCGCGCGGCGCAGGGCGTGGTGCGGACGCTGATGGACCTGCCTGAGTTGACCGGCCTGGAGACGCGTGTGACCCTCGGTGAGCTGATTGGGAAGGCCGCCGAGCCGTTTGCGGCCTCCGGCCAGTCAGGCTTCGACCCCGAGGCCTTGGCGGGCCTGTGGGTCTTCCTCGCCGATCGCGTGCGATCGGTGGCCGAACAACGGGGGAACCACGTCCGCAACGTGAGGGCCGTCACGCACGGCGCCGCGGACGGCTGGAGCCCGCTCACGATCAGGCGCCGCCTGGCCGTGCTGCCGGAAGTGACCGGTTCTCCGGAATTCGTTCAACTGGCGTCCACCTTCAAGCGCGTGCGCAATATCGCAAGGAATCTATCCCTCGAGCGATTCCGCTTTCTGGAGACGACCGAAGCCCCGATGACACTGCGCGAAGACGCCGAACTCACGCTTCGCGATGAAATCGCCGCCCGGCGCCCGGTGATCGAGAAGGCCGTCGCTGACGGGCACGGCTACCGCGAGGCATTCGGCGAGGCGGCCAAGTTCGGCCCGACGGTCGCCAGGTTCTTCGATGACGTTCTGGTGATGGCCGACGACGAGGGGTTGAGGGAGTCGCGGCTCCGCCTGATGGCACAGCTCGAAAGCCTCATCCTCGAGCTGGCGGATCCGTCCGAGATGGTGCAAGACGAAGCCTAAGCAGGAGCACGAGAGACCCATGGCAAAGAAGATTCAGAAGAAGAAGGCGGCGCCAGCGAAGAAGGCGTCTCCCAAGGCGGCGAAGCGTGTCGGGGCCTCGGCTGCCAGGAAGGCGACCGCGCCGGCCCGCGGGAGTGTGAGAAAGGGCGTGGCGAAGTACGTCTATTTCTTCGGTCAGGGCAAGGCCGAAGGCGACCGGTACATGAAGGACACGCTCGGCGGCAAGGGCTCCGGCCTGGCCGAGATGACCAACGCCGGCCTCCCGGTGCCGCCCGGGTTCACGATTTCGACCGACGCATGCAATCTCTATTACAGGCTGGGCGGGAAGCTCCCGCCCGCCATCGATGCGGAAATCGCCGCGCACCTCAAGCGGCTCGAAAAGGCGGCGGGCGCGACGCTGGGCTCGACCGAGAACCCCTTGCTCGTTTCCGTGCGGTCGGGCGCCAAGTTCTCGATGCCCGGCATGATGGACACCATTCTCAACCTCGGGCTGAACGACGGCGCCGTCGAGGGGCTGAAGTGCCGGACGTCGAACGGCCGCTTTGCCCTCGACAGCTACCGGCGCTTCATCCAGATGTTCGGCTCGGTGGTGCTCGAGATTCCGAAGTCGGCTTTCGAGCACGAGTTCGAATCCGTGAAGAAGGCGCGGGGCGCGGCGCTCGACACGGATCTGGACGAGGCCGCGCTGGCCGGGGTCGTCAAGGCCTACAAGGCGGTGGTGCAGAAGCACTCCGGCAAGCCGTTCCCACAGGATCCGGACGACCAGCTCCGCATGGCCCGCAATGCCGTGTTCCGCTCGTGGAACAATCCGCGCGCGAAGGAATACCGCCGCATCTACGATATCCCCGACTCAATCGGTACGGCCGTCAACGTCCAGATGATGGTGTTCGGCAACACGGGCGACCGATCGGGGACCGGCGTAGGCTTCACGCGCAACCCGGCCACGGGCGCGAAAGAGTTCTTCGGCGAGTTCCTAATCAACGCGCAGGGCGAAGACGTGGTGGCGGGCATCCGGACGCCGCAGCCCATCAGCGAGCTCGAGAAGGTGATGCCGAAGGCGTACGCGCAGTTGCGGCAGATCACCTCGCGCCTCGAGCGCCACTACAAGGACATCCAGGACTTCGAGTTCACCATCCAGGACGACCGCCTGTACATGCTGCAGACGCGCAACGGCAAGCGCACCGGCTACGCGGCGGTGATCATTGCGACCGACCTGGTGAAGGAGCGATTGATCACACCGAAGGAGGCGCTGCTCATCGTCGATCCCGAGGCGCTGTCGCAGTTGCTGGCGCCGGGATTCGACCCGGCCGAGTGGAAGCGCATTCCCGTGGCCGCCAAGGGGCTGCCCGCTTCCCCGGGAGCCGCCTGCGGCCAGGTGGTGTTTTCCGCCGACGATGCGGTGGGCTGGTCGAACCAGGGCAAGCCTGTGGTGCTCGTGCGGCGCGAGACGGTGCCGGACGACATCCACGGCATGTGGGTGTCGCAGGGTGTGCTCACCGCGACCGGGGGGATGACCTCGCACGCAGCGGTCGTCGGCCGCCAGATGGGCAAGCCCTCCATCGTCGGGGCGGGGGATCTGGTGATCGACGAGCACCGCAAGCACTTCACGGTCAACGGACAGACGGTGAAGGAGGGCGACTGGGTGGCCTTCGACGGGCTCACCGGTGAGGTGAAGATCGCCCGGGTTTCATCGCATCCGAGTGAGATTCTGCAGGTGGTGTCCGGGAAGATGGCGCCGGAGCAGTCGGACATCTTCGGGCGATTCAACCAGGTGCTCACCTGGGCCGACAAGTTCCGCCGCCTGGGCGTGCGGGCCAATGCCGACCAGCCCGACCAGGCCGAGCTGGCTTACAAGTTCGGCGCGCGCGGGATCGGGCTGTGCCGTACCGAGCACATGTTCTTCGGCGAGGGACGCATTCCGATCGTCCAGCGGATGATTCTGGCGGAGCGCGAGGAGGATAGGCGGGCGGCGCTTGCCGAGTTGCTGCCGATGCAGCGCGAAGACTTCTACAGCGTCTTCAAGGCGATGCGCGGCTCGCCGGTCACGATTCGGACCATCGATCCACCGCTGCACGAGTTCCTGCCGAAGCGCGAAGATCTCATGGTCGAAATCGCGACGATGGAGGCGAAGGGGCAGTCGGGCCGGGCGCTGGAGGAGAAGAAGCGCCTGCTGGCGCGCGTGGAGCAACTCCACGAGTTCAACCCCATGCTCGGGCACCGCGGCGTACGGCTCGGCATCACGTACCCGGAAATCACCGAGATGCAGGTACGGGCCATCATGGAGGCCGCCTGCCGCCTCAACAAGGAAGGCCTCAAGATCGTGCCCGAGATCATGATCCCGCTGGTCGGGCTCGTGAAGGAGCTCCGGGACCAGAAGACGGTGGTCGATCGCGTGGCCGCCGCGGTGATGAAGGAGCAGGGCATCAAGATCAAGTATCTGGTCGGCACCATGATCGAGGTGCCGCGCGGTGCCCTGACCGCCGACGAGGTGGCCGCGGAGGCGCAGTTCTTCTCGTTCGGAACCAACGACCTGACGCAGCTGACCTTCGGCTTCTCACGCGACGACGCGGGCAAGTTCCTGCGCGTGTACCAGGAGAAGAAGATCCTGGACAAGGACCCGTTCGCCACCTTCGATGCCGCCGGCGTCGGACAACTGGTGGCGATCGGCGTAGAGAAGGGACGCGCCGCCCGTCCCGACCTGAAGCTGGGCATCTGCGGTGAGCACGGTGGAGACCCGGCCTCGGTACACTTCTTCCACGGGGTCGGGCTCGACTACGTCAGCGCGTCGCCGTATCGCGTGCCGGTGGCGCGGCTGGCGGCCGCGCAGGCGGCGCTCAGCGTAAAGGTGGGAGACTAGGGCCGCGTAGCAGGACCGGAACGAGCGGCGCCGCGCCGGCAACCGGCGCCTGCTCGCCCTCCGGTCCCGGCCTGGCGTCATGACCCGCTTCTTCGTGCATCGGAACGGCGCGACGGCGCAGGCCGACGCACTCGACCGCGCGTGGCTGTCGCCGGACAGCGGCGTGGTGGTTTGGGCCGACTTCGCCGAGCCGACGGCCGACGAGGGCCGGCTGCTGACCGACGTCTTCGGGTTCCACGAGCTGGCCGTGGAATCCGCCCTGCAGCGCGAAGCCCACCCGAAGGTGGAGTCCTACGGCAGCTATTTGTACCTGGTGCTCCATGGCATCAATTTCCAGAGCGACCAGCACCTCTTCGACACGCACGACACGGATTTCTTCGTCGGCCCGGGCTATCTGGTGACGGTGCACGACGGTCGGCGGCGCAGCATCGCCCACGTCGCCGAACTCTGCGGGCGCACGGGCCACATCCTCGCCGAGGGCCCGGTGGCGCTGCTGCATCGCATCGTGGACACGATGGTGGATCACTACCGGCCCGAGTACGACGAGCTCGAGGACCGCCTGGACGACATCGAGAAGGCAGTCATCCAGTCGCGCGGGTCGGAGCTGATGGGCGACATCCTCGCCGTCAAGCGCGATATCTCGATGCTGCGGCGCATTGTCGTGCCTCAGCGCGACGCCGTGGGCCGGCTCGCCCGCCGGGAATTCGAGATCATCAACCAGGAGATGGCCTACCGCTTCCGGGACGTCTACGATCAGTTCGCGCGGATGGCCGAGGATGCCATCGTGTTCCAGGACCGCGTCACGGGCATCCTCGACGCCCACCTGGCCAGCGTGTCGAACCGCCTGGCCGACGTCTCACGCCTGTTGGCGGTGATTGCGACGCTCTTCGGACCGCTCACGGTCATCACGGGTCTCTTCGGCATGAACGTGCCGCTGCCCAGCCTGGTCGGAAGCGGTACGGCCCAGTTCTGGGAGATCCTGGCCGTGATGCTCCTGTCGTGCGGCGGCATGTACTGGTGGTTCCGGAGGGCGGGATGGCTCTAGGAAGCGCGGCCGGCTAGGGATGGGCCGCATCACCCGGCTACCGGACGACCTGGCGAACCAGATTGCGGCCGGCGAGGTCGTCGAGCGGCCCGCCTCGGTCATCAAGGAGCTCGTTGAGAACGCGATTGACGCCGAGGCCACTCGGCTCACCATCACCATCGAGTACGGCGGCAAGAAGCTGATCCGAATCGAGGACGACGGCATCGGCATGGATCCCGACGACGCGCGATTGAGCCTCGAGCGTCACGCCACGAGCAAGATCCGGCGCGCCGACGACCTGGGCGCCATCGTGACGCTGGGCTTCCGGGGCGAGGCGTTGCCGTCGATGGCCTCGGTTTCGCGCTTTCGGCTCCGCACGCGCGCACGAGGCGCCACCAGCGGCACCGACATTCGCGTAAACGCCGGGGTGCTCGAGTCGGTGATGGAGGCAGGCGGGCCAGAGGGCACCCTGGTTGAGGTCGCCGACCTCTTCCACAACCTCCCGGCCCGTCGTAAGTTCCTCAAGTCGGACGCCGGCGAGAGCGCGCAGATTTCCCGCACCGTCACGCAGTTGGCGCTGTGCTACCCGGCCGTGGGCTTCTTGCTCGTCAACGCCGGGCGGAAGGTGCTGTCCTGTCCGCCGGTGCGTTCGGTCTCAGACCGGCTCTATCAGCTCTACGGCGATCGGCCCGACCTGGTGGAAGTGGGCCGAGAGTCGTCCGGCCTGCGCGTGTCCGGATACATCGCGGCGCTGGCCGAGCGCGGCCCGACCCGGGGCCCGCAGCACGTCTTCGTCAACCGCCGCATCGTGAAGGACAAGACGATTGCCCACGCCATCTTCGACGCCTACAGCGTCGCCTCGAACCGCGAGCGCAGCCCCGAAGTGCACCTGTTCGTGGAGGTGCCGCCCGACCGGGTGGACGTCAACGTGCATCCGACCAAGGCCGAGGTGCGGTTCCGGGAGCAGTCGCTCGTCCACGAAATCGTGCGCCGGGCGGTGGGCGACGCGCTGGAGCGCGAGGCGGCGCCTGAGCTGATGTTGCGTCCGTCCGGCGTGGAGCCCGGCCGCCCCGTCGGACAGAGCATTCCCGGCATCCTGGGCGGCGGCGTGTACACCTCGCGATGGGCGCCACCCCGACCGGACGGCCTCGACGCGCCGGCTGGGATCCCACCCGCCGCGGTGTTCGACCAGCCGCGCGCGGCGGCGGCGTCCGGGCCCGGCCTGCGACCGCTCATCCCGCTCGGGCAGTTCCGCGACACGTTCATCGTCGCCATCGACGATGAGGGTATCGCGATCATCGATCAGCACGTCGCGCACGAGCGGGTATTGTTCGAGCGCATCATGCAGCGCCTGACGGAGCGGCCGCTCGAGAGCCAGCGCCTGCTGATGCCCATCGTTCTCGACCTGGGGCCGCCCGAACGTGAGGCCCTGGTGATGCGGGCCGAGGTCCTTCAGCGATTCGGGTTCGACATCGAGGACTTCGGTGGTGATGCGATCAAAGTGTCGGCCATCCCGGCGCTGCTGCCACGCGGGGAGTGCGACGCGGCGCTCAGGGCGCTGGCCGACGACCTGGAGGGCCTCGACCGGGGGTTGGCCCTGGAGGAAGGCCTCAAGCGCATCGCCGCGCTCACGGCCTGCCACGCGGCGGTGAAGGCGAACTACCCGCTGACCTTCGAGAAGATGGCGCACATCCTGGACGAACTGGCGGCCACCGCCTACTCGACGGTCTGCCCGCATGGCCGGCCGGTGATGCTGCGCCTCACACGGCGCGAGATCGAGAAGAACTTCGAGCGAATCTAATCGAGACTAGCGCTCGCGCCGTTTCCGCTTGATCTCCCGCCAGAGGTCGAGGCGGCGCTTGATTTCTTTTTCGAAGCCCCGCTCAGGCGGGCTGTAGAACTGGCGTCCCTGCAGGTTCTCGGGCAGGCACTCCATGTCGGCCACGGCGTCGGGATCGTCGTGGGCGTACTGATAGCCGCGGCCGTAGGCGAGGTCCTTCATCAGGCGCGTGGGCGCATTGCGGAGGTGCAGGGGGACGGGGCCGGCGTTCTCGCGCCCGGCCGCGTCGGCGGCCTGCAGGTAGGCGCGGTACACGGCGTTACTCTTGGGTGCCGTGGCCAGATAGATCGCGGCCTGCGCCAGGGCCGTGTTGGCCTCCGGGAAGCCCAGCAAGTGTGCGGCGTCCCGCGCCGCCACGGTCACGACCAGCGCCTGGGGGTCGGCGTTGCCGACATCTTCGGACGCAAAGCGGACCAGGCGCCGCGCGATGTACATGGGGTCTTCGCCGGCTTCGACCATGCGCGCGAGCCAGTACACGGCGGCATCCGGGTCGCTGTTCCGCATCGCCTTGTGCAGAGCGGAGATGAGGTTGAAGTGCTCCTCGCCGCTCTTGTCGTAGAGCAGCGCCTTGTGCTGGAGCGTACGGGCGA
>JADZBZ010000026.1 GCA_020851835.1 Acidobacteriota bacterium
AGCGAAATGTCGAGCAGGTGGCCGATACGGCTCGGCAGGCCCTTGAAGAACCAGACGTGGCTCACCGGGGTCGCCAGCTTGATGTGGCCCAGCCGCTCGCGGCGGACCTTGGCCTGCGTCACCTCGACGCCGCACTTGTCGCAGATCACGCCGCGATGCTTCATGCGCTTGTACTTGCCGCACAGGCATTCCCAGTCGGTGATCGGCCCGAAGATCTTGGCGCAGAACAAGCCGTCGCGTTCAGGCTTGAAGGTGCGGTAGTTGATCGTTTCCGGCTTGGTCACCTCGCCGAACGACCACTGCTCGATCTTCTCCGGCGACGCCAGACTGATCCGGATCGCGTCGAAGTCGGCGCGCAGGGTGGTCTTGGCGTCGGTGAAGCTTGGTCTCATGTTCATCAACCCTCCAGCACCGGCTCGGCCGGGACTTCTTCGGTCAGTTCCGCCGGCTTGCGTTTCGTGGAAATCAACTCCACGTCAAGGCACAGCGACTGCAGCTCGCGGATGAGCACATTGAACGACTCGGGGAGTCCCGCCGTGAAGGACGCGTCGCCCTTGACGATTGATTCGTAAATTTTCGCGCGGCCGGTGACATCGTCCGACTTCGCGGTCAGCAACTCCTGCAGGATGTGCGCGGCGCCATACGCTTCGAGCGCCCACACTTCCATTTCGCCGAAACGCTGGCCGCCGAACTGGGCCTTGCCGCCGAGCGGCTGCTGCGTAATCAGCGAGTACGGCCCGATCGACCGGGCGTGGATCTTGTCGTCGACCAGGTGCGACAGCTTGAGCATGTAGATGTAGCCCACCGTCACGTCCTGCTCGAACTTCTCGCCGGTCATGCCGTCGTAGAGCTCGGTCTTGCCGCTCGACGGCAGGTCGGCCTGCTCGAGCCACTTCTTGATCTCGGGCTCGAGCGCGCCGTCGAACACCGGCGTCGCGAAGTAGAGGCCGAGGGCGTGCGCCGCCCAGCCGAGATGCGTCTCGAGGATCTGCCCGACGTTCATGCGCGACGGCACGCCGAGCGGATTCAGCACGATCTCCACCGGAGTGCCGTCCGGCAGGTACGGCATGTCTTCCTCGGGGAGGATGCGCGCGATGACGCCCTTGTTACCGTGGCGGCCGGCCATCTTGTCGCCGACCGACAGCTTGCGCTTCATCGCCACGTACACCTTGACGAGCTTGATCACCCCTGGCGGCAGTTCGTCGCCACGGCGGATCTTCTCCTTCTTCTCCTCGAAGACGTTGCGGATCACTTCGACCTGCCGCTCGGTGCGCTCTTCCACGCGCCGCAGGTCGGCCTCGAGCGTCACGTCGTCGGCCTGGAGCTTCGCCCGCACGATGGCACTGTAGGGCAGCGTCTCGAGCACCTCGGTGCTGAGCACCGCGCCCTTCTTCGCCAGCCGCTCGCGGCCGAACTCGTCGAAGAGATCCGCCCGCAGCGTCTGGCCCTGCACCATCTGCGCGACCCGCTTCTTCGTCTCGTCGTGAAGGATGCGGATCTCGTCCTGCAGGTTCTTCTCCATCATGTCGAGCTCGTCCTGCTCGATCGCCTTCGCGCGGTCATCCTTCTCGATGCCCTTGCGGGAGAAGATCTTCACCCCGACGATGATGCCCTCGATGCCCGGCGGGCAGATGAGCGAGGCGTCCCGCACGTCGCCGGCCTTCTCGCCGAAAATCGCGCGCAGCAGTTTCTCCTCTGGCGTCAGCTGCGTCTCGCCCTTCGGCGTGACCTTGCCCACGAGGATGTCGCCCGGCTTCACCGACGCGCCGATACGGATGATGCCGCTGTCGTCCAGATCGGCGAGATACCCTTCCGACACGTTCGGGATGTCGCGCGTGATCTCCTCGGGACCCAGCTTCGTGTCGCGCGCTTCGATCTCGAACTCCTCGATATGAATCGAGGTGTAGTAGTCGTCGCGGACGAGCTTCTCGCTGACGAGAATGGCGTCCTCGAAGTTATAGCCGCGCCAGGGCATGAAGGCCACCAGCACGTTGCGGCCCAGCGCCAGCTCGCCCAGTTCCGTGCAGGGACCGTCGGCCAGGACCTGCCCCTTCTGCACCTTCTGCCCGACGCGCACGATGGGCTTCTGGCTGATGCAGGTGTTCTGGTTGGACCGCTTGAACTTGGTGAGCGGATAGATGTCCGCGCCCATCTCCTTGCTGGTCTCGTCGCCCTCGAGGCTCTCGACGCGCACCACGATGCGGGTGGAGTCGACGAAATCGACGGTGCCCGTCCGCCGGGCCACCGCCACGGCGCCCGAGTCACGCGCCGTGATGTACTCCATGCCGGTGCCCACGTAGGGCGCCTGGGCCCGGAGCAGCGGCACGGCCTGGCGCTGCATGTTCGACCCCATCAGCGCGCGGTTCGCGTCGTCGTTTTCGAGGAACGGGATGAGCGAGGCCGCCACCGACACGAGTTGCTTGGGCGAGACGTCGATGAACTGCACCTGGTCGCGCGGCGCGAGGATGAAGTTGCCCGCCTGGCGGGCGTTGACGCGCTCGTTTTTCAGCCGCAGGTGCTCGTCGAGCTCGACGTTGGCCTGGGCGATCATGTACTGATCTTCCTCCCACGCCGAGAGGTAGAAGCAGTAGGGCTCGAACTCCACGCCCTTCTTCTTCGACCGCCCGTCGGCGCCGACCAGTTCGTCGGCCTCGACGATTTCACCGTTCTTGTACTTGGCGTGGCCGCCGGCGTTGGTCACCATGACGAAGTCGACCACCTGGCCGTTCTTGACCTTGCGGTAGGGCGACTCGATGAAGCCGAACTCGTTGATGCGCGCGTAGCTGCTCAGCGAGCTGATGAGGCCGATGTTCGGGCCTTCCGGCGTCTCGATCGGGCAGATGCGCCCGTAGTGCGTCGGGTGCACGTCGCGCACCTCGAAGCCGGCGCGCTCGCGCGACAGCCCGCCCGGCCCCAGGGCCGAGAGGCGCCGCTTGTGCGTGACCTCGGAGAGCGGGTTGGTCTGGTCCATGAACTGCGACAGCTGCGAGGACCCGAAAAACTCGCGAATCGCGGCCATGACCGGCTTCGCGTTGATCAGGTCGTGCGGCATGGCGGTCGCCATTTCCTGGTAGACCGACATCTTCTCCTTGATGGCGCGCTCCATCCGGACCAGGCCGATGCGGAACTGGTTCTCGAGCAGTTCGCCCACCGAGCGCACGCGCCGGTTGCCCAGGTGATCGATGTCGTCCACCGCCGCTACGTTCTTGCGCAGCTTGAGCAGGAACTTGATCACCTCGTAGAAGTCCTGCGGGTGCAGGATCTTCTCGTCGAGCGGCGTGGTGAGGCCCAGCTTGGTGTTGAGCTTGAGCCGGCCGACCCGCGAGAAGTCGTACTTCTGCGGGTTGAAGAACATGTTCTCGAAGAGCGTGCGCGAGCTGTCCAGTGTCGGCGGGTCGCCCGGGCGCAGGCGGCGGTAGATCTCGATGAGCGCCTCTTCGTGCGTGCGGATCGGGTCCTTCTTGAGCGTCTGGGACAGGATCGGTCCCACGTCGTCGCGCTCGGAGAAGAACACCTCGATCTGCGGCACGGCCTTCTCGTGCGCCAGGGCGATGACGCGCGGAGTCAGCTCCTCGTTGGCCTCGAGCAGCACCTCGCCCGTCGCCGGGTCGACAATGTCGCCGGCCGAGTAGGCGCCCTGCAGCGCCTCGTCGGCCACCTCGATGTCCTTGACACCGGCCTTGCGCAGGCCCTCGAGGTGCACCTTGGTGATTTTCTTGCCCTCGCTGATGCTGACGTCACCGATCTTGACGTCGCGGCGCGAGCGCTGCCCCACCAGGCTGTCGGCCACCACCCAGTGCTGGCCGTTATCGCGCAACTGCACCGTGTCGACCGAGTAGAACGCCCGGATGATTTCATCGGCGCCGCGCAGCCCCAGGGCGCGCAGGAATACCGACGCCAGGAACTTCCGCTTGCGGTCGATGCGGACGTACAGCAGGTTCTTGGCGTCGTACTCGAACTCGACCCACGACCCGCGGTAGGGGATGATCTGCGCGACGTAGAGGCTCTTGTCCTCGGAGTGAAAGAACGCCCCGGGCGAGCGGTGCAGCTGGCTCACGATGACCCGCTCGGTGCCGTTGATGATGAACGTGCCGTTGTCGGTCATCAGCGGGATGTCACCGAAGTAGACCTCCTGCTCCTTGATGTCGCGGATGGTCTTGACGCCGGTCTCGGGGTCCTTGTTCCACACCACGAGCCGGATGGTCACCTTGAGCGGGACGGCATAGGTCATGCCCCGCTCCTGGCACTCGTCCACGTCGTACTTCAGCTTGAGCGCCACCGTATGGCCGCAGATGTCGCAGACATCGCCGCGCGCCTGGTTGGGCGTGCCGCACTTCGGGCACAGCACGTCCTTGTCGCCGTATGGATCGGCGATGAGGGTGTGCCCGCAGCTCCTGCACGGCTTCCGGAGGTGGTGCAGGCCTTGAAGCTTGCTGCACTTGCACTCCCAGTTGCCGATTGAGTACTCGATGAACTCGAGCGATGAGTTCTCCCGGAAGTCGCTGATCGGGAAGACTGACTTGAACACCGACTGCAGTCCCTGGTCCTCCCGCTCGGCGGGAAGCCGGTTCATCTGCAGGAAGCGCTCGTAGCTCTTCCGCTGAATCTCGATCAGGTTCGGGATCGGTACCGTCGTTTTGATCTTCGAGAAATCCCTGCGCTCGCGGTAGACGTTCTTCGGAAGGCTGTACATGCTGTGCTCGAGGGCCGGGGCCAAGGCCAAAGACGCGCCGGGCACCGGAGCCCTTCCCGGTGCCCGTCCATCCCGAGGTCCGACGATCGAGACCTACTTGATCTCGACCTTCGCGCCAGCGTCCTCGAACTTCTTCTTGATCGCCGCGGCCTCATCCTTGGCCACGGCTTCCTTGATCGGCTTGGGCGCGCTCTCGACCAGGTCCTTGGCCTCCTTGAGACCCAGGCTGGTGACCTCGCGGACCGCCTTGATCACGTTGATCTTGTTGCTGCCCACTTCGGTCAGCATCACCGTGAACTCGGTCTGCTCCTCGGCCACTGGCGCGCCGCCACCCCCCATCATCGGCATCCCCATCATGGGCATGGCCGCCGCCGCGGTCACGCCGAGCTCGGACTCGAGCGCCTTGACGAGCTGCGACAGCTCCATCACGCTGATGCCCTTGATGTAGTCGATCACCTGCTGCTGGTTCACTTCGGCCATTGCTCTCTGCTCCTTGAGAAACCCGTCGTCGATCCGGCGAATATGTCTACGATGACTTGCGCTGCTGTTCGGCCTGCGCGAGCACGCTCATCAGGTCGCGGGGCACGGCGTTCAGTACGCGCACCAGGTTGGTAGCGGGGCCCTGCAACACGGCCAAGAACCTCGCGTAGAGTTCGGGCCTGCCCGGCAGGCTGGCCAGCTCGGTCACCTCGGCGGCCTGGATGGACTGGCCCTGCACGACCGCGGCCTTGATCTGCATCGCGGGCGCGTTCTTCATGAACGCCGTCAGCGTCTTGGCCATGGCCACCGGATCGGCAGCCGTGTAGGCCACCGCCGTCGTGCCCTCGAAGTGCGAGGTGAGAATCTCGAACTTCGTCCCCTTCAACGCACGTCTGGCGAGCGTGTTCTTGACGACCTTGTAGCCGGCCTTCGCCTTCCGCAACTCGCGGCGCAGGTCGGTCACCTGAGGCACGTTGATGCCCTTGTAGTCGACGAGAATGGCCGCGTCGGCACCCTCGAAGACGCCGGCGAGCGCGGCCAGCTCGGTTTCCTTCTCGGCTCGTGAAACTGCCATGATTCTCGTTCTCCCCGGCGCCTAGCGCTTCGCCGCGGCTTCCACGCGGGTCTCGTCCACGCGGACGCCCGGGCCCATGGTCGAGGACACGGTGATGCTGCGCAGATACTTTCCCTTCGCGGCCGACGGCTTCGCGCGGACGATGCTGTCGAGCAGCGCTGACGCGTTCTCGATGAGGTTCTCGGGGGGGAACGACAACTTCCCCACCGGGGCGTGCACGATGCCGGTCTTGTCCACGCGGAACTCGACCTTGCCCGCCTTGATTTCCTTGACGGCTTGCGCGACGTTCGGCGTCACGGTCCCCGTCTTCGGGTTCGGCATCAGCCCGCGCGGGCCGAGCACCTTGCCGAGCTTGCCCACCGAGCGCATCATGTCGGGCGTGGCCACCACGGCCTCGAAGTCCACCCAGCCGCCGCCAATCCGCTCCACCAACTCATCGCCGCCCACCAGGTCGGCGCCAGCCTCCTCGGCTTCCTTCTGCTTGTCGGCGCCGGCAATCACGATGACCCGCTTGGACTTCCCCAGGCCGTGCGGCAGCACGACCGTGCCGCGCACCATCTGGTCGGCATGCTTGGGGTCCACCCCCAGACGGATCGACAACGCGACGGTCTCGTCGAACTTGGCGAACTTGATCTTCTGGAGGAGCGGAACCGCCTCGTCGAGGGCGTACGGCCGATCCTCGACCTGCTCTTTCGCCGACGTGTACTTCCTGCCGTGAGTAGCCATAAACGCCTTACTGGATGACGTCGAGTCCCATCGATCGCGCTGCGCCCGCCACCGTCCTCACCGCGGCCTCCAACGACTCGCAGTTGAGGTCGGGCATCTTCTGTTTCGCGATCTCCTCGACCTGCTTCGCCGTGACCGTGCCCACCTTGTTGCGGTTGGGTTCGGCCGATCCCTTCGCGATGTTGGCGGCGCGCTTGAGCAGCACGGCCGCCGGCGGCGTCTTGGTGATGAACGTGTAGGACCGGTCCGAGTAGATGGTCACCACCACGGGGATGATGAGCCCATCGTCCTTGGCCGTCCTCGCGTTGAACGTCTTGCAGAAGTCCATGATGTTCACGCCGTGGGGGCCGAGGGCCGTGCCCACGGGCGGTGCCGGCGTGGCCTTGCCCGCCGGAATCTGGAGCTTCACGAAGCCTTGAACCTTCTTCGCCATACGTCGCTTTCATCGTCGCCGCGGCTGACGCCCGGCGCTCCCCTACAGCTTCTCTACCTGCAAAAAATCCAGTTCGACCGGCGTCGAACGCCCGAAGATGGTGACCATCACCTTCAGGGTGTTCTTGTCGGCGTTGACCTCGTCCACCATGCCGTTGAAGCTGGCGAACGGGCCCTCGTTGATCCGCACCTGATCGCCCTTCTCGAACGAGTACTTCGGCTTGGGCTTCTCGGCAGCGGTCTTGACCTGATCGAGAATCTGCTCGACCTCCTCCTTGGTCAGAGGGGTCGGCTTGGCGCCCGCACCGACAAAGCCGGTAACCTTCGGCGTGTTCTTCACGACGTGCCACGCGTTGTCGGTCATGTTCATCTCGACCAGGAGGTAGCCGGGGAAGAAGCGCTTGGAGGACACCACCTTGCGCCCGCCCCGCATCTCCACCACGTCCTCGGTCGGAATGAGGATCTCGCCAATCTCCTCGCCCAGGCCGTACGCCTTCGCGCGCTCGCCGAGCGACTCGGCCACCTTGCGCTCGAAGCCGGAGTAGGTATGGACGATGTACCAGTGCTTGGTGACGTCGTCGGTCATACCGCTCCCGCGCTGAATCGGTGGAGCACCCACTGGACGCCCGCGCTGAACATCAAGTCGACGCCGAACAGGTACAACCCGAAGAACACCGACGTCAGGATGACCACCACCGTCGTCGCGTAGACTTCACGGCGCGTGGGCCAGGTCACGCGCTTCATCTCGCTGCGCACCAGTGAAAAGAACTCGCGCCACCGGCCCCACCAGCCGAGGGTGCCTTGCGCGTCGCCGGTCTGTTCTGTCGTCTCAGTTGCCACTGCACGTTCCTCGACCGCTCACGTCTGATCTGGCAGGCCAGGAGGGACTCGAACCCCCAGCCCCCGGTTTTGGAGACCGGTGCTCTACCAATTGAGCTACTGGCCTGTGCGTCCCGCCCGTTACTTCTGCTCCTTGTGCGGCGTGTGCTTGCGGCAGAAACGGCAGTACTTGCTCAGCTCGATGCGTTCGGTCGTCTTCTTCTTGTTCTTCGTCGTGCTGTAGTTACGGCGCTTGCACTCGCCACAGGCCATCTGGATGATGTCGCGCATGATCTGCTTCCTCGTCGGCGGACGCGAGACGGCACACGGCAAACGCCCGGTTACTCAGAGCGTTTCTCCGCCTGCCGCCTCCCGATGCCCTACTCGATGATCTCCGTGACCGTGCCGGCGCCCACAGTGCGCCCGCCCTCGCGAATCGCGAAGCGGGCGCCCTTTTCGAGAGCCACCGGCGCGATCAGCTCGGCTGAAATCTGCGTGTTGTCGCCGGGCATGATCATCTCGACTCCCTCACCCAGGTGCAGCGAGCCGGTCACGTCGGTCGTCCGGATGTAGAACTGAGGGCGGTAACCGTTGAAGAACGGCGTGTGGCGGCCGCCCTCGTCCTTCGACAGGACGTAGACCTCGGCCTTGAACTTCG
>JADZBZ010000027.1 GCA_020851835.1 Acidobacteriota bacterium
CCTCGTCCTGGCGCACGTAGCCGCGCCGCTTGAGCACCGCCAGCAGGCGATGCACCGTTGACGGGGGCTGGCGAAGCGTGCGGGCCACGTCGGAGAGGCTGGCCCCGCGCGGCTGGCCTGCCAGGAGTTCACACAGCTCGAGAGCCTTGTCGATTGACGTCTGCGACGCTCGGGCCGGCTCAGGTGCAGGGGGTTTCATTAGACGGAACGAGATTTCAAATTCAATGATCTGCGTCTGAGGCCTTCCCTGTCAAGGCGCGTCGAGCGTACGATTGCCTTCGGACTCGTGTCGACCACCCTCATCGGCCAGACCGTCGGTCACTATCGCGTCCTCGACCAGTTGGGCGCCGGCGGAATGGGCGTCGTGTACCGCGCCCAGGACCTGAAACTCGGCCGCCAGGTCGCGATCAAGGTGCTGCCGGCGGGAACGGCGTCCGCCGACGATGTCCTGGAGCGCTTCCGCCGGGAAGCGAGAACCGCCTCCTCGCTGAACCACCCCAATATCTGCACGATCTATGGGTTCGACGAGCACGAGGGGCAGTGCTACCTGGCGATGGAACTGCTCGACGGCGAGACCCTCGATCAGCGTCTGTCCGGGCGACCCCTAGAGCTGCCTCAGTTGCTCGACATCGCCTCGCAGATCGCCGAGGCGCTGGACACGGCACACGCCCAGGGCATCCTGCACCGCGACATCAAGCCCGCCAACATCTTCATCACCCGCCGCGGACAGGTGAAGATTCTGGACTTCGGACTGGCCAAGCTGGCGCCGGACGCGCGCCATCACGGCGGCGCAGACGCCCTGTTCGACACTCGTGCGGGGCACTTCTCGAGCGTCGTCGGCACCACGGTCGGCACCATCGCCTATATGTCACCCGAACAGGCACGCGGAGAAGAACTGGATAGCCGCACCGACCTGTTCTCGTTCGGCGTGGTGCTGTACGAGATGGCGACCGGACGCCAGAGTTTCCCCGGCCACACCACCGCCGTGGTGTTCGATGGGATCCTCAACCGAGACCCCCTGCCCGCGAGCCGCATCAATCCCACCGTGCCGGGCGAACTCGACCTCATCGTCGGAAAGGCACTCGAAAAAGAGCGGGCACTCCGCTATCAGACCGCGGCCGACATGCGAGCCGACCTCCAGCGCCTGCGACGCGACTCGGGCACGAGGCGCGTGCCGCCGGCACCTGGAGCCGGCAGCGGGCGGCTGCCCGGCGAAACCGTGATGCTGTCGCCCCCAACCGGGCCAGCCCCCGCCGCCACAGCCGCCTTGTCTCGTGAGGCCATTCCGCCCGCGGCAACCCTCGTGGACCCGCCTGGATTGCCAGGTCAGGTCGCGGTGCCGGCGAAAACGGCCGGTGCGTCGACGACACCCTGGGTCCTTGCCGTGGCCGCCACCATCGTCGCCGTCATCGCGGTCGCGGGAGGTCTCTTCGTGATGATGCGTTCCGGCACGCCGTCACCGCTCTCCCTCGAGGCTACGCCGAGCCCGGACACCCCGCCCGTCGTCGAAGCCGAGCCGACACCGGCGCCGCCCGCCGCCCGCGCGAACCTCACCCCCGGCACCCCTTTGCCTCCGCGGCCGGCCGCCACGCCTCCGCCCGCTGCCAAGGCCGCGACGGGACCGCGCACGCCAGCCGCCGCACCGTCGCCCTCCCCGGACGCCGCGGCCACCCAGCGACTCGACGTCGCGCGCGCCAAGCTCGGCAGTGGACTCCTCGATCAGGGCGTGGCCGACCTTCGCCAGATCCTGCTGGACTACCCCTCGTCGCCCGTTGGGGCCGATGCCGCCTTTCTCGCCGCCGAGACCCTGGAGCAGGCGGGCCGGTCCGACGATGCGATGGCCGCCTACATTGAGTTCGACCAGCGGTTCGCCCACCATGCGCGGGCGGCCCAGAGCAAGCTGCGGCGGGCGCTGCTCCTGCTGCGCGACCGGAATCAACAACGGCAGTCGGAAAGCTACGCGCTCTTTGGCGAGATCGCGCGAGACTTTCCCTCGACGCCCGAGGCCAAGCAGGCACTCCAGGCGCGGCGCCAGGTCGAGACCCAGCGGCGCCAACTGCGGGCGATGGACCCCGTCCTGAACGTCGAGGTCCCCGCAGTCCTGGTGACGCTCCGGGCCATCGCGGATCAGTTCCCGGGCGATCCGGAGACGATGCTCGCGCTGAACCAGTTGGCGAGCGGCTACGAGGACATGAACAGCTACGAGGCCGCCGCGCAGGTCTGGGAGCACATGGCCAGGCAGTTTCAGGGCAACCCGGTCGAGGTCTGGTTCAGGCTTGGCGAGCTGTACGAGCGCCGGCTGCGAGACCCGGCGAAGGCTCGCGACGCGTACGCGAAGGTGCCGCCCGAGTCGCCGCGCTACCGCGAAGCCCAACAGCGCATGAACCGCCGGTAAGCCCTCGAGGGCCGCATCACCATCGTTGATCCGCGAGGGATCGTACGGCCTGGTGGTGTAGCCGGCAGCCATCGCGGCGTGGGCGATGCCGTGGCCCATTGTCCCGGCACCCCGTACGGCGAGTGTGTTGGCCGTGTGTCGTCGGGTCTCTCCGCCTGCTCTCCGGTGAACTCTGGCCTGGCGGGCCGCTAGACCTCCGTCCGCACGTATTCGAAATCGATCGGCAACCGGTTGATGCCGCGTGCGGGCGGGGCGATGTAGTTGGCGAACTGGCCCGGCTTGTATACGGGCGTCGCCTGGATGCTGTGCAGGTAGGCCTTGTCCCCGGGCGACGGTAGCCACTCGTACCGGCGCCGCGCCCATTCCTCGGCCGTGAGCGGTTCGCCGAACGGGTTGAAATGCTTGCCGGCGTAGACGCCCACCTTGCGGTTGAACTTGCGTGAGGGCAGCGCGAGGCGCTCCGACAGGCCGTTCGCCTCGAGAACGCGCGTGTTCCAGCGGTCCACGCCCGCCTGGCAGTCGCCCACGTACCAGTCGCGCAGCACCTCGTTGAGGGCGTTGCGCATGGGGACCTCCTCGCGGATGATGCGGCCGCTGTCGTCCATCATGTCGAGCACGTACAGGTTGGCGGCGAGCACGTGGTCATCGTCGAACTTACCCTCTTCGGCGCGGCCCTTGAGACCGTTGGCGAAGTAGGCAGCCGCGTTGCTCGACACCTCGCGGCCGTGCAGGTCGAGGCTCTGACTGAACCAGAAGTTGATGAACTTCTGGATGAGCGGAAGGTCGATGCCGCCCAACTTCCGGACGTCGCCCGAGAACCCGGCCTCTTTCAGCAGCTCGCCGGTGCGCTCCAGGATCCGCGAGATGCCCGTCTCGCCGACGAACATGTGGTGCGCCTCCTCGGTGAGCATGAAACGCGTGGTCCGCGACAGCGGGTCCAGCGAGCTCTCGGAAAGAGACAGCAGCTGCGACTTGCCGTCGCGATCCGTGAACATCGTGAAAGCGAAGAAATCGAGCCAGGTGTCGATGGGCTCGTTGAACGCCTCGAGCATCCGGGGCGTGTCGGTATTGCCGCTGCGCCGCTCGAGCAGGGCCTCGGCCTCCTCCCGGCCGTCGCGGCCGAAGTAGGAGTGCAGCAGGTACACCATGGCCCAGAGATGTCGACCCTCCTCGACGTTCACCTGGAACAGGTTGCGCAGGTCGTACAGGCTCGGACAGTGCGCTCCGAGCTGACGCTGCTGCTCGACACTGGCCGGTTCGGTATCGCCTTGCACCACGATCAAGCGGCGGAGCTGGTTGCGGAACTCGCCCGGCACCTCCTGCCACACCGGCCGGCCTCTGAAGTCCCCGAAACCGATACGCCGATCGCGGGTGGGCTCGGCCAGAAAGATGCCCCAGCGGTACTCCGGCAGCCTCACGTAGTCGAAGTGCGCCCAGCCCGCCGCATCCACGCTGATCGCCGTGCGGAGGTAGACCTGGTGATGATCCTGGAACCCCTGGGGCCCCATGTCCCGCCACCAGTCCAGATAGGCCGGCTGCCAGTGCTCCAGCGCCCGCTGCAGGCGCTTGTCGCCGCCGAGGTTGACGTTGTTCGGGATGCGTTCACTCGAAATCACTACGTTCGCCTCCAGTCGAAGGAGGGGCGCCCTTCTCTTCCGTAGGTTACCAGGGCGCCGCGTTCACCTATGGCGTTGGGCCGCTGGAAGATCCAGTTCTGCCAAGCCGTCAGCCGGCCGAAGATCTTCGTCTCCATCGTCTCCGGGCCCGCGAAGCGCAGGTTGGCCTCCATGCCCGTCAGAGCGTCGGGTGAAAAGGCGGTGCGCGCCTCGATCGCCATGCGAATCTCGTCGTCCCAGTCCATGTCGTCGGGAGCATCGAACACCAGGCCGGCCGCCGCCGCCGCCTGCGGATCGTAGGGACCGTCGTGCGCGAGGGCCGCGGCAACCGAATCGGGCTCGCCCAGAAAGCGCGTCTCGAGACGGGTGAGACCGTTGCTCATCGGGTAGAGCCCCGCATTGGCCGCCGAGAGCTGAATCGCGTTCGGCCGATCGGCATCGTCGAGCATGAAGGCCCGATCGGCCGCCAGCGCCAGTTCGAAGAGCGTGCCGGCAAACGCGTTGCCGGGCTCGATGAGCGCGAAGAACGTGCGCGCCGTCAGGTCCACGCGTTTGAAAGTCCGCCGGATGAGACCGATGATCTCGCGCACCAGCCAGTGATCCCGGTGCTCCGCCAGCGCGTGGTCCACGACGAGCACGGCCGCAAGGTCTCCGGTCGCGCGCAGGATGATGGTGCCGATCTCGGGCTCGTTCAACCGCAGGCGGAGTACACAGTCGTCCAGTTCGCGAAACGCGCGTACCGCCCACGCCTGATCGCCGGCCTCGAGAAATGCCTCCGGCGTGGCGGGCTGCGGCGAGTCGGACGCCGAGACCGTGAGGTCGCAGGTGCGCTTTTCACGGTCGATCGAGGCGGCGACGTACCGGTAGCGGAACGTGTCGCCGTCAACGGTCGGGTTCAACGGACCGAGCGTGATGCCCGGGCCCGCATCGGGCCGATCCGACTGCGCGGCCAGCTCACGCGCCCGCGCCTGCACGACCTCCGCGAACTGGCTGGTGGGTACGGCTCGATCGACGAAGCGCCAGTCGACGGCCCGCCGGCCGCGGACGCCTTCCGGCAGCGTGCTGAAGTGATCCGCCACGTCTCGGCGCACCTTGCGCTTGTCCACCACGCGCGTGAGCCCGCCCGTGCCGGGCAGGACGCCGAGCAGCGGCGTCTCGGGCAGCGACACCGCCGCGCTGCCATCGTCCACGAGATAGATTTCGTCGCACGCGAGGGCCAGCTCGTAGCCTCCGCCGGCGCAGATGCCATTGAGCGCGGCAAGGAACTTGATGCCGCTGTGCGCGCTCATGTCCTCCATGCCCAGGCGCGTCTCGTTGGTGAACTTGCAGAAGTTCACCTTGAATCCGTGGCCCGAGGTTCCCAGCATGAAGATGTTCGCGCCGGCGCAGAAGATGCGGGGCTTGAGGCTGGAGAGGATGACGCCGTGCACTTCAGGATGCTCGAACCGAATCCGCTGCAATGCGTCAGCCAGCTCGATGTCCACGCCCAGATCGTAGGAGTTGAGCTTCAGCTTGTAGTCGCCGGGCCGCAGCCCGGCATCCTCCTGCACGTCCATGGCCAGTGCGGCGATGGACCCGTCGAAGGCGAGCTTCCAGTGGCGGTACTGCTCGGGCGAAGTCTCGAAGCAAATGGATGGCGATTGGGTTGCGCTGTCCACGGCCGCAGTCTACTACAGCTTAAACACTCGTTCAAACTCGTGTTACTCTTGAGCCGTGGAGCCGAAGCGCACGCGGGCACGCAGGAAGTCCCCCGTTCGCGGGTCCGCGGCCGGCAATCGGCGCATCGCCATCCTGAAGAGCGCAGCGTCGGCGTTCCGGCGGCGCGGCTATCACGGGGCGAGCGTGGACGAAATCGCCTCGGCGCTCGCGATGACCAAGGGCAGCCTCTACTACTACTTCCGTAACAAAGAGGACATCCTCTACGCCTGCCACGAGTACTCACTCGACTTCCTTCTCCACCTGATGCGCGAGGTGCGCGACGAGCCGATCCCCGCCGACCAGAAGCTCCGGAAGCTCATCCTGGCCTTCGTGCATCTCATCCTGGACGAACTGCAGGCGACCGCGCTCACGCTCGATCCGGAAGCCCTGTCGTCCCCGCTGCTCGAAAAGGCCATCGCCAAGCGCGACGAGTTCGATCGGGGCATGCGCGCGATCATCCAGGAAGGCATGGACGCGGACATCTTCGCCCCCGGCGATCCCAAGATGATCGAGTTCGCCATCATGGGCGCGGTGAACTTGATCAGCAAGTGGTTCGACCCTGCCGGCCCGATGACCTCGCAGCAGATTGGCGACGCTTTCGCCAACTATCTGGTCGGCCAGCTGGCGGCTCGCCCCGGCGTAGCCGCAGCCATGCGCCGCTGACGATGGCCGGCTGACGAAGGCCGGTTCCCTACTCCGCCGTCTCGCCGGGCTTCAGTTCCAGCACCTCGATGCCGCTGCCCGCCAGGTGCCGCTTCAACGCATCGGGAGTGCCGGTCAACAGCGGGAACGTGCCCCAGTGCATCGGCACCACCTGCCTGACGCCGAGCCACCGTGCGGCCATGGCTGCCGTATCGGGTCCCATGGTGAAGCGATCGCCGATCGGCAGAAAGGCGATGTCGGGCTTGTAGAGCTCACCGATCAGCTTCATGTCCCCGAACAGCGCCGTATCGCCCGCGAAGTAGATCGTCTGGCCGTTCTCGAGACCGACGATGAAGCCGGCCGGCTCTCCAAGGTAGACGAAGCCGTTGTCGTCGAAGCTGCTGCTGTGAGCCGCGTCGGTCATGGTAATCCGCAGCCCCTTGGTGGTCACCGTGCCGCCCTTGTTCATGGGCTCCACGGCTTGCACGCCCTTGATGCCCAGCCACGTCGCAACCTCCCAGATGCCGACGACCGTGGCGCCGGTGGACTTGGCCATCGCCGCGGCGTCCGTGATGTGGTCACTGTGCCCATGCGACACGAGGATCAGGTCGGCCTGTTTCGGGCGCGCGGCCTCGGGAAACCTGGGGTTGCCCGTGTACCACGGGTCGAACAGCACGTGCAGGCCTCCCGGGGTGCGGAGGTGGAACGAGGAGTGGCCGAGCCAGGTAATGGAGAGATTCGGCATCTGGTGATCTCGTGAAGTCGTGATCTGGTGATGGGCGGTTGCCCGGTAGTGTGCCCCGACCGAGGTGGCGCAGTCCAGCGGCTGGTCGGATTCGTCTTTCAGCTAAACTAGTCTCCAGCATGGTCGAAGGTCCACTGCCATCCATCAAGCCTCGCGAGCCCAAGCCCGAGTGGCTCAAGGTTCGCGCGCCCGGGTCGGAGAACTATCTGCGGCTCCGCGGCATCATGCGGAACCTGAAGCTGAACACCGTGTGCGAAGACGCCCACTGCCCCAACATCGGCGAGTGCTGGCACCATGGCACGGCCACCTTCATGATCCTGGGTGACGTGTGCACGCGCGCCTGCACTTACTGCGCCGTGGCCCACGGCCGGCCCGGTGCGGTCGACGTCCATGAGCCGGTGCGCGTGGCCGAGGCCGTCCAGACGATGGGGCTCACCTACGCCGTGATCACGTCGGTGGATCGCGACGACCTGCCCGACGGCGGCGCCGGCATCTTCGCCGCGACGATCCGCGAGATCAAGGCCCGTATGCCGAGCACGCGAGTCGAGGTGCTGATTCCCGACTTCAAGGGCGAAGTCGACTCGCTGAAGACCGTCCTCGACGCGCGCCCGGGCGTCCTGAACCACAATACCGAGACCGTCCCCCGCCTGTATCGCCTGGCCCGCTCAGGCGGGAAGTACGCCCGGACGCTGGAACTCCTGGAGCGGGCCAGGGCCTACGCACCGGACATCCCCATCAAGACCGGGCTCATGGTCGGCCTGGGTGAGGAGCACGACGAGCTCGTGCAGGTGTTCAAGGACCTGCGCGGTGTCGGCGTCTCCATCCTCACCATCGGCCAGTACCTCAGGCCCTCCCCTGATCACGCCTTGATGACGCGCTACTATCACCCGGATGAGTTCCGGGAGCTGAAGCGAGCGGCCATGGCGTTGGGCTTCGTGCACGTCGAGGCGGGTCCCCTTGTGCGCAGCTCCTACCACGCGCACGAACAGGCTGACGCCTTCGAGGGGGCCGCCCGGTAGCTGAAAGACCGGTCGATTTATTTTCTCTTTGGCTTGTAGACGTGCGTGGCCTGCCCGAAGAATTGCTCGGCGGCTTCCATCACCGTCTCGGTCAGCGTGGGGTGCGGATGGATGGTGAGCTTCACGTCCGACGCCGTGGCGCCCATCTCGATGGCGAGCACGCCCTCCGCAATCAGTTCCCCCGCGCCGGCGCCCACAATGCCGACGCCGAGAATACGCTCGGTCCTGGGATCGATGACGAGCTTGGTCAGGCCGTCGACGCGATCGATGGCGATGGCGCGGCCCGAGGCGCCCCAGGGGAACCGCGCGACCTCCACCGTCAAGCCCTGCTTTTCCGCGTCCGCCTCGGTCAGGCCAGCCCACGCGATTTCCGGGTCGGTGAACACCACCGCGGGAATTGCCGCCGGCTCGAACACGGCCTTGTGCCCGGCGATGGCCTCCACCGCCACGCGCGCCTCGTGCGACGCCTTGTGCGCCAGCATTGGCTCACCCGCCACGTCGCCAATCGCGAACATCGTCGGCTCACCAGTGCGCCGCTGGCCGTCGGTTTCGATGAACCCCTTCGCGTCGACCTTGACCTTCGTGCGGTCGAGCCCGTCGATACTCGCGTTCGGCCGCCGGCCGATGGCCGTCAGCACGTAGTCGAACGTCTGATTCTTCGGGGCCCCTTCACCCTCGAAGCTCACCGACACGCCCGTCGCTGGCGCCGACGCCTTGGCGCCCGGAGCCTCCTTCATGCCCGTCACTTTCGTCGACAGGTGGATCTTCTCGAATACCTTCTCCGCACGCTGGCTGAGGATGCGTACCAGATCGCGGTCGGCCCCGGGCAGCAACCCCGGCGTCATCTCGACCACCGACACCCTGGTACCCAGCGCGGCGTAGACGGAACCCAGTTCGAGCCCGATGTACCCGCCGCCAATCACCAGCATCGTCTTCGGGATCTCCGGCAGGTCGAGTGCACCGGTCGAGTCGAGCACCCGCGGCGAGTCGAGCGAGAGCGACGAAACGCGGGTGGGGTGCGACCCGGTGGCGAGGATGACGTAGTCCGCGCTCACCGTCTCCTCGCCGCCCCCCGCCTTCTGCACGCGCAGCGTCTTCGGATCGACGATGGACGCGCGGCCTTGCAGGTACTGCACCTTGCGCAGTTTCGCCACCTGGCCCGTGCCGCTCGTCAGCTTGTCCACCACACGATCCTTGTAGGCGCGCAGTTTGTCGACATCCAGCTTCGGCGCCCCGAAGGTGACACCCCAGTCCGAGGCTTGGTGCGCCTCGTCGATGACCTTGGCGACGTGCAGGAGGGCCTTGGACGGTATGCAGCCCCTATACAGACACACGCCGCCAGGGTTCTTCTCTTCCCCGATGAGCGTCACGTCCATGCCCAGATCGGCGGCGTAAAAGGCAGCCGCGTATCCGCCGGGGCCGGCGCCAAGAACGGCGATGCGGGTCTTCGAAGATGGCGAATCTGTTGAGCTCATGATCTCGAGATCTGGCGATCTGTCTAGCCTCTGAG
>JADZBZ010000028.1 GCA_020851835.1 Acidobacteriota bacterium
AGGATGGCGCCGACCAGGCGCAGCAGGTCGGCACGCGACTCGCGGGCCTCTACTGCCTGGAACGCCGTCGCCGGCGCTTCGCGGATGTCCATCGTGTCTTCCGGCACGATCGACATCAGACGGATCGAGATGGGGCGCAGGTTGTAGGTGAGGTCGCGTCCCTGAACGGCCTCGCCCCGGCCCACCTGGCTCTCGATGCGGTAGGTGAGCTGGAGTTCGGGCACGTCCACATCGGCGCCGAAGGCGCCCTCGTTGATGAGGCGCAGCTGGTACTCGTACTGGAAGAAGCGCTTGCCGGGCACCCGCATGTCGGGCGCGTGCGACCCGCCGATCACCTCGAATGGCTCGAGCTGCACGACCGAGGGATCGAGCTTCGACTGGTCGGGCACGACCGTGGTCGACTGGGTCTCGACGACCTGGCAGGTGAGCGTCAGCCAGAAGGGTTCACCCGATCGTACGGCCGAGGTCGAGCTGCGCCACCAGCACGTGATGGGCTCCACCTCGACATTCACCAGATCCGGCTCCTGCGCCCACGCCGGCGCCGCGCCGATGAGCGCCGCCAGCACCACCACCGTCACCGCTCTCCTCATTCGCTCTCCTGCCCTCGTCGGGTTCAAGGCCCGACTCGTACCCGGAACGCTCGCTCACCGCTTCCGCCGCAACCTCCGCTCGTGCACCCATTCCAGCAGCGCGATGTCGAACGTGGTCTGGTCGGCGCTCACCCGCAGCACGTCCAGGCCCGCGTGGCGGGCCCGCTGTTCCACATCGTCCTGCCACGCCTTGACGCGGGTCTGCAGGCCTTGCGCTTCGCGCCGCGACAGCAGGCGGGTCCGACCCGACTCCACGTCGAAGGCCTCGATCCAGCCCGACGACACCCGTGGCAGCTCGAAGGCGTACGACGCGTCGGCGATGACCACCACGACATCGTGCACGTTATTGGCGAGCACCAGTTCGCTCAGCACCGTGTCCACCTCCTCGAAGAGGAAGTCCGACACGACCGGCACCAGCGAGGTCTTCCGGGAGAAGCCGATGAGCGTGGCGCTGAGACTGCCGGCCACCTCGAGGTCCTGCAGCCCGCGTCCCTCCGCATACGCTTCGAGGCAGTGGATGACCTGTCCCTTGCCGATGCGGGGCCGCACGGCGCCAAGCCGGCCCGAACCGACGTCGAAAGTGACCAGGCCGATCGAGTCCTGGAAGAACACCGCCGACATACCGATGGTCGCGATCGCGCGCGCGATGATCACCGCAATCGGCACACCGTCCATCCCGCACCGCGTCGAGGCCGACCGGTCGGCGGCGATGATCACGCCAGACGTGGTCGGTTGCTCGAACTCGCGGACGATGAGCGGGCTGAAGTTGGTGAGGGACGACTGCGCCCAGTCGATGGTTTCGAAGCGGTCGCCCGACTGCCAGTCGCGCAGCCCCACGAAATCGAAGCCCGTGCCGTGAAACAGGCTCGAGTGCTCGCCGGGCGTGAACTCGCGCATCCGCTTGAGGATGAGCAGTTCCACCTCGGTGATTTCCGAGAGGTTGATGAGCGGTTCGACGTCCTGCTCGCGCGTGCGCATGGCTGCTGCTGCGGGGATCTGGGGTTCGCCTGGGGTTCGGCCCCGGGCGTTACTCCTAGGGTATCGCCACCCGCTCGATCACGTCCTTGATGACGGCGTCGGTGGTGAGCCCATGGCTGGCGGCATGGGGGCCGAGCCAGACGCGGTGCCCGAGCACGTACTGCGCCAGGTCCTGAATGTCCTCAGGATACACTTCGTCCCGCCGCCGCATCAGCAGCGCCCACACCTTGGCCAGACGGCCCCAGCAGATCATGGCGCGCGGCGAGGCGCCAAGGTCCACGCCCGTCTCCACCAGCTCGGACGCCGAGTGGATGCGCCAGTCGGTGTCCGGGTTGTACGGACGCGTGGTGGCCACTAGGCGCTGGATGTAGTCGCCCAGCCGATCGTGCAGGAAGACGTGCTCGGTGATCGCCGCGCGCAGCTGAATGATCCGCTCCTTGGCCATGAGCGGGTTCAGGCGGATGTGCTTGAAGTCGAAGTGCACCAGCTTGCGCTCTTCTTCGGCCGGCAGGTACCCGATGTTGACCATTATCGCGAAGCGATCGGTCGCCGCTTCCGACAGCGGAAAGGTGCCCTGGCCGAGCTCCACCGGATTCATGGTGGCGATGGCGAAGTTGAACGCCGGCAGTTCGTAGGTGGTCTTGCCGACGGTCACCGTGCGGTCCTGCAGGCCTTCGAGGAAGGCGCTCTGCGACTTGAGAGGAATGCGGTTGATCTCGTCCAGCAGGATGACTTCGGCCTCGGCCAGCGGCCCGAACTCGGTGATGAGCTCGCCCGTGGCGGGGTTGATCATCTGGAAGCCCACCACCTCGGTGGGCTGCATGTCGGCGCGGCCCTGGATGCGCGCGAACTTGGCGTTGCTGATGGCGGCGAGAATGACCCCGAAGAACGTCTTGCCGACACCAGGCACCCCCCGCAGCAGGAGGTTGCCCGAATTTACCTGGCGCTGCTCCTTCTTGTCGTAGGTGGTGGGGATCTCCGACAGCAGGACGACATTGGCGAGCACCTTCGGCAGGTCGTAGCCGACGAGGGCCTTGCCGCCTTCCGCGATGATGGCCTCGTGGAAGGCGATGGTTTCTTCGAGGTCTGGATGCACGATGGCGAATAGTACTAAAGAACGCGCCGGCGCGGACGAGACCGCCGCGGGCAGGTCCGGCCGTGGTATTCAGCCGTGCAGCCGCGCGGGTAAGATACCGGCATGCCTCGTCGTTCGTCGCTGACGGGTTTCATCGGTGCCATCGTGGCCGTGGCCGCTGCCTGTGGTGGGGGCACGGAACCCGCCGAGCCAGCCTCCCAGGCGCCGGTGTTCAAGCCCATCGACCCGTCACTGGTCGCCGGTATCTTCAGCCAACCAGCAGGGGCCAGCCGCTGGGCCGGGGTGTTGCCGTGCGCCGACTGCGCCGGTATCCGCACCGAGCTGATGCTGCTGCAGGACCCAGCCTCCGGCGAGCCGCAGACTTACGAGCTCGAGGAGACCTACTTGGGCTCGATGAGCAGCGACGGCGAGAAGGCAGTCACGAGCCGGGGCAAGTGGTCCATCGCGAAGGGTACGCCCGAGGACCCCGGCGCGACCGTCTATCGCCTCGACGGAGACAACGCCGCCGCCGCGCGTCGCTTCGAGAAAGTAAGCGAGCAGGAACTGCGCCAGATCGACAGGGACGGCCGCCGCATCGCGTCCGACCTCAACTACGTCCTGACGCGGGTCCCCGACGTGCCCGTCCTGTCGTTTCCCGCGCCGCCTTCCGCACCGCCCCCAACGCAGGCCGGGGCCACCGCGCCGGGTGAGTCCGACCCGGCGGCGATGGTTACCGACCTGGCCGCAGGCTGGCCCATCAACCTGCGGATCGGCCAGCGGATGACGGCCCGGCTGACCGCCGACCGAGCCGCCGGCGCGCAGTGGTCTCTGCGCACGGGCTTGGAGGGCGGCGTGGTCGCCTCCGACGGCGTCGCGGCGTACGAGGCCATACCGGGCGGCGGCGGCATCGAGGTGTTCCGATTCAAGGCCGTCAAGTCCGGCAGCACCACCTTGACCTTCGAACTCAAGAAGCCCGGCGACGCCGCGGCGAGCCGTCAGGTGAGTTATCCGGTCACGGTGCAGTAAGCTGCCGCCGAGGACACGCCCTGCCCGTTGAACTCGTCTCCGTCGGCGAAGCATTCGAGGACCTCATCTTCCACGACCTCGCCCGCCTGCCGCGAGCCGGCGAAGAGCTGCGGACGCCGTCCTTCGCGCGTACCTTCGGCGGCGGCGCGCTCATCTCCGCAGTGGCCGCGGCACGCCTGGGCGCCGAGGTAGAGGTCATCAGTGCTTTGCCCGAGGGCGCCGCCGCTCGGCTGGCGATGGAGAGAGTTGAGGTGCGCAACCTGCGCAAGGCCGGAGAGCCGCATGCCTTGTCGGTGGCGCTCTCCACGCGGCACGACCGCGCCTTCGTGACGTTCGACGGCGCGAATGCCGGCCTCGAGGCGCGTCTGCTCGCCCGATTCTCTCGACGCCTGCCGCGCGCCAGGCACGTGCACGTCGCCATGGGCCCGCGTGACCTCCAGGCGTGGGCGGCGGTGCTCGCGCGCCTGCGCGCTCGCGGCGTCACCACGTCGTGGGACTTCGGCTGGCACGATGAACTGCCGCGCCGGCGCGGCTTCCGGACCCTGCTCGGCGCGCTCGACTGGGTGTTTGTCAACGAGGCGGAGGCGCGGCTGTACACCGCGGCCCGGACGATGACGGTGGCTGTGGCGCGGTGGAGAGGGCTGGCCCGCAACATCGTGGTGAAGCGCGGGCCGCTGGGCGCGATCGTCCTCGGGGCCGGCGCGGCGCCGCTGCGCGCGCCGGCGCCTCGGGTGACGGTGGTGGACACGACGGGCGCCGGCGACGCGTTCAACGGCGGCTTTCTCGCCGCCCTGGTGCGGGGCGCCCTCGTGGCCGATTGCCTCCGGGCCGGCGTCGTGCTTGGGAGCCTCTCGACGCGAGCGGCCGGAGGTCTCGACGCCCTGCCGCCCGCGGAGGAGGCGGCCGCCGCCTGCCGGTGGCCGTCCGCCACGCGCGGAGCGCACAGATGAAGCTGGCCGTCATTGGCGGCGCCGGCGTGCGCGTGCCGCTCTTGGTCAACGGCCTCGCCCGGGCCGAGCTGGGCATCGACGAGTTCGCGCTCTACGACCCCGATCAGCACCGGCTGCGGATCGTGGCCGACCTGGCGGCTCGGCGATCGGGCGCCGCCCGCGTCACGACCCACGCCATCCCGACGCCCGCCATTGACGGAGCCGCCTTCGTCATTACCAGCATTCGCGCCGGCGGCATCGAGGCACGCACGCGCGACGAACAGGCGGCCCTCGCCCTGGGCCTGGTCGGCCAGGAAACGGTGGGTCCCGGTGGCTTCGCCATGGCCGTCCGCAGCATCCCGGCGCTCGTGGCGTACGCGCGCGAGGTGATGCGTCTGGCCCCGGATGCCTGGATAATCAACTTCACCAACCCGGCCGGGCTCGTCACGCAGGCGCTCATCGCGGAAACCGGGGCCCGGGTGGTCGGCGTGTGCGACACGCCGGGCGAGGTGTTCCAGGAGGTGGCGCACGCGCTCGGCCAGCCCGCCGAGGCCTGCACGTTCGACTACGTCGGTCTCAATCACCTCGGCTTCATCCGCGAAGTCTGGTGGCGCGGCCGGCCGCAACTGGCCAGGCTCTGGGATGACGAGGCGACCCTGGCGAGGGTCTACCGGACGCCGCTCTTCTCGACCGCGCGGCTGCGCGACATCCGGTTGCTGCCGACCGAGTACGTCTTCTACTACGACTCGCCCGAGCGGGCCGTGGCCAACCTGCGCGCGGCGGGCGACACTCGCGGCGCCATCATCAGCCGCCTGACGCGCGACCTGTTCGCCGACTTGGAGAAGGGCGTGGCCGATCCCGTGGCGCGCTACGAGGGCTATCTAGCCCAGCGCAGTGCCGGGTACATGCAACTCGAGTCCGGCGCCCCCGACGGTGCTGCCGCGCCCGCACCGTGGGCGCACCTCACGGGATACGACAAGATCGCCCTCCACACCATCCGCGGGATTGTGCACGACACCAACGCCATCATTCCGCTGAATGTCCTGAACCGCGGCAACATCCCGGAACTGGCCGACGACGATGTGATCGAGGCGCCGTGCATCGTGACCGCCAGCGGCCCGCGGGCGCTGCACGTGGGCGCTCTGCCGCCGCAGGTGCGAGACCTGGTGGTACGGGTGAAGACCTTCGAGCGTGCGACCATCGAGGCGGTGCGCACGGGCACGCGCGAGTCCATGGTCGCGGCGCTGGCGCTCAACCCGCTGGTGCCTTCACAAGCCGCGGCTAGGCGGCTGGTCGAGGTCTTGTGCTTGTGAGAGCCGAACCTGCCTCCACCTGAGTCGACGTGTTGTCCGCGCCATCCACACTCGATCGACGCATGGGCCTGTTGCAGGCTACCTCCACCAACATCATCAGCATGGTGGGCGTGGGGCCCTTCCTGACCATTCCCTTCATGGTTCAGGCGATGAATGGCCCGCACATCCTCTACGCGTGGGTGGCGGGCGCCATCCTCGCGCTGGCCGATGGCCTCGTGTACGCGCAACTCGGGGCGGCCCTGCCGGGCAGCGGCGGTGGCTACCTCTACCTGCGCGAAGCCTTCCAGCCCTTCGGCCTGGGACGGCTGATGGGTTTTCTGTTCATCTTCCAGACCATCCTCGTCGCCCCGCTCTCCATCGCCGGCGGCGCGGTGGGCTTCTCGGACTACCTGCAGTTTGTCTGGACGTCGATGACCCCCGTCGAGCACAACCTGATGGCGGCCGCGGTGTGCCTCGGCATGGGGGCGCTGCTGTGGCGCGACATCGAGTCCATCGGCCGTCTCGCCGTCGTCATGCTCGTCGGCGTCTTGGTCACCGTCGGTTGGGTCATCGTCGTCGGGATGTTCACCTTCTCGCCGTCGATGGCGTTCGACTTCCCGGCCCGCGCGTACTCGTTCGACGCCTCGCTGGCGGCGAGCCTGGGTGCGGCGTCCGTGCTGGCAATGTACAGCTATGGCGGCTACAACCAGGTGTGCAACATCGGGGAGGAGATCGTGGATCCGGGCCGCACGGTGCCGCGCTCCATCGTGCTCTCCATCGTCATCGTGGCCGCCCTGTACATGGCGATGAGCGTGGTGATTCTCGGGCTGATCCCGTGGCGGGAGGCGGCGGACCTGCGCACCATCGCCTCGGAGTTCATCGCGCGAACCTTTGCCGACCCGGGCACGGGGCGCCTGGCTGGCATGGTGATGACCGGTCTCATCCTGTTCGTGGCGGCCGCGTCGCTCTATGCCACCATCCTGGGCTACTCGCGGATCCCCTTTGCCGCGGCGCGCGACGGCGACTTCTTCGCCGTGTTCGCCAGGGTCCATCCCACCAAGCACTTCCCTTACGTGTCGCTGGTGGCCATCACGCTCATCTCGCTTCCCTTCTGCTTCTTTTCGCTCGGGCAACTGGTGAGCTGGCTCATCCAGGTGCAGATCCTGGTGCGCTTCATCTGGCAGTGCGCGGCGGTGATTCTGCTGCGGCGCTACCGGACCGACATTCCGCAGCCGTTCACGATGTGGCTCTACCCGTTTCCCGCGCTGCTGTCGCTGGCACTGTGGCTCTACATCTTCTTTACCGGGCCGGGTGAGGGCATCGTCTTTTCGTTCGCCTTTCTCGGGCTGGCCGTGGTGGCGTACTTCGTCTTCGCGCGGGGCCGGCGGTTGTCCACGGGTTGACGGGCGGGCGGCGAAAGCCTACTGACCGCTCTTTCCGAGCGCCAGCAGGTTGGCCAGCAACCGGTAGGCACCCGGTACGCCGTAGGGGAGCTGCCGGTGGAAGGCGTAGGCGAAGTAGGTGTAATGTCCCTTGCCCACACGTGCCCAGAGCCAGCCGCCGCGCTGTGGCGCCTGCCCGGTGTCGTAGGTCGCGATGATCGGCAGGTAGGCCTTGTCCCACGCGCTCCAGAACTTGGAGCCGCGCTGTTCGACCCAGCCGTCGAAGTCGGCCTTCGTGATGCGATTGGGGAACGTGAGCATCGGCGCGTCGGGGGCGAGGATGTCCACGGGCGAGTCTTCTTCCGACACTTCCTCCGCCCGGGCCGTGAGCTCCCCGGGGAACGGGGCGAACCGGTCGGGCACCAGTTCCTGCGTGTTGTAGAGGACGATCAGGTGGCCGCCGTTCCGCGCGTAGTCGAGCAGGCGCTGGTTGTAGGTGCGGAGATCGTCGCGCACCGCATACGCCCGCGTACCGGTCATGATGGCGTCGAATCGAGACAGGTCCGAGGCGGCCAGCGCGGCCTCGTCCAGCAGCGTCACCTCATAGCCGAGCTGCGCGATACCCTGCGGCACCTGGTCGCCGATGCCCATCACGTACCCCACCTTCAGGCCGGGCACGATCGTCACGTCGAGCCCGCGTACGTTGAGGGTGGAGGGGCGATAGAGATGGCGCGGCTCCAGGTCTCGGAAGTCGAGTTCCTCGAAGCCCTCGGCGTAGTCGCGGCCGTTCGACGTAGCGACCGCCCGAACCTCGTACGGCCGGTCTTCGATTCGTGGCACTGCGAGGGTGAACGGTACGGCCAGGCGTTCGCCGGCACGTGCCAGGGCGAACGAGGCACTCGCCGGATCGACCGACCAGCCCCGCGGGACCTCGAGCCGGACCGTGCCGGTGCTGCCGGCGTCCCGGTTGTTGAGGAGATCGACCGTGACGGCCACGCGTCGGGCGGCCGCCGACAGCGGCACGACCGCCGTGGCTGGCGTGACCGTGACCGACAGGACAGGGACCACCCGCAGCTCCGGGGTCACGTCGCCGTAGGGGAGGCGCGGTTCCCGCCGTCGCACCGTCGCACGCATGTTCACGGGTACTCCGTTCACGCGGTACCGGGCGACGGCGCTGGCCGGTGGATCCGAAAATGGCTTGCCGAACTGCGACGGGTCCGCGATGTCGTAGCGTGAGTCTTGCAGCGACCGACGCGAGAAGTAGGGGCGCGTGCTGATTACGGCGTCGGGCAGGAGCCTGACCGTGAACCTGGTGCGGACGGGCCGGCGCCAGTCGGGCGGCGGCGCACTGGTCGAATCGGCGACGCTGATGCGTTCGAGTACGGTCTGCCACCCCGGCCCCGTGTCGAGGGTGATCGACGGCTGCTCGATCGGCGCATTCCCGCGGGTCGATAGCGAGACGGCCACGTCGAAGGTCTGCCCGGGCACGACGGCTCCCAGAATCGGCGGCGGCGAGAAGGCCGTGGCCGGGCCGTCCGGCTCCGCAGCCCGTGCCGGCTCGGCGAGGGCCATCAGCTCCAATCCGAGTGCGGTGTTGATGGCCATCTGGAACTGCTCGATCTTTCGGCTCAGCAGGAGCGCCGCGTCGGGCTCGCCTGGCAGCGCCTCCACCGCGAAGCGCGCCTCCGCGAGCCCGCGCGCCAGCGCCGGGACGATCGACGAAGGGTCGCGCGCGTCGAAGGCGGAAAGGGCTTCCTGCACCGCGGCGTCGACGGGCGCCAACAAAGCTGCCGCGCCATCCGGCTCGGGACGTCCGAGCGCCCGGAAGATGCCCGCCACCGTCGTGTCGATCCCGTCGAAGAATGTTGCTTCTTTCGCGTCGGTGGCGGCCGCATCGACACGCTCGTAGTATCCGAACACCGGGCCCTGGGTGGGTACCAGCCGACCGCCGTTCTGCGATCGCTGGAACGCCAGTCCCGTGCGCGCGACGGTGTCGAACGAATCGCCAAGCCAGGGGCTGTAACCGCCTGTATCGACCGCGACCGTCCAGGGTTCGTTCTCCCGCACCCCACCGATATAGAGCTTTCGCGCGCGCCAGGGCCGCAACCCCGCCGCCACCTGTTCCGGGAACATCGCGGGGTTGGCCGCGGCCTCGAAGGCCTGCCGGGTCAGCAGACCGGCCGTCTGGTGATTGCCATGACCG
>JADZBZ010000029.1 GCA_020851835.1 Acidobacteriota bacterium
CCGGCGGCCAGGCCTCCAAGTCCACGCCCCTTGGCGCCGTGGCCAAGTTCGCGAGTGCGGGCAAGCAGACCGAGAAGAAGGACCTGGCCCTGCAGGCCATGGCCTACGGGCACGTCTACGTGGCGCGGATCGCCATGGGAGCCAACCCCCAGCAGACGCTCGACGCGCTGCGCGAGGCCGAGGCCTACGATGGGCCGTCGCTCGTGCTGGCCTATTCGCACTGCATCGCGCACGGTATCGACATGCGCATGGGTCTCGATCAGCAGAGCCGCGCCGTGCGCACGGGCTACTGGCCGTTGGTGCGCTACAACCCCGAGCTGCGGGCCGAAGGCGAGCCGGCGCTCACCCTCGACTCGGTGCGGCCCACCATGCCGTTCCGCGCCTATGCCGAGCGGGAGCTGCGCTACCGCATGCTGCTGCTGAGCGACCCGCCGCGCGGGGAGGCCCTGATGAAGGCCGCGCAAGAGGCGGTGGACCGGCGCTGGAAACGCTACGAGGACCTCGCCCTCCTGAGGTAGCCGATGCCCGATCTGTCGACCTCCTACCTCGGCCTGCCGCTGCGCCACCCCGTGGTCGCGTCGGCCGGACCGCTCTCGCACGACCTCGACGGCATCCGCCGGCTCGAGGACGGCGGCGCCTCGGCCATCGTGCTCTTCTCGCTCTTCGAAGAGCAGATCCGGTGGGAGAACGAGGCCCTGGCGGCCCTGACCGCGACAGGTGCGGAGAGCACCGGCGAGGCCACCAGCTACTTTCCGCCGATCGGTGACTTCGTGGCCGGCCCCGAGGCGTACCTGGACCTGCTGCGCCGCGCCCGCGAGGCCGTGGACGTGCCGGTCATCGCCAGCCTCAACGGCATTACTTCCTCCGGCTGGGTGGACTACGCACGCTTGCTGCACGAGGCCGGGGCCAGCGCCATCGAGCTCAACATCTTCTACATCCCCGCCGACCCCTCGGTGAGCGGGCGCGATGTCGAACACCGCTACGAAGCCATCGTCTCGGCGGTCGCCGGCGCTGTGCCCATTCCAGTGGCGGTGAAGCTGAGCCCGTTCTTCAGCGCCATGGGCGAGATGGCCACGCGGCTCGCGGCGGCCGGCGCGAAAGGACTGGTGCTCTTCAACCGCTTCTATCAGCCGGACTTCGATCTGGATCGGATGGAGGTGGCGCCGACGATCGAGCTGAGCTCACCGGCGGAGATCCGGCTGCCGCTCCTGTGGCTGGCGGTGCTGCACGGCCGGGTCGACGCCTCGCTGGCGGCGACGACCGGCGTGCGCACGAGCGCCGAGGTGGCGAAGTACCTGCTCGCGGGGGCCGACGTCGTGATGACGACATCGGCGCTCCTCGAGCATGGGCCCGGCCACCTGAAGACCCTGGTAGATGGCCTGGCAGGCTGGATGGACCGAAAGGGATTCGGCGCGGTGGCCCAGATCAAAGGCTCGATGAGCCAGCGCCATGTGGCCGACCCGTCCGCGTTCGAACGGGCCAACTACATGAAAGTGCTGCGGAGCTGGGGAAAGTAAGCGTGCCGCGTGGCCGGTGCCATGCCGGGCAAGCCGACCGCGCCCCCCGCACCGCCCGCCGGCTACGGCGTCACCAGGAACCGCGACGGGGTTGACGCCACCAGCACCTGGCCGCCCTTGAGTGCCGTGACCTGCCAGTAGTAGCTCTCGGGCTCGAGCGCGACGGTGTTGGGCAGGTCGACCTCGGTTCCGGTGATGACCGGGCTGTCCCAGACGACGCGCTGGTCGGCGGCCGCCGTGACCTGCACACGATAGCCGTCGGCGCCGGCGACTGGTTCCCAGCGGAACAGATCGATATGACCGGAAGACGAGCCGAGCGCGGGCTCGATGAGCGTCACCACCGGTGCCGCCGCGGCCGGAGCGCCTTGAACCGGTGGAACCGCCGATTCGGCCGGGGTCTGCGGCGCACTACCTCCGCAGGCGACCATCAGCAGGACGACCGACGCGGTTGCCACCGCGCCGGCAGAAAAGGAGAATCGTCGAGGAGTCATCCGAGAAATTGTAGCCCAGGGATATAGGTGCCCATGGCAAACCACCCGCCCGGGATCCTCACAAACGCGGGTACGCGCTCCGTCGGCGGTCCGTTGGCCATGGCTCGATCTTAGAGCGAGCACGCCGACAATCCTGGGATCGCACACCCGGAAACCGGCAGCGGCCGGCCGGCGGAGAGCGCCATCGCCGCCGTTCCGGGCGCGTTCCTGCAAAGGCTGAACTGGTCCGCGATTTGCGTTACGGGCGCCCATGCCCGACCGTGCCCGCATAGCCCTGGCCTGCCCTGAGCCCACCGAACGAGCCTCGGTCGTGGAGTGGCTCGCCGAATCTGGCTACGACCCGGTGGCCAGTTCCGACCTCTCCCGTCTCGAGGAAGACATGCGCGCCAAGCCCATCCAGGCCCTCATCGCGGACATGACGCTCGTCCCGCGTGAAGCGGATGTCGCGGGACTCATCCGCCGCCTCGGGAGCAACCGTCCGCTGGTGGTGCTGGGCGACCCCAACCGCTTCCCCGGCTCCAGGCTTGGCGAAGTGAGCGTGATTGCCCGGCCCTTCACACGCGAATCGCTGCTGCTGTCTGTCGCCCTGGCCCTGGCCGAAGGCCGACCCGCCCGGCGGTTCGCTCGTCGGCACATCGAACCGATCCGTGCCTCGGCGCATGGCGTCTCGGTCACGGTGCGCGAAGCCAGCACGGGCGGCGTCGGCCTCGAACTGGCGGGCACGCGGCCCAGTGCACTGCCTCCGTACTTCAGCC
>JADZBZ010000030.1 GCA_020851835.1 Acidobacteriota bacterium
CCAGGTGCATGTCCTGGAACAACGACCGCATCTCGGCGCTCCAGGACTGCTCGGCCTCGACGCGCACGCGCTCGACAACTCCCTTGGTCAACTGCTCGGCTTCTGGCGCGCTGCGGTCGGGCAGCCCAAGGGCGGCCTCGCGCAGCGAGTCGCGGAGTTCGTCGAGCTCGCCGGCTGCGAGCGCGCAAGTGACGCAGTCACGCAAGTGACCCTGAACCGCCACGCGCCCCTCGACCGTGAGCTCGCCGTCGTGGAACTCCTCGAGCCGGTTCTGCACTTCCCCGCACGAGACGGCGTGCATCATGTGCGGCTCTCCCGAAGCTGGCGCCGCAGCACCTGACGAGCCCGGGTCAGTCTGGACTTGACCGTGCCAACAGCGACGCCCAGCGAAAAGGCGATGTCTTCGTAACTCAGGCCGTCGATCTCGCGAAGGACGACCACGGTGCGCTGGTCGAACGGCAGTTCGTCGAGGGCGGCCCACAGCCGTGAGGCCATCTCCTTGCGCGCCAGCGCCAGGTCGGGCGAGGTGGCATCCGGTGGCTGCTTCAGGTCGCCGTGCTCCTCCACGTGCTGGTCGAGCGAAACCTGGTCGGCTCGTCGCCGCCGGCGCCAGAAGCGCTGCCGGTTGCGGGCCTGATTGACGACGATGCGGTAGATCCACGTACGGAGGGCGGACTGTCCGCGGAACGAGTGGATGGTCCGGAAGACTCGCAGGAAGACCTCCTGCGAGAGGTCGAGCGCCTCGTCGCGGTCGCCGAGGAGGTGAAGCGCGAGCGTGTAGACCATGCGCTCGTGCCCGGCCACGAGCTCGGCGCAGGCCAGCTCCTCGCCGGCCACGCACCGCTCGATTAGGGCGGCTTCCCCACCCGCGAGATCAGACCAGCCGAGAGCGCCTGCGTCTTTCACGAGGTCCTCGCCAAGGAAGTGCGGAGTCATGGCCAGTCTAACCCATGTTAGAACCCGGTTCCGGCCGAAAGTTCCTGTCGGCCCGGGGTTTGCTACCATCGGCGGTGATGCGGCGGACGCTCGGAGCGCTTGCGCTGGTGGCGGTGGGTGGGGTTGTGGCGGCACTGGCCTACACGTCCTACACCACCGAGCAGGATTTCGTGCGGCTGGTGGCGAGCGGCGACGAGGCGGTCGCTGCCGGCCGCGCCTTCGAGGCGCTCGAAGCCTACAGCGGTGCGCTGGCCCTCGTGCCCGATGCGGCCGTGCCTTACCTCAAGCGTGGACGGGTTTACCACGAGCGCGGCGAGCTCGAGGCCTCGCTGCGGGACCTGCGCCGGGCCGCCGACATCGACCCATCGGCTACCCGCCCGCTCGAATGGCTCGGTGACATCAGCCTCGAGCTTGGCCGCGTGGAGCGCGCCGTTGAGTACTTTCTCCGGTACGTCGCGCTGGACGACCGGAATGCGCGGGTGTTCTACAAGCTCGGCGTCGCGCAGTACCGGCACGGCGCGCTCGCCGACGCGCGAACCTCGCTCGAAGGGGCGCTCGCCCTCGACGCCACGCTCACCGATGCGCGTTTCGTGCTCGGCCTCTGCCAGCGCGACCTGGGCGATCTGGCGGCCGCGCGCCGGACGCTCGAGCGTGCCGTCGCCGACGCCCCGGCATCGCCGGGGCCACGCGAGGCGCTGGCGGAGGTGTACGCCGGGCTCGGCGAGCATCAGCGGACCATCGACCAGCTCGAAGCGCTGGCCACGCTCGATCCCGGCCGGCCCGAACGGCTGGTCGCCGTCGGACAGGCGCTGGCCACGAGCGGCCGCGACAGCCAGGCGATTGTCGTCCTGGGCCGTGCGGCGGAACGCTTTCCGGACTCCCCTCTGGCTTACACGGCTCTCGGGCGCGTGTGGCTGGCCGCCGCCGAGCGGCGCGGAGACCGCGTGGCGCTGCTGAAGGCAGTCGAGGCGCTCACCGAGGCGGCCAACCATGCCAGCAGCAGCAGCGAGGCGATGAGCGACCTCGGCCGCGCACTGACCCTTGCGGGCGACCTGCCCGGGGCCGAGCGCGCGCTGCGTCAGGCCGTGACGCGCCTGCCCGTCTCGGCCGAGGCCTTTACGCGCCTTGCCGCTGTCGCCGAGCGGCAGGGCCGTCTGCTCGAAGCGAGGGATGCGCTGCTGCAGTTCATCGCGCTCGTTGGCGACCGAGAGCCCCGCCTAGGCGTGGCCGGCCGCATCGCGGATCTGTCGTTGCGGCTCGGCGAGCCGCTGGCGGCCATGCGCTGGCTCGACCGTGCCATCGACGACACGGGGCCCTCCGTCGGGCTGTTGTCGCGGCTGGCCGACGCCGCACTCAAGGGCGGCGACATCGACCGCGCCCGCCGGGCCGTGGAGGAAGGCCTGGCCCTGGCGCCCGACGACCGGGCGCTCGGCGCGCTCAGGGCTCGCATCGCTTCGGAGCAGACTCGTCGCGCGGGACGTGCCCCTGGAAATTGAACGGGGTACAGCCCAGGCTTCAAGGGGCGGCGGGCCCGACCATTCCGAGGCGCGCCATGAGCTTACGCAGCCCCTGGCGCGACACCCCCAGATCGCGAGCGGCCGCACATGTCCGTCCCTCGGTGCGTGCCAGTGCCGCCCGCACGAAGCGTGTCTCGAATTCCCGCCGGGCGACGGCCAGCGACCCACAGGCGGTCAGCACCGTCGAGCGCAGCACATGCGCGGGCAGGTGCGTGGCGGGGACAACGCCTCGGGGCGGACTGGCGACGAGCAGCGAGGCCAGAACGTTTTGAAGCTCGCGGACATTGCCGGGCCAGTCGTACCGGCCGAGCGCGGCCAACGCGGCCGGCGAGAGCACCGCGCGGCTGCCGGTCTTCTCGCACAGCCCGGCCCAGACGTGGCGGACGAGCGCGGGTACGTCTTCGAGGCGGGCGCGCAACGGCGGAATCGAGAGGCGGACGACGTCGAGCCGATAACGGAGATCGCGACGAAAGCGTCCCGCCTCGACCTCGCCGGCCAGGGGCCGATTCGTGGCCGCGACAATGCGCGTGTCGATGCGGCGGACATGCGCCTCCCCGAGCCGCCGGACCTCGTGTTCCTGGAGTACGCGGAGCAGCTTGGCCTGAATGGCCGAGGACAGCTCGGACACCTCGTCGAGGAAGAGCGTGCCGCCGCTCGCCTCTTCGAAAAGCCCCGCGCGCTCGGCAACGGCACCCGTGTAGGCGCCGCGAGCGTGGCCGAACAGCTCGGTCTCGGCCAACTCGTCCGATAGTGCCGCGCAGTTGAGCGCCGAGAAGCGGCGGTCCTGCCGTGCACTGGCGCGGTGAATCGCCCGGGCCACCAGTTCCTTGCCGCTGCCGCTCTCCCCCTCGATCAGTACGGGGAACGGGGAGCGCGCGGCTCGAACGAGTGCCGATCGCAGGCCGCGCATCGGCTCGCTGTCGCCGATCAGGTCGGGGATGTCCGGCGCTTCGGCGGGCGGCCGGCCGCGCTCCGCGGCGGCGTGCAGCGCCGGCGCCACGGCCGAAGCCGCCAGCGCCAGCAGGGCGGCCGCATCGGCAGGCAACACGGCGAGGCCCGCGGGCCAACGCGCCCACAGCGCGCCGGTGACCGCGCCGCCATACCGAACCGGAAAGATGCCGTCGGTGGGCGCGTTCAGATGGACAGGCGCTACAGGCGGTCCGCCTCCCAGCACCTCGGAGACTCCGCGCCAGGCGCCGGGACTGGGACCCAACTGCGCAACGACCCGCAGGCGTTCCCGCTCCGAGACGAAGAAGGCCAGCGCCGCGGCGCCGAGGCGCTCGCGGAGCATCGCCAGGACCCGTCCGAGCGTGGTTGCCTCGTCTTCGATGCACTGGCACAACTCGAGTACGCGGAGAAAGTCTGGCGTGACCAGTCGATCCGGGCGATCGGCGCTGGCGGCGTCCGCGACGGCCTCTTCCGCCCGATGCAGCCGGCGCGCGGCCTCGCCGGCGCCTCGGGCGAGGGGAAGCGCTGGTGCCAGCGCCGCGCGCGCTTCAAGCACACGGCCGTGCGCGGTCAGCGTCGTGGCCAGAGCGGCTCGAGCGGTGGCTTCGTGTTCGGCGGTCGGCGAGAGCAGCACGGCCCACCGCGCCGTGGCCAGGCTGGCCTCGTCGGCCACGCCCGCCTCCGCGCGCCGCCAGGCCTCGTCGGCCAGGGCTCCCGGCGAGGGAGGCCGGGGTCCGCCCCACGCGTCGTGTGGTGCGGACTCGTGAACCGAGCACGCGAGTGGCATCAACCGCGTCGGACGGTTCAGCACACTGGTGGCGCCGAGGATCACCAGATGCGGTCGTGCGTCTCTCGAGGCCAGGCGCAACAGGGCGACGGCGGCGTGAGGCGATACCGAGCCGTCACAGGTGATCACGACGAGCGACCGGTCGCCGAGCCAGCGTGGCCACTGTCCGCGCCCGGCGTGCAGGGCTTCGCCGAGCACGGCGGCGCCAATCGGCACGAAGCCGGCGAGTCGCGCCTCGTGCGCGAGGTCGTGCACCGCGCGCGTCCACGCGGTCTCGCCGTCGGCGACCAACTCCATCGCGCGCGGGTGACCCTCCCGAGCGTCGAACAAGGCGCCGCGGACCGCGTCGAGCGGCACGGTGTCAGCCGGCGAGTCGGACAGGCCTTTTCCCCAGACCTCGACAAAGGCTCGCGGCGAAATCGCGCCCGCATCCACGAGGCGCCACGCCCCACGTCGGCTGTACAGCGCCGTCCCGGTTGGCCGGCTGAATCGCCGAATCTCGACTGGAGCGCCCGTGGCCAGGTCAATCGCCGAGCGCTCGGTCACCAGATAGCGGTCGAGCAACAGCATGACGCGCCCAAGCTGCAACTCCGCCGCCGATCGGCCGGTCTCGCCTGCTCAACGACTTAGCGCTCGCCGACGCTCCGGCCGTTGCAGAAAGTTCGGATAGAATTCTCAGGCAATGCTGCGTTTTCTGACTGCTGGTGAATCGCACGGCCAGGGTCTCGTGGTGATTCTCGAAGGCCTTCCAGCCGGTCTCGTGCTCG
>JADZBZ010000031.1 GCA_020851835.1 Acidobacteriota bacterium
ATCGCCTCCGCGAAGCCGAACACGCGCAGAAGGTCCGGCGCACCGCGTCGTGATCACGCGTGGCCAGACGTCCACTCGTCAGCGCGACGTCCGTTCAGATTTCTGCGGTTTCTCGAGAACGCCAACAGCTCAAGAAGGGCCGCTACGTCTATTACCACTGCACGGGGGCGCGCGGCCCCTGCGGAAACACGTACGTGCGTGAAGAGGACCTCTCCCGACTGTTCGAAGACGTCGTGCACCGCGTCCAGATTAGCGACGACGTGGCAGATTGGATCGCCGATACGCTGCGGGAGAGCCACGGAGACAAGGAGCGTTTCCATCGATCAGCTGTGATGCAGTTGCAGCAGCAGTACCTCGCCGTCCAAGCCAAGCTGGATCAGGCGTACGAGGATCGACTCGCCGGTCGGATCACGGATGAGTTGTGGCTCAGAAAGTCAGCAGAGTGGGAGGCAGAACTTGCATCGGTGCGTCGTGAGACGGCCAGGCACGAGAAAGCCAGCCACGACTACGGGGCGACAGGGTCGAAAATCTTAGAACTCGCAAAAAACGCCCATAATCTGTTCATTCGGATAGATCCGGTCGAACAAGCGCGATTGCTGAAAATGCTGGTATCGAACTGCACGTTCGACCGAGGAAGTCTTTCAGTTGCTTACATTAAGCCGTTCGATCTACTCGTCGAAGGCAACGAAAGTGGAAATTGGCTGGGAGGCAGGGATTCGAACCCCGATAAGCAGAGTCAGAGTCTGCTGTCCTACCGTTGAACGACCTCCCAACAAGGGTTGGAACACTCAACTATAGCGAAGAACCCGTCAGAGCGGCAATACCCCGACCGGCTGCCCGGCTGTCGGCCTACCCGGCCCTGCTCGACTCCCAGCGACGCCAGCCTCATCTTCAGGAAGTCGCGGCGCTCCAGACGGTTTCCATCATCCGATCCAGCCGGCCGAGCACGCCATCGCGGCCGAGCAGCACCAGCATCTCGAACAGGCCCGGACTCACCATGCGGCCCGTGGCCGCCAGCCGCGCCGCCTGGATCAGGGCGCCCGCCTTCACCCCGCGCGCATCCGCCAGCGCCCGCAGCGCCTGCTCGAGCGTGGCTTCGTTCCAGACGTCCAGCGCGGCGAACGCGTCTCTCAGGGACCGGACGTGGGCCTGCATCCCTGCCGTCGAGAGGTGCTTCTTCACGCCGCCTCCGTCGTAGGCCAGCGGCTCGGTGAAAAACGGCGACACCTGCTCGACAAACGCGTTGAGTGTCTTCGCGCGAGGCTTGAGCAGCGCCAGCACGCGGATGAACCAGTCGCGATCGGCGCCGTCGAGCGCGTCGCGCCAGTAGCCGGCGGCCGCGAGACGCCCGCGCAGCCGGCTGATGAGCGCGTCGTTGTCGAGCCTGAGCAGGTGCTGGTGATTGAACCAGTCGAGCTTCTCGGTGTTGAAGACCGCGTTGCCGCCGCTGATGCCCAGCAGCGTGAAGCGCGCGATGAGCTCGTCCCTGGTGAAGATCTCGTCGTCGCTGCCCGTGCCCCAGCCCAGGAGGGCCAGGAAGTTGAACATCGCCTCGGGCAGGTAGCCCTGCTTCTCGTACTCCATCACCGAGGTCGCGCCGTGTCGCTTGCTCAGGCGCTTCTTGTCGGGCCCCATGATGAGGGGCACGTGAGCGAAGGCCGGCGGCGCGGCTCCCAGCGCCTGGTAGAGCAGCACCTGCTTGGGCGTGTTCGAGATGTGATCGTCGCCCCGTACGACATGCGTGACCCGCATGTCGATGTCGTCCACGACCACGGAGAGGTGATAGGTGGGCTGTGTGTCCGAGCGGAGGATGACGAAGCTCTCGATGTGCTCGTTGTCGAACTCGATGGGCCCGTGCACGCTGTCCACGAACGTCGTCCGGCCCGCCGGCACCCGGAACCGGATGGCGCCCTCGTCTTCGTACGCGAGGCCCCGGCCGACCAGGTCCCGGGCCGCGGCGCGATGGCGATCCAGCCGCTGCGACTGGAAGTACGGTGCGTGGGGGCCGCCCACCTCCGGCCCCTCGTCCCAGTCGATCCCCAGCCAGCGGAGCCCGTCCAGGATGCCCGAGACCATCTCGTCCGAGGAGCGGCCGGCATCGGTGTCTTCGATGCGCAGGATGAACGTGCCGCCCTGGCGCCGCGCGTAGAGCCAGTTGAAGAGCGCCGTGCGGGCGCCGCCGAGGTGCAGGTAGCCGGTCGGGGAGGGGGCGAAGCGAAGCCGAGGCGTAGTCACGAGGGCATCAGGATATCAAGACCCCGTGTCTGGCCCCGCTCGAACAGGTCGCGCCCGCTCCGCGTCATAATGGGTCCGTGCCCGACGCGCGGTCGACGTCCTCGAAAATCGAAGATTATGCGCTGATTGGGGATTGCCAGACGGCGGCGCTCGTGGGGCGCAACGGGTCCATCGACTGGCTCTGTCTGCCGCGGTTCGACTCCGGGGCCTGTTTCGCGGCGCTGCTGGGCCGCCCCGAGCACGGGCGCTGGCTCGTGGCCCCGGTGGCGCCCGTGCGCACTGTGCACCGCGCGTACCGAGGCGACACGCTCGTGCTCGATACCACCTTCGAAACCGACGAGGGCACCGTCACCATCACCGACGCCATGCCGATCCGCACGGCCCAGCCCGACCTGGTGCGGATCGTCCGCGGAGTACGAGGCCGGGTGCGCATGCGCACGGAACTGGTGGTGCGATTCGACTACGGCAGCATCACCCCGTGGGTGCAGCGCGAGGCCAACGGTGTGGCCGCCGTGGCCGGGCCCGACACGGTGCACGTGCGCACGCCCGTACCGCTGAAGGGAGAAGGCTGGACCACGGTTGGCGACTTCGAGGTGAGCGAAGGGGAGCAGGTACCCTTCGTGCTCAGCTGGCATCCGTCGCACCTGCCGCCGCCGCCCCCCATCGAACCGGTGGCGGCCATCGATGCGACGCTCGAATTCTGGCGCGGCTGGTCGGACAAGTGCACTTACGACGGCGAGTGGCGCGACGCCGTGCTCCGATCGCTCATCACCCTGAAGGCGCTGACCTTCGCTCCCACTGGCGGCATCGTCGCCGCACCCACGACGTCGCTACCCGAGCACATCGGCGGCCAACGGAACTGGGATTACCGGTACTGCTGGCTGCGTGATGCCACCTTCACGCTGGCAGCGCTCATCCAGTGCGGGTACACGGAGGAGGCTGCGGCCTGGCGCACCTGGCTGCTGCGAGCCGTGGCGGGGCGCGGCTCCGAACTGCACATCATGTACGGCCTGGCGGGAGAGCGGCGGCTGCCCGAGAGTGAACTGCCGTGGCTCCCTGGCTACGAGCACTCGCAGCCCGTGCGCATCGGCAACAGCGCGCACCGGCAGTTTCAGCTCGACGTGTTCGGCGAGGTGCTCGACAGCCTTCACCTGGCACGGCAGTACGGCCTGGACGACGGCTTTGGAGACTGGCGCATCGAGCGGGAGCTGATCGATCGGCTGGAGGAGGTGTGGCGGGAGCCGGACGAAGGCATCTGGGAGGTGCGCGGTCCGCGCCGCCACTTCACGCACTCGAAGCTGATGGCCTGGGTGGCCTTCGATCGCGCGGTGCGCGACGTCGAACGGTTCGGCTTCGACGGTCCGGTGGATCGGTGGCGGC
>JADZBZ010000032.1 GCA_020851835.1 Acidobacteriota bacterium
AAACAGGCGACCCCGCATTCGACATCCATGCCAATCGGGCATACAATCAGCGTTCGAACCGGGGCCGCAGGGGCCTCGACAGAAACCAGGATTCAGGGGGCTGGAGCTCTCACCGAGCTTCCGGAGGACGTATGGCCAAACACGCGGTGTCGCGACGCAACTTCATGGGTGGAATGGCGGCGGCGGTGGGCTACCTGAGCACGCGGCCGACCGCGGAGCTGTGGGCACAGGGCGGTCCGGCGGCCGTGGCGGCGCAGCGCGCGCGGGGGCCGATGTCGGCCGAGATGTACGACCGGATGGTCAAGATCTCGAGCAACGAGAACAACTGGGGGCCGCCCGAGTCGGTGATGAAGTCCATGAACGCGGCTTGGAAGTACGCCAACCGCTACGGCTATCCCGACGGCGGCATCGTTCAGGCGATTGCCGATCACCACGGCGTGAAGCCGGAGAACATCCTCCTCGGCGCCGGCTCCGGTGAGATCCTGGACGTCGTCGGAACGACGTACCTGATGGGCGGGAAGAAGGCCATCGGGTGCGATCCGTCGTACGGCTCGGTGTACCAGCACGCGACGGCCATCAAGGCCGATTCGATTCGTGTGCCGCTGCGCGCCGACTACAGCCTCGACACGAGCAAGATGATCGAGCTGGCCAACCAGCGGGCCAGTGAGATTGGCTTCTACTACCTCTGCAACCCCAACAACCCGACCGGAATTGTGGTCCCGAAGGACGAAGTCAAGGCTATCGTCGAGGGATTGCCGAAGGACATGCCGATCCTGATTGACGAGGCCTACCACCACTTCGTCAACACGGATCGCTACGAGACCGCGGTTCCGTACGTGCTCGAGGGCCGGCCGGTGATCGTGGCGCGCACGTTCTCGAAGATCGCGGCCCTTGCGGCCATGCGTCTGGGTTACGCGGTGGCGCCGGCGCCCATCATCCGGCAGATGCGTCCGTTCTCGATGGGCAGCATCAACGTACTCGTCAAGCATGGCGGCGTCGCCTCGCTCAAGGACACCGCGGCCCAGGCCGAGGTGAAACGGAAGGTCATCGACCTGCGGACCAAGACCACCGCCGCGCTCAACGCGTACGGCTACGACACGATTCCGTCCGAGACCAACTTCTTCATGGTGCACCTCGGCCGCGACGTGCAGCCGGTCATCCAGGCATTCCGCGAGAAGGAAATCTCGGTGGGCCGCCCCTTCCCGCCGATGACCCAACACCTTCGCGTGTCCATCGGCACGGCCGAGGACATGGACCGCTTCGTCGCCGCCTACAAGCAGATCTTCCCCGCCAAGAGCCAGACCAACTTCGCCGCACGCTGAGGCGCGGGGCGGGAGGAACATCGAAGGGCCGGGTGCCACTGAGCGCCCGGCCCTTTCTTCTGTGAGTCGGCCGATCGATGTCTCGGGCATCCACCCAGGTGTGCGCACGATCCCTGTCCCGCGGCGTCTATGGCATAGTGTTTTTGTGAGACGACTGGCTCCTGGCCTGGTCCTGGCCGCCGCGGTCGGGCTTGCGGGCTGCACCCCGGGCCCCGGCGTCGAAGATTACGCCGCGAAGATCGCCGAAGCGCGCACCGAAAAGGACGCCGCGTTTCAGAGTTCGCCCGACTCCCCCATTCCACCCGACCAGAAGAACGTGCTCCTGCCGCTGGCGTACTACCCCATCGACGAGATGTACGCCGTGCCGGCCGAGCTGGAGATGTCGCCGGATCGATCGCGGCTGCAGATTCCCACCTCGACCGGGAAACTCCGTGATTACGAGCGCATCGGCACGCTGCGCTTCAGCCTGAAGGGTACGGTGACGCAGTTGACGGCGTTCAGCGAGGTGGGCCAGCCCCTGTCGCGGCTGTTCGTGCCCTTTGCCGACGAGACCAGCGGCACCGAGACGTATGCCGCCGGACGATACCTCGAACTCGATCCCACGGTGACGGGCATCTATGTGATTGATTTCAACGGGGCGTACCATCCGTTCTGCTATTACAACACCGGGTACGACTGCCCCTATCCGCCTGCCGAGAACCGCCTGCCCGTCCCGATCCGTGCCGGCGAGCGGCTGCCGGAGACGCCGCGCGCGGCGCGATGACGCGCACGCTCCAGGCCATCGTCTTCGACTTCGACGGCGTCATCGCCGACAGCGAGCGCCTGCACCTGCGCGCCTATCAGGACATTCTCGCGCCCGAGGGCGTCACGCTGTCGGAGCGCGACTACTACGACCGTTACCTCGGCTACGACGACGTGGGGGTGTTCCGCGAACTCGGCCGGGACCATGGCCTCACGTTGGACGAAGGGCAGATCGCCTCGCTCATCGAGCGAAAGGGCCGGCGTTACGACGAACTGGCGGCGGCGGGCGAGATGCTCTACCCGGGCGCCGCCGAGTTCATTCGTGCGGCGGCGGCAGCCGGCGTTCCCATTGCGATCGCCTCGGGTGCGCTAACACGCGAGATCGAGGAGATTCTCGAGCGGTCCGGGCTGGCCGGCCTTTTCCCCATCATCGTCGGCGCCGACCAGACGGCCAGGAGCAAGCCGCATCCCGAACCATACCTGGCAGCCTTCGCGCGGTTGAAGGCCCATACCGGGCGCGACCTGGAGCCGTGGCGGTCGGTGGCCATCGAAGACTCGAAATGGGGCCTGGTCTCGGCTCGCGGCGCCGACCTGCGGCTGGTCGCCGTCACGAACACCTACAGCGCTGCCGAGCTTCGGGAAGAGGCCGAGCTGGTGTGCGCGGGGCTCGCGGACCTGTCGCTCGAGCGGCTCGACGAGCTCGTCTCGGATTGACCATGGACCACCGCCGCACCCTGGCCGAACAGATTGTCGACGCCGCCGACCGGCCGGGACCCGACCTGGCTGCCCCGGCCTTTCTGATTGCCCGTCTGGAGTATCCGCGCCTCGATCCCGAGCCGTATCTCGATCGGATCGACGCCATGGGCCTGGCCGCCGCGCACAAGATCGCCCGCGACACGGGCCTCGATGCGCCGCTCGCGGCGCGCGTGGACGCGCTCAACAAGTACCTGTTCGACGACCTGGGGTTCTTCGGCAACCGCGAGCAGTACGACGATCCGCGGAACAGCTGCCTCAACGAGGTCCTCGATCGGCAGACCGGCATCCCGATCGCGCTGGCGCTGGTCTACATCGAGGTGGCCCGCCGCGCCGGTGTCCGCACCGAGGGCATCAACTTCCCGGGGCACTTTCTCGTCCGTGCGCTGCAGGATCTGCACACCGACGACCCAGACGAGGGTCTGATCGTGGATCCTTTTCACGCCGGCGCCGTTCTGGGCGAGGCCGAGTGCCGGGCCCTCCTGCACCGGCACATGGGCGAGGAGGCCGCCTGGGCGCCGTCGCTGCTGGCGCGCGCCACCAGGCGTCAGATCATGGTGCGGATGCTGCTCAACTTGAAGCGGCTGTACGTGCGGATGCGCTCGTTCCCGCAAGCACGGCAGGTCACCGACATCATGCTGGCCCTGCAGCCTTCGTCACTGGCAGAACTGCGCGACCGTGGCCTGCTCGCGTATCACATGAACCACGTCTACCAAGCGCTCCGGGACCTGGAGGAGTACCTCAAGATGGCGCGCCTCAGCGAGCAGGACGAAGACGAGCGGAAGGAAACCGAGCAGGTGTGGGAGCACGTCAAGACGCTCCGGCGCCGCGCTGCGCAGCTGAACTGAGCCGGGGAGCATCCTGAATGCGCGACGCGGCCCTCTGCTCCGAGGCCGCGAGAACCAGCAGGCCAAGTACCAGAACGATTGCAGCTTTCACCATGCCTGCCACGGACCGGGCGCCATGCCCCCGTGCCCGTCCTCCCATCGGACTGGTGATGCCGGCTGGACGATCGTTTCAGGCCAGCGAAGCCATCTCGGCGTACAGGTGCGCCGCCGAGACGATGCCCCCATGGAAGTTACCGAGATCCAGTTTCTCGTCGGGGGCATGAGCGTTCTCGTCGGGCAGGCCCACGCCGAACAGCACGCACGGCAGGCCCAACTCCTCCTGGAACGTCGAGACGACGGGAATCGACCCGCCTTCACGATTGAACACCGGGCGCTTGCCGAAGCCCGCCTCGATGGCGCGGCCGGCGGCCTGCACGTAGGGATTGTCGAACGCGGTCATCCACGGCTTGCCGCCGTGCATGCGGGTAACCTTCAACTCCACCGTCTTCGGC
>JADZBZ010000033.1 GCA_020851835.1 Acidobacteriota bacterium
GCGAGATCGTCAATTGCGACTCGACGGCCGTGTATCAGGGGTTCGACATCGGCACCGACAAGGTGCCCGCCGCCGAGCGACGCGGGATTCCGCATCACCTCATCGATGTCGTGCCGCCGACCGCGGAGTACAACGCCGCCGACTTCGCCCGGGACGCGGCTCGGGCCATTGCCGGCATCCACGGGCGCGGTCGCCGGCCGATTCTGGTGGGGGGCACGGGCTTCTACTATCGGGCGCTCACGCGAGGGCTGTTCCCGGGACCCGGCAAGGACGCCGCCCTCCGGGAGCGCCTCGACCGCCTGGCCGGCCGCTACGGCGTGGAGCGGCTGCATCGGCGGCTCGCGCACGTAGACCCGCCGTCGGCCGCTCGCATTCAGGCAAGAGACCGCAAGCGCATCGTGCGGGCGCTCGAGGTGTACTACCAGACAGGCCGGCCCTTGACGGCGCATTTCGCCGACACCGTGTCGCCCCTGGGACCGGACGTCGCGGTCACGGCGCTGGCGCTCCGCCTGCCCGCCGAGGCGCTGGCCGCTCGAATCGCCCGGCGCGTGGACCAGCAGTTCGATAGCGGTCTGCTCGCCGAGATGCGGGCCAACCTGGCCGCTGGCGTGCCCGAGTCGGCCCGACCTTTCGGTGGGCTCGTGTACCGTCAGGCACTCGAGCACCTGCACGGCCGTCGAGACGAGGCGGCCACGCGGGCGCTGATTGCACAAGAGAACCGGCGCTACGCGCGGCGGCAGTTGATCTGGTTCCGCAAAGAGCCTACCCTTGTGTGGTTCGAGGGCCCCGGAGAGTCTCCGGGGGTGCAAGCCCGCGTCGCGGACTGGGTGGCCGAGCGGGGTCTGATGTAGGACGAAGGAGCGACGCCGCGATGGCTGAGACGAAAACCGGCGCCCCGAATATCCAGGACGTGTTCCTCAATTACGCCCGCCGGGAGAAACTCGCCATCGTGGTGCACCTGCTCGACGGGCGCGAGTTCGAGGCGCGCATCAAGAACTTCGATCGCTTTGCATTGGTCGTCGAGCACAACGGCATGGATCACCTCGTGTTCAAGCACGCCATCTCGACGATCCGGACGCCCCGCAGCGTTCCCAACTATTTCTCGTCTCATCACCCCTGACCGGCGTGTTCCGGCGAGCGGTGGTGATCGTGCTCGATAGCGTCGGCGCGGGCGAGTTGCCCGATGCCGCGCTGTACGGTGACGAAGGCAGCCACACGCTGGGCCATATCGATGAGCAGGTGGGGCTGCAGGTGCCCGCGCTCGCCTCACTCGGATTGGGCTGCGCCGTGCCGCTTCGGCACGTGCCCTGCCCGGCTGCTCCCGCCGGGGCGTACGGCCTGATGGCCGAACGTTCCGCGGGCAAGGACTCGGTGACGGGGCATTGGGAGCTCATGGGGCTCGTGCTCGACCGCGCGTTCCCGACGTTTCCTCACGGATTTCCGGAAGACCTCATCGAGGCGTTCGAGCGGCGCATCGGTCGGCCCGTGCTGGGCAACGTCGTCGCGTCGGGAACCGTCATCCTCGATGAGCTCGGCCCGGCCCACCTCCGCAGCGGGTCGCCCATTGTCTATACGTCGGCCGACAGCGTGTTCCAGATTGCCGCCCACGAGCAGGTCGTGCCGCTGGAGACGCTCTATGCCTGGTGCCGGGCGGCCTACGAGCTGGTGGTGCAGGGGCTCGGAGTCGGACGCGTGATCGCGCGGCCGTTCGTGGGAAGCCCCGGCGCGTTCACCCGGACGGCCAACCGTCACGACTTCGCCATGCCTCCGGCCGGCGATACCCTGCTCGACCGCCTCGTGGCGGCGGGCCACACGGTGACGGCTATCGGCAAGATCCACGACTTGTTCGCGGGGCGCGGCATCACGACCTCCCACCCGACCGCCAGTGACGACCACGGCATGGACGTCCTGGCGCACTGCCTGGCCGGGCAGGCCGACGGCTTGCTGCTCGCCAACCTCGTCGACTTCGACTCGAAGTACGGGCATCGCAATGACGTGGCCGGGTACGCACGAAACCTCGAGCGGTTCGATCGCCGCCTCGCCGAGCTGCTGCCTGCGCTTCGCCCCGACGACCTCCTGATGGTGACGGCCGATCACGGGAACGACCCGGCGACGCCGAGCACCGATCATTCGCGCGAGTACGTGCCGGTGCTCGCCACGGGCCCGCGGGTCCGTGCCGGGGCGGCGCTCGGCACGCGCCCGACCTTTTCCGATCTCGGTCAGACGCTGGCCGAGGTATTCGGCGTGCCGCCGCTGCCGAGTGGCACCAGCTTTCTCAAGGAGATTCGGTGACCCTTCGCGAGCAGCTCGAGCGGCGCGAGCGCGACGTGCTGGCTCCGCAGGCGGCCCTCAGCGCCGCCAGCCGCGGGCGCGTGCGGGCCGAAGCCGAAGACCCCGTCCGTCCGGCGTTCCAGCGCGACCGCGATCGCATCATCCACACCAAGGCGTTTCGTCGGCTCAAGCACAAGACCCAGGTGTTCTTTTCGCCCCGCGGCGATCACTACCGGACGCGCCTGACCCACACGCTCGAGGTGTCGCAGATCGCGCGCACGATGGCCAAGGTGCTGCGCGTGCACGAGGAGCTCACCGAAGCCATCGCGCTGGGGCACGACCTGGGGCACACGCCGTTCGGGCACGCCGGCGAGCGCGTGCTGAGCGCGCTGGTGCCTGGCGGATTCAATCACTACGAGCAGAGCCTTAGAATTGTGGACGTGCTCGAGCGCGACCGGCAGGGTCTCAACCTCACCTGGGAGGTGCGCGACGGCATCGCGCGCCACTCCAAGGGGAGGAGCGGCCTGCCGGTCGGCGCACCGCCCGAACACCGCGCGAGCACCCTGGAGGGCCAGTTGGCACGTGTGGCCGATATCGTGGCCTATGTCAACCACGACATCGACGACGCGGTACGGGCCGGCATCTTGAACGAGGGGGCCCTTCCGCGCGACGCGGTGGCCGTGCTCGGCCGCAGCCCTTCCGAGCGAATCGGGCGGCTGGTGACCGACGTAGTGGAGCAGACGCTCGGCGGCGGGCTGTCCGAGGTCCGCATGAGCGATCACATCCTCGAGGCCATGCTGGCGCTGCGGGCGTTCATGTTCGAGGCGGTGTACGAGAACCAGGCCGCCACGGCCGAGTTCTCCAAGGCCCACGGAATTCTGAGCGGACTCTGGGCCAAGGTCCGGGAGCAGCCCGACCGGTTCCTCGACCGCCGGACGATCGACGCCGAGGGGCTCGACCGTGCCGCCCAGGATTTTCTGGCCGGGATGACCGACCGCTACGCCGTTAACTTGTTCGAGCAGTTGTACATCCCCAAGCCTTGGGTGACGGTGACTGACGGGCCGCGCATGGTATAATCGCCGTTTCGATGCGGTTGGATCTTTCGCACATTCGGCAGCCGGACACCTCGGTCGTGCGGCAGTACGAGCCGGCGGCCGTGGCCGGCGACGACGACGAATACCGCATCGTGGCCCCGGTGTCCCTGGTCTTCACCGTGCACAAGGACCAGGATCGGTTCCGCCTGGTCGGGACGGTGACGACCAGGCTCGAACTGGTCTGCGGCCGCTGTCTCGAGCCGTTCGCCCTGCCGGTGCAGGCCTCGTTCGACCTTCGGTTTCTACCGCGAAGCGCCGGCTCGGCCCCGCTGGCCGCCGCCGGAGACGATGAGGACGGGGTCGAAGGCCAGGACGACGACGTCGCCACGACCTTCTACGACGACGACGAGATCGACCTGGGCGCGCTGGTGCGGGAACAGTTCTATCTGGCGCTGCCGATGAAACCGCTCTGCCGGGAGTCCTGCAAAGGGCTCTGTCCCCAGTGCGGCGTGAACCTGAATACCGACAGCTGCACGTGCAGCCCGCGGTGGGAAGATCCGCGGCTGTCTGGCCTGAAAGCGTTGATCAGCGAACGAAAGCACGACGATGCCTAATCCGAAACGTCGCCACTCCAAGAC
>JADZBZ010000034.1 GCA_020851835.1 Acidobacteriota bacterium
ATTCTGGCCGCCGAGCAGACGCCCGACTCGACCGCCTGGTTCCAGGGCACGGCCGACGCCGTGCGCAAGGCCCAGCGCCACTTCATCCAGCACGAAGCGGAGTACTACCTGATTCTGGCGGGCGATCACCTGTACCGCATGAACTACGCGGAGCTGCTCGAGGCACACCTCGAGCGCCAAGCCGACATCACCATCGCCGCGCTGCCCGTGGACGCGGAAGATGCGACGGGCATGGGCATCTTCTCCTTCGACGCGCAAGGCCGCATCTCCGGCTTCGAAGAGAAGCCGGATGCCGGCCGCTTGCGCGTGCTCGGGCCGACCCTCACCTCGGCACCGGGATTCATGGCGCCCGACCCGGCCCGTCCCTACATCGCGTCGATGGGTATCTATCTCTTTTCGCGCGAGGTGCTGCTCGACCTGCTCGAGGAGGAATCCGGCGACGACTTCGGACGCGAGCTGATCCCGACGGCACTGACCCGCTATCGCGTGCGGGCCTTCGCCCACCGAGGCTACTGGGCCGACGTCGGCACGATCGAGAGCTTCTACGACGCCAACATCATGCTGACGCGCCCCGACGCGCCGTTCGGCTTCTACGACCCGGCCTTTCCCACCTACACGCACGCGCGCTTCCTGCCGCCGTCGAAGCTCACCGGCTGCCAACTCCACAACGTGCTCGTCGCCGAGGGAGGCTACCTGGAGGATGCCTCCGTGTCGGACTCGGTGGTCGGCATTCGGGCCTCGGTCGGCGCGCGCTCCGAGATCCGCCGGTCGGTGCTGCTGGGCGCGGACTACTACGAGCCGCCCCCCGCAGCCATGGCGGGCGCCCGCGCCGTCCCCATCGGCATCGGGCGCGACGTCGTCCTCGATCGGGTGATCGTGGACAAGAACGCGCGCATCGGCGACGGGGCGCGACTGGTGAACGCCGCGGGTATCGACGAGGCGGACGGGGACGGCTACTACATCCGCAACGGCATCATCATCGTGCCGAAGGACGGGACGATTGCGCCCGGCATGGTGGTGTGACCTCGGGCGACGACCGCCTGATTCTCTTTTCTCAGGACGTTACCTAGATATGACGTGCAAGGCCCGTGGACGGACCCGAACGTGGATCGCGGACCCGCCGAGGCGCGGTTCTCCGTCCACGTGGTAGCGGATCGCCGCCTCGCTCATGATGGTGGCCTCGTCCACCTGCGCCATGTGCAGCCCCTCGGCCGGCGCGAGGGAGCCGCGAAAGAACGCCGGCACGCGCCGCAGCAGCCTCCCCAGCGGCTGGGGCTCGACCACCACCAGATCCAGGCGCCCATCGTCGACCCGAGCGGCCGGCGCGATTTGCGCGCCGTTGCCGTACTGGGGTGAGTTGGCCACGGCGATGAACCACGCGCGCCGCTCCATGCGGCCGCTGGCGGTGACAATGACATAGGAACACGCCTGGTAGCGCAGCAGCTCGGCGAGAGTGGCCTGTACGTACCCGGGCAGTCCGCGGCACGCGTGCGGGCTCGCGAGGCGCTCGGCGATGGCGGCGTCGAGGCCAACGCCCGCCACGTTGAAGAAGAGGTTCTGGTCAATCTGCCCGGCATCGATGACGCGCACGCCTCCGGTGGCCGCCAGCTCGAGGGCCGGACGCGCGTCGAGCGGGATACCGAGGTCTCGCGCCAGGCCGTTGCCCGATCCGCCGGGCACGATGGCCATTGGCACCTTCGAGAACGCCAACGCGCTCCCCACCTCGTTGAGTGTGCCGTCGCCGCCCCACGCGACGACCCGCGACACACCATCGCCGAGCGCCTTCGCGCTCATCTGCCGCGCATCGCCGGGTGCCGTCGTCACCCGGACCTGCACGTCGAAGCCGCCACGCGCGAGGACCTCGCGCGCCTGCACGCTGCAGGCGTCGACGGCACGGCGGCCGGGACCCGACACCGGGTTGATGATGACCAGGGCGCTCCGCCCGGTCGGTGGACTGCTCGCGCGCATGGTCTATCGGGACAGGCGTCGAAGGACCCGAGGCGGCAGGAACCAGCGGAGCGTACCCGGCCCGGCGGGCGTCGCGCCCTCGACCTCGATGGCGCAGACCGCGCCCTTCCGGAACTCGATCTGGCCGCGCGCACCCAGCCAGCGTGCCGCGTGCTCGCCGAGGCCGGGTTCATGGCCGACGAGGGCGATCCGACGGTGGCGCCGCGACTGCCGGCCGACGGCCTCGACCAGCGCGGCAAACCGCCCTCCGGGCGCCAGGGCCACGACCGTTTCCACGGGCGGACGTCCCTGAAGCCCGGCCGCTAGAAGCGCGGCCGTTTCCTCCGCCCGCGTGAGCGGACTGGTCAGGACAATGTCGAGCTCGAGTCCGAGTGCGGCCAGCCCTCGAACCGCCTCCTTGAAGCGCCTGGTGCCTTCCGGCGTGAGGGGCCGAAGGCGATCGTCAAGAAAGGCCGGGCCTCGCTCGGCCGCAATGGCGTGCCGTACGAGGTAGAGCTCGAGGATGGACGCCATCGTCAGCCCGCCGGAGCCGCGGCGGCCTGGGCGCCCGCCGCGATCACGGTCCGGCAGAGATCCGTGAGTCGCGCGCGATCGCGGAGAAACGACGCGTGGCCCTCGTGGCACCGTTGCTCGAGCGTTCGAACGAGGGCGTCGAGTTCCGTGGCCGCGCGAAGGTCGGTGCCCGCCAGCCTGACCTGCACCTCGCGCACGTGTTGCAGCAGGATCTCGAAGTCGTGGATCTCGCCGAGCACGTCCTGGAGGCGCTTGAGTCGATTGATGCGCGCCACGGCGCGCGACCGCGTGAGCTCCCGCTCCACCTCGAGCGCGTAGCGGAGCTTCTTGGCGGCGATACGCACTGCGTGCAGCCGCTCAGGCACGTACAGCCCGCCGGCGCGCTGAGCCTCGTCGATGAGCGCACGGGCGCGCCGGACAGCCCGCTGTCGCGCCCCGCGAACTTCGGCCTCGTCAACCGACGAGGACGGACGGGGGCGAGACGCCACGTGGAGGCGCGCCTCGAGCGTGCGCAGCGTCGCGGGGGTGATCACCTCGAGCATGGCTCGGCGGCGAGAGGTGCGCTCCGCCATCAGGTGCGAGCGAACTCTGGCGAGGGCGCGGGGCGCGGTTTTCGAGAACGGCCCGACCTCGTCGAGGAGGACGAGCGCGACGTCGATCTCCCGGATGGGGCCCAGCACACGGGTGATGCGGCGGACGTGCTTGCGCGCACGGTCGAGAACGTCCGAGTCGGCGGCCTCGGCCAGCACCGGCAGTACCGCTCGCAGCCGCCGAGAGGCGACCCGGGCTCGATGAACGGAGGCGACGTCACCGGACGCGGCCGCCGGCAGCGCGTCGAGGAGCGAGAGCAGCCGCTGTCGCAACAGCCGTGCCGGAAGCGCCATGTGCTGCATGTGGGGATTCTGAAGGACCCCATTATACTGGGCGCGGTCCGCTCACACCGCTCATGCGACTGGCCGCCATCGACATTGGCTCCAACTCCGTCCACATGATCGTGGTCCGCGTGCGCCCGGACTTCTCGTTCGAGATCATCGACCGCGAAAAGGAGATGGTGCGCCTGGGCGCGGGCGGCCTCGACGGCAAGAAGCTGACCCGATCGGCGCAGGCGGCCGCGCTCCAGGCCCTCTCCAAGTTCGAGCGCATCGCCCGGTCCCACCAGGTGGACGGGATCCTCGCCGTGGCGACCAGTGCCACCCGCGAAGCCGAGAACGGAGGCGCCTTTCTCGCCGCCATCAAGCAGCAGACGGGCATCCGGGCTCGCATCATCACGGGCGCCGAGGAAGCGCGGCTCATCCATCTGGCCGCGGTCTACGGCGTGGACACGCCGAACGCGGCGGTCGTCATCGACATCGGCGGGGGCAGCGTGGAGATCACGCTGGGAAGCGGCCGCGAAGTGCAGTTCGCGCGCAGCTTCAAGATGGGGGTCATCCGGCTCACCGAGCGCTACGTCACCTCCGATCCGATCAGTGGCCGCGACACGCGCAAGATGGTGAAGTTCATCGGCGAGCAGGTGGACCGGTACGTGAGCCACATCGTGCGAGAGGGGTTCGACCGGGTGATCGGCACCTCGGGCACCATTCTCTCGCTCGGCACGCTCGCGACGGCGCTCGACCGCGGCGCCCCGCCAGCCGAGGTGCGCAACCTGCGGGTGCCGGCCAAGAGCCTGGCGCGCCTGCGCAAGAGCGTCACCGGCATGGACGCCAAAGAACGCCTCGCGCTGCCGGGACTCGACCCCCGGCGCGTCGACCTGGCCGTTGCCGGCGCGGTGCTCCTCGACACGCTGATGCGCAAGCTGGGAGCGACAGAGATCACCCTGTGCGACCTCGCCCTGCGCGAAGGGCTGGTACTCGACTACATCCACCGACACCGGAAGGATATCGCGCGCGTCGATCGCTACCCGGACGTACGGCGCCGTTCGGCGGTCGAGCTGGCCGAACGGTGCCACTGGGAGGCCGACCACGCGCGACAGGTGGCCCGTATGGCCGTGGGGATTTTCGATCAGACCCGCCACCTCCACGACCTGGGCGACCGCGAGCAGGAATGGCTCGAGTACGCGGCGCTACTTCACGACATCGGCAACCACATCAGCTACGAGCGTCATCACCGGCACTCGTACTATCTCATCAAGAACGGCGACCTGCGCGGGTTTGAGCCCGACGAAGTCGAGGTGATTGCGCTGGCCGCGCGCTACCACCGCCGCGCACGGCCCAAGAAGGACCACGTCGGCTACGCCGACCTCGGCCCCGACCTGCGCCGGACGGTCCGCCTGCTGGGCGCCATCCTGCGGGTGGCGGAAACCCTGGACCGGTCCCGCCACGGTGTCGTGGGTGCGATCACCGTCAAGGATCGCGGCGCCGATCTACGCCTTCAGATCGAGGCAGTTGGCGATGCGGAACTGGAGGTGTGGGCCGGACTGCGGCAGATGGACGTGCTCGCTGGCGAGCTGCACAAGCCCATCGTGCTGGCCAAAGTGCAGCGCGAATCGGCCGCGCCGCCGGCACGCCGGAGGCTGGCCGGCGCCCGCCGTTAACCGGGAATTTACACGTCGGAAACTGCGGCGAAACGGGCGTGACGTAGGCTCAGGGGATGCCCTCGTCATCCATCCGCTGCCTGGCGCTCCTGGGCGCCTTGATGCCGGCCGTGGCCGCCTGCGGGGGCTCGTCCCCCTCGTCGACCGGTGCGACTGCCATCGTCACGCTCGACGGCTCCAGCTCCGTCTTCCCCATCAGTGAAGCCGTCGCCGAGGAGTTCCAACGCATCCACCCCGGCGTGCGGGTCACCGTCGGCATCTCCGGGACCGGCGGCGGTTTCCAGAAGTTCTGCCGCGGCGAGACCGACATCAGCGACGCATCGCGGCCCATCAGCGCGCCGGAGATCGCCGCCTGCGCGCAGGCCGGCGTCGATTATGTCGAGCTGCCCATCGCCTACGACGGGATCGCCATTGTCGTGAATCCGAAGGCCGAGTGGATTTCCCACATCAGTGTCGCCGAGCTCAGGACGCTGTGGGCACCGGAGGCCCAGGGCACCGTCGGCCGCTGGAACCAGGTGCGGCCCGGCTGGCCGGATCGGGAGATTCACCTCTTCGGCGCGGGCGTGGACTCGGGCACCTTCGACTACTTCACCGAAGCGGTGACCGGCAAGGCGAAGTCCAGCCGGGGGGACTTCACCTCCAGTGAGGACGACAACGTCCTGGTGCAAGGCATCAGCAGCGACGAACTCGCACTGGGCTTCCTGCCTTTTTCCTACTACGACGAGAACCGCGACACGCTCAAGCTCGTCGCCGTGGACGATGGGAAGGACGATAACGGTGCGGGGGCCATTGCGCCCGATGCTGAGACGATCCGCACGGGCGCCTACCAGCCGCTGGCCCGCCCGGTGTTCATCTACGTTTCGAAGAAGGCGGCCGAGCGCAACGAGGTTCGCCAGTTCGTGGAGTTCTATCTGGCGGAGGCCGACACGCTGGTCCGCGAGGTGAGCTACGTCGGGCTCCCGTCGGCCGCCTACGACCTGGTCGCCGAACGGTTCGCCAAACGGGTGGGCGGATCGCTGTTCGCCGGGGCGGAGAACACCGTAGGGGTGACCATCGAGCAGTTACTCGCACGGGAACGAGCCCGGTAGCCGGCATGCGCACCCGCAGGCTCGAATGGGTCATCGAGCACGCGCTCCTGGCGTGCGCAGCGCTCTCGGTGCTGACCACGGCAGGTATCATCGCGGTGCTGGCCGTGGAGACCGCCGGGTTCCTGCGCGAAGTGCCGGTCCTGGAATTCCTGACGGGCACCGAGTGGACGCCGCTGTTCGCCAACCCGCGATTCGGCGTGCTGCCCCTGGTGGCGGGCACCGTGCTCGTCTCGGCCATCGCCATGATCGTGGCCCTGCCAATGGGCCTGTTGTCGGCCATCTACCTCAGTGAGTACGCCCCGGACGGGCTGCGGCGCGTGGTCAAGCCAGTGCTCGAGGTCCTGGCAGGCGTGCCCACCGTCGTCTACGGGTACTTCGCCCTCACGTCCGTCACGCCGCTCCTGCAGCGCGTCTTCCCACAGATGTCGGGCTTCAACGCGCTCAGTCCGGGCATCGTGATGGGCATCATGATACTGCCGCTGGTCTCGTCGCTGGCCGAAGACGCGATGCGCGCGGTGCCGCGCGGGCTTCGCGAAGGCGCCTACGCCCTGGGCGCCACCCGCATGCAGACGGCCCTGCAGGTGGTGTTGCCAGCGGCCTTCTCGGGCATCACGGCGGCGTTCATCCTGGCAGTCTCGCGCGCGGTGGGCGAGACGATGATCGTGGCCATCGCGGCGGGCCAGCAGCCGCGGCTGACGGCCAATCCCTTCGTGCCGCTCGAAACCATGACGGCCTACATCGTTCAGGTGAGCCTCGGGGACACGCCGCAGGGCACGCTCGAGTACCGGACCATCTTCGCCGTCGGGATGCTGCTCTTCCTGATGACGTTCGGCCTCAACCTGGTGAGCACCTGGCTCCGCGATCGGTTCCGCGAGGAATACTCGTGAAGTCGCGCGCCGACCTCGTGTTCCGGATCCTCGCGCTGTCGACGCTGGTGTTCTCGCTGGGGACCCTAGCCGCGCTGGTCATCGACGTACTCACCGACGGCGCGGACCGGCTGAGCTGGTCGTTCCTCACGAACCTGGCGTCGCGGCACCCCGAAGAGGCGGGCATCTTCCACGCGCTGGCGGGCAGCATCTGGGTGATCGTCCTCACGGCGATGCTGGCGCTGCCGCTCGGCGTGTCGGCGGCCGTCTACCTGGAGGAATATGGCACACGCAGCCGGGTGGCGCGGTTCATCGAAATCAACCTCGCCAACCTGGCCGCGGTGCCCTCGATCATCTACGGCCTGCTCGGGCTGGGGGTCTTCGTCCGCCTCATGGGTATGGGCCGCAGCGTGATGGCCGGCGCCTGTACGCTGGCGCTGCTGGTCCTGCCGGTCGTCATCCTGTCGACCCGCGAGGCGCTTCGCACCGTGCCGGGCTCCATCCGCGAGGGGTCGTACGCGCTGGGTGCCACCAGGTGGCAGACCATCTGGCACCAGGTGCTGCCGATGGCGTTTCCGGGCATCCTGACCGGGCTCATCCTGTCGCTGTCGCGCGCCATTGGCGAGACGGCACCCCTCATCACCCTTGGCGCGCTCACCTACGTTCCGTTCGCACCCGACGGAATCTGGTCGCCGTTCACCGTGCTGCCCATCCAGGTCTTCAACTGGGTCTCGCGCCCGCAAGCCGCGTTCAAGGAGAACGCGGCGGCGGGTATCCTGGTGCTCATGGGGCTCCTGCTGACCATGAACGCCGTTGCCGTCTTGTTGCGGGACCGGTTCCAGCGGCAGAATCGGACATGAACCGAGCCTCGCGACCCCTCTCGGTCGTCGCCGGACTCGCCCAACACCGCGGGCAGCCTCACGCGAACGTCGAGGCGCCCGTGAAAATCGAGGCCGATCGGCTGAACTTCTACTACGGCGCCAAGCGCGCGCTCGACGGCATCTCGATCCGCATTCGAGCCCACCTCGTGACGGCGTTCATCGGGCCGTCGGGCTGCGGCAAGAGCACGTTCCTGAGGACGCTCAACCGGATGAACGACATCATACCGGCGACGCGGGTCGAGGGCAGGGTCCTGCTCGACGGGCGGCCCATCTACGCGCCGGACGTGGACGTGGTCGCGCTGCGCAGGCGCGTGGGCATGGTCTTCCAGAAGTCGAACCCGTTCCCCAAGTCGATTTTCGAGAACGTGGCCTACGGCCTTCGGATCAACGGCCTGGCGGGCAGCAGGTCGGAACTGAACGACCGGGTGGAGGAGAGCCTCCGTCAAGCGGCGATCTTCGACGAGGTGAAAGACCGTCTGCACGAGTCGGCGCTGGCGCTCTCCGGCGGCCAGCAGCAGCGCCTCTGCATTGCCCGCGCGCTGGCCATCCGTCCCGAGGTCCTGCTGATGGACGAGCCGGCCTCGGCCCTCGACCCCATCGCCACGCAGCGCATCGAAGAGCTCATCTACGACCTCAAGAGCAGCTACACCATCGTCATTGTGACTCACAACATGCAGCAGGCGGCTCGCGTCTCGGACTTCACGGCGTTCTTCTGGCTGGGGCGGCTGATCGAATACGATCGAACGGACCGGATTTTCACGGCGCCGGCGGAAAAGCTCACCGAAGACTACGTGACGGGTCGCTGCGGCTAGCTGCGCGCGGAGACGGCATGCAACGACCGGCTCGGCACTTTCAGGAAGAACTCGAGGCTCTCAGACAGCGCCTGCTGGCGATGGGCGGGCTGGCCGAGGAGCGCGTGCGCCTAGCGGTGCGCGGCGTCGCGGAGCGGGAGCCCGACGACCTGCAGGCCATTCTCGAGGGCGACGAGCCGGTCAACGACCTGCACATCGAGGTGGACGACCGCTGCTTCAAGCTCCTGGCGCTCCACCAGCCCATGGCTGCCGACCTGCGGATTATCGTGGCGGCCGTGAAGATCAACACCGACCTGGAACGGGTCGGCGACCTGGCGGTCAACGTCGCCGAAGCCGGCCAGCGCTACCTCCAGCACCCGCCCGTCAAGCCGCTGCTCGACATCCCGCGCATGGGCGACATCGCACAGATCATGCTGCGTGACGCGCTCGACGCGTTCGTGCGCCGCGACGTGGGCCTCGCCGAGGCCGTGCTCGCCAGGGACGATGAGCTCGACGCGCTGAAGATGCAGATTTTCCTCGAGTTGTTGACCTACATGCTGCAGGATCCCCACACGATTGAGCCGGCGCTCGACCTGATTCTCATCTCGCGGCATCTCGAGCGTATCGGCGACCACGCCACCAACATCGCCGAGGACGTCATCTTCATGGTGTCGGCGCGCGACGTCCGGCACCAGGCGGTGGACCCGGCGCCGGGTCCACCGCGCGGCTGAGGCCGCGCGCCGCACATCGCATCCATCAGCGAATCGGATGAATGGCCGGCAATGACCCGATGACCCGCGCCATCGACTGGACTACAATGAGACGGTTGTGGGTCTTGTGTCCTTCACGTCCTGCTGCCCCAGCGCCCCGATACCATGGCTGACACGCTGACGATTACCGACAACCGCACCGGCAAGACCTACGACCTTCCCATCACGGACGGGGCCATCCGGGCGCTCGACCTGAAGAAGATCAAGACCGATGCCCCCGGCGACACCGGGCTGCTCACCTACGATCCGGCGTGCATGAACACCGCGGCCTGCCGGAGCTGCATCACCTATATCGACGGCGATCAGGGCATCCTGCTGTATCGCGGCTACCCGATCGAGCAGCTGGCCGAGCAGAGCACGTATCTGGAGACGGCGTACCTCATCCTCAACGGCGAGCTGCCCACGGGGAACGCCCTCCAGGACTGGACCTACCAGATCATGATGCACACGATGGTGCACGAGAACATCAAGAAATTCATGGAGGGCTTCACCTACGACGCCCACCCGATGGGCGTCTTCGTGAGCACCGTAGCGGCGATGTCGACGTTCTACTCCGACGGCAAGCTCATCTTCGACACCGACCGCCGCAAGCTGCAGATCCTCCGCCTCATTGCCAAGACGCCCACGATTGCCGCTTACGCCTTCCGCCACAGCATCGGCCGGCCGTACGTCTACCCCGACAACGACCTCGGCTTCACCGGCAACTTCCTGAACATGCTGTTCAAGATGACCGAACTGAAGTACCAGCCCAACCCCGCGCTCGAGCGGGCGCTCGACGTTCTCTTCATCCTGCACGCCGACCACGAGCAGAACTGCTCCACCAGCACGATGCGCGGCATCGGCAGCTCGCACGCCGATCCGTACTCCGCGCTGGCCGGCGCCGCGGCGGCGCTGTACGGCCCGCTGCACGGAGGCGCCAACGAGGCCGTACTCCGCATGCTGCAGGAGATCGGGTCGGTGGCCAACATCCCTGCCTTCATCAAGCGCGTGAAGGCCGGCGACGGCCGCCTGATGGGCTTCGGCCACCGCATTTACAAGTCGTACGATCCGCGCGCCAAGATCATCAAGAAGACCGCCTACGAGGTCTTCGAGGTGACGGGCAAGAACCCGCTGCTCGACATCGCGCTCGAGCTCGAGCGAATCGCGCTCGAGGACGACTACTTCGTCACCCGCAAGCTCTACCCGAACGTCGACTTCTACTCGGGCCTCATCTACCAGGCCATGAACTTCCCGTCGGACATGTTCGCGGTGCTCTTCGCCATCGCCCGCACGGTCGGCTGGGTGGCCCAGTGGGAGGAGATGCTGCTCGACACCGAGCAGAAGATCTTCCGGCCCCGCCAGATCTACGCCGGCGCGGGACACCGCGACTACGTGCCGATGGCGAAGCGGTAGGAGACGGAATGGGGAGATGGTGATGCAGGGCGATGTACGAGGGGCGGCCGGCCGAGCCCTGACCACCGTGTGCCTCGTCGGCGCTGCCGCCGCCGCCGCGCAAGCGCCGGCCGCGTTCGACAGCACCCGCGCCTACACCCACGTCCGCGAACAGGTGGCGCTCGGCCCGCGCCCCGCGGGCTCCCCGGCCAACCAGCGCACGCGCGAGTACATCATCCGGACGCTGGCCGCCTCCGGCTACAAGGCCGTCGAGCAGCCGTTCGAGGCGTCTACGCCCGTGGGCCGCGTGAAGATGGCCAACATCATCGCTACCCTGCCCGGCGGCCGCGCCGACCGCATCGTGCTGGCCAGCCACTTCGACACCAAGCCCTTCGAGGACTTCCGCTTCGTCGGCGCCAATGACAGCGGCTCGAGCACCGGCGTCCTGCTCGAACTCGCGCGCGTGCTGAGAGCCGGTCCGAAGCCGGCCCTCACCCTCGAGTTCCTCTTCTTCGACGGCGAGGAAGCCTGGGGCGAATGGCGTGACCTCAACCACACCTACGGCAGCCGCCACTACGTGACCGCCGGGCGCGCTTCCGGTACCCTGGCCGGCCTCAAGGCGCTCGTGCTGCTCGACATGGTCGGCGACCGCGGCCTGAACTTCAGGCGCGACACCAATTCGACGCCCTGGCTCACCGACATCGTCTGGGCGGCCGCGCGCCGGCTCGGTCACGGCACCCACTTCCTCGACGACCCGTTCGCGGTCGAAGACGACCACATTCCCTTCCTGAAGGCCGGCGTGCCCTCGGTCGACTTGATCGACCTCGACTACGCCCCGTGGCACACCGCGGGCGACACGCTGGACCAGGTGAGTGCCCGAAGCCTGCAGATTGTGGGAGACGTGGTGCTGGCGGCGCTGCCCGAGATCCAGGCGCGCCTGCTCAAGTAGCCGCCGGGGCCTACCGGTACACTTCGGCGAGGATTTCGGCCTCTGTCAGCACCGTGGGCGACGATTTCGCGCGGCGGAACACCCGGTCGATGATCGGTTCGGAGGCCGGAATGCCCCGCTTCTCGAGCCAGTACGTGATGTTCGACTTGCCCGACATGGGCCCCACGTCAATTTGCTGCTCCCGCCCGACGAGGCTGGCCGGCACCGCCGAGTAGACCGCGTCCATCAGGTCGCGGTCGCCCTTCTTCCAGGCCTTGACCACCGCCGCGGCGTGCACGCCCGTTGCCGTGCGGAACGCATCGCGCCCGATGACAGGGTAGTTGTCCGGGACGATCACGTCACAGGCCCGCGAGACCAGGCGGCAGTATTCATCGAGCCGGGACAGGTTGCGCTCGACATAGCCCATCAGGACCAGGTTGACGAGAAGCAGGTCCATCGGAGTATTGCCCACGCGCTCGCCGATGCCGAGGGCCGTCGCGTGCACGCGGCTGGCGCCCGCGTCGAGCGCGGCGATGCTGTTGATGACGGCCAGGTCGCGGTCGCGGTGGCCGTGCCAGTCGATGCCGACATCGGCACCGCAGTCACGGATCACCTGGGCGGCGAAGCGCACCACGGCTGAGACGCCCGCCGGCGTGGCATGGCCGACCGTATCGGCCACGCAGATGCGTCCGGCGCCGGCGCGGATCGCGCAGGAGTAAATCGCGCGCAGGGTTTCGGGGGTGGCTCGCGTCGTGTCCTCGGTGACATACATCACCTCGAGCCCTTCCTTGACCGCGAAGCCGACGGCTTGCTCGGTGGCGCGCAACAGCCAGTCGAGCGTCCACCCCTCGGTGAACTGGCGGATAGGAGACGACCCGATGAAGGTGCAGCACTCAATCGGCAGCCCGGTCCGCCTGGAGATCTCCACGACCGGGCGGATATCGCTGGGATGCGTCCTGGCGGCGCAGTTCGCTTTGACCGACAGGCGGGCGGACACAATCTCGCGCGCGAGGCGCTCGACGTCGGCCACGACGTGGCGCCCCGCGCCGGGGAGCCCGATGTTGGCCGAGTCGATCCCCAGGGCGTCGAAGAGGTGCAGGATCTCGATCTTCTGGCCGATCGCCGGCGTGCGCACCGAAGGCGACTGCAACCCGTCGCGCAGCGTCTCGTCGTTGAGCATGACGAGGGGCGGAGGCGCGGGAGCGCCAATCCGGTTCCAGTCGAAGATGAGGGCGTCTTCCATGAACGCGCTGAATTCCATCGTACTACCGAAGCGGCGGTCAGGCGGTGCCGGGCCCCAGGTAGCGGACCACGAGCGCCGTCACGTCGTCGTACTGCTCGACGCCCTTGGCGAAGTCCCGGACGGCATCGATGATGTGCCGCAGGACGTCCGACGCCGGCCGGCCGTGGGTGTGCTTGACCACCTCGATGAGCCGATCCTCGCCGAACTCGCCGCCAGCCACGTTGTGCGCCTCGGTGACGCCGTCGCTGTAGAGCACGACCGTGTCGCCCGGACTGAGCGTGAGGTGACTGGACTGGTAGGTGGCGAAGTCGAACAGCCCGATCGGCATGCCGTCCGCCTCCAGTCGCCGGAGGTCGCCGTCGCCGTAGACGAGCGCCGGGTTGTGGCCCGCGCTGCAGAAGGCCAGCTCGCCTGACGGCGCCAAGCGTCCGTACAGCGCCGTGGCGTACCGCGCGCCGATCGCCCGGCGGGTCAGCACCCGATTCATCTTGGTCATCGTCTCGGCGGGGTCGCTCCCAGAGGACGCGAAGGCCGAGAAGATGCCCATGAGCTTCGACGAGAGCAGCGCCGCCGCCGGTCCCTTACCGGCGACATCGCCCACCAGGAACGCAAACGTGCCATCACTCATCTCGAGCAGATCGTAGAAATCACCGCCGATGGCCCGTGCCTGCACCGACGAGCCGCTGGCCTCGAAGAACACGCCATTGTGCGTGCCCTCAGGCAGCAGGGCGCGCTGGATTTCAGCGGCGATGCGCAGTTCGTGCTCGATGCGGGCCTTCTCGAGCGTCTCGCGGTACAGCCGCGCATTCTCGATGGCCACGCCAGCCTCGGTCGCCAGCGTCTCGAGCGCCGCCCGCGTGTGCGGCGCGAGCAGGCTCCCTCTTTCGCGGGAGTCGAGGTAGAGCACCCCGATGGATCTCGTTTCGCTGGGCAGGTCGGCGTGGTCGAGATAACGCACGAGCCGCAGGGGCGCGCAGGCCACGTGGCGGATGCCCAAGGCCACCGTTCCCATGTGCACGCTCGCCAGATCGCCATCGAGCAGATCGGCGACGATGCGGATCTCGCCCGTCCTGAAGACCTCCTCCGGCACCTTGCGGCTGGTCGCGAAGCTGTTGCCAGGCAAGGTGATCCGTCCGTGCGAGCGCGCCAGCTTCATCTCGAGGCCCGCGTCGCCCGACAGCATGATGAACCCGCGCTCGGCACCTGTCACCTCGATAGCGGTGTCGAGGACGAGGGCGAGCACCTCGTCCAACACGCGTCCCGAGCCCAGCGCGCGCAGCCCCTCGAGCAGCGCCGCCAGTTGCCGCAGGTCGCTCATCGCCGTGGCCGGCGTCCGCTCGCTTGCAGGCGCGGCGCTGCCGACCAGGAAGACGATGTCGGTGCCCGCCGCCCGTCCGAACCGCAGGCGGTCTCCGCTGGCCAGCATGTGCTCGCTTACCTGCTGCTCGTTGACGAACGTGCCATAGCGCGACCCGCGGTCCCGCAGGATGTACTGGCCATCGATGCCGACAATCTCGGCGTGGTCGCGCGACACATCGGTGCCCGTGAGGCACACGTCGTTCTCGGCGCGTCGCCCGATCGTCACCTGCGGCTTGTCGATCGACACGACCCGGCGGCCCAACCCGTCGTTCAGTTCCAGGCGCGCGTCTGCCATGGGCCGCAACACTCCATAAGTAGCCTGCCTACATGAACATCCACGCCGCGGCCGCGGCCGCGGCGGCGGCGAGGGCCGCGAGCGTGGGCATCACCCACGCCGTCCGCGACGACCGGCGGGCGACCGGCGACGGGATGCGGGGCTCGGCGGTCGCTGTCCCGCAGCGATAGCAAATCAGGGCATTGCTGGCAATCTCGGTGCCACAGGACCGGCAATTCATGCCACGATCTTACCGGTACCGGCTGTGATCCCCATCAAGGACGTCATCCCCTCGCGCACGTGGCCCGGTGTCACCATTTCGATTGTCGTCGTCAACGTCGCGGTGTTCCTGTACCAGACGACCCTGCCGCAGCCAGCGCTCGAGGCCTTCATCTACGCCCGCGGCCTGGTGCCCGCCGACTTCTCGGTCGTGGCGATGGTCACCTCGATGTTCGTGCACGGCGGCTTCGGGCACGTGGCGGGCAACCTGCTCTACCTGTGGATCTTCGGTGACAACGTCGAGGACCGTCTGGGCCACGGACGCTTCGTGCTCTTCTACCTGGCCACCGGCGTCATCGCGGCGCTGGCCCAGACCGCCATGGACCCGGACTCGACGATTCCGATGGTCGGCGCCAGCGGCGCCATTGCGGGCGTGATGGGCGGCTATTTCGTACTCTACCCGCAGTCGCGCGTCCTCACGCTGTTTCCGTTTCCGCTGATGCTCTTCGAGGTGCCCGCCGTCTTCTTCCTCGGTCTCTGGTTCCTCGTCCAGTTCCTCAACGGCCTGGGCTCGTCGATGGCCACTGCCGCCGGCCGCGGCCTGCCGGGCGGGGTTGCATTCTGGGCGCACGTCATGGGCTTCGTCGCGGGCGTGCTCCTGGTGCGCCTGATGCGGCGGCCCGAGCGTCAGAGGGTGGAATGGTGGAGCCCGTAGGGCTCTTCAACTGCGCCGGCGGATCTCCTGCGACACGCGGGCCAGCTCGATCATCAGCTTCTCGTAGGCCGACTGCCACTCGGCTGGCGGCATACCCTCCTTCTGCTGCTTGAGCTCCTCGGCCTGCGCCTCGAGGGCGCGGCGCTGCTTTAGCAGGGCCGCCAGCTCCGGGTTGTCGGCCGAGGTGGCGGGCTCCGCATCGAGATTCCAGAGCCGGGCCATCGAGCCGTCCTGGCCGTCGCCGCCCTGCTCCTGCCCGATGCCGTCGCCGTTGTCGTCCAGCAGGGCGCGCTCGGTGGTGAGCTGCCCGCGCTGCTCGTAGTGCTGGCGGACGGCCAGGCTGGCCGCCTCGAAGACTTCGAAGATGGACGTCCTGCCGTTCTTGTCGAGATCGGTGGACGCCTCGCTGAGCGCCTTGACGAAGTACTCGGGAAACATCGTGGCGTACTTCTGCGCGGCCGCATTGGTGGCCGTGATCACCACGCGCCCCTTGGCCTTGAGGGCGCCCAGGAAGGGGAAGCTCGCTTCGGTGGTGTTGACCAGGATCAGCCGACCGGACAGCCCGGACAGGATCTGGTTCCAGTCGGTCGCCGTGAGGTCCGGACCCACGAGGTTGAACTTCGCCACCTCGCCGTCGTAGGTGCCGTGACCGAGCAGCACCACCAGCACCAGGTCGTCGCTGGAGGTCGTCTTGCGGATTTCGGAGAACAGCGCCTTCACGTTCGCGGCGCTACCGACCTGACCGCCCTGCACCGACTCGTCCACGAGCACTCGCACGTGCGTTGTGTCGAACCCGTAGCGATCGACGAGCGTACGCTCGAGCGTGGCACGCCACTGACGCATCTGGTCCGCGTACTTCTCGCCGCCCGAGGCCCCCGAGACAATCACGGCCCACCGTGTTTCGGCCCAGCCGGGCGCCGGCACCGCCAGCAGTCCCATCGCCAGGGCGACAGCGCCACACCATCCATGCCGCATCGTCCGGCCCCACCGAGGCTCACTCTGTGTCCGCGTCATCTGCGTCATCTGCGTCATCTGCGCCCGTCGTCATCCGCGGTCACACATCCATCCGCGTTCAGGCCAGCCCCACCCGGCGGCGTACCATCCACTCCGTCGCCAGCAGACCCATGATACCGAGCAACGTCCAGACGTTGTGCCACAGATCGCGAAGCTCCATGACCTCGGCGCCCGTGCCCGTTTCGCGCAGGCGATCGGCGAGACGCGCCACTTCGGCCACTCGCAGGTACTCGCCGCCCGCGGAGGTCGCCAGGCGTTGCAGCACGGGCTCGTTCAGCCTGAGATCGGCCATCTCCAGGTCGGTGCCGCCGACCAGCACGTAGCGGGTGGCGCTGCCGAGCCGGGTCGAGCCGCGCCGGGCCTCGGCATCGAGCCGGTAGACGCCGGGCTGGTCGAAACGCGCGGACGCCTGATAGCGCCCGTCGCCCGGATCGGCGAGGGCCGCAGGGAAGGCGCGGGCGCGGCCGTCGGGGTCCGTAAGCGTGATGTCCACCTCGGCGTCGGAAGAGGCATCGAAGCGGGCGTCGCGCACGGCGACGCTCACGGCTTCGGCGCTGCCCGGCAGCGGCACCGCCAGCGGCGCAATCGTCACGCCACCAGGTGCCGGCGCGGCCAGCCATCGCACGAGCTGCCGCCAGATCGTGTCGTACGCGGTGTCGGACGCCGGACGCATCATGCGCCAGCGCCACGAGGCCTCGCCGGCAAAGACGAGGGTGCGTCCCTGTCCGTAGCGCTGCACGGCAATCAGTGGATGCGCGTCGCCTCCGGGGCTGGTGGTGATGGCCAGCACCTGGGCGCCCGGTCGCGGGCCGCCGACCAGCGAGACCGACGCCAGGGGCGGCAGCTCGCGCCACAGCTTGCGGCTGGCTTCCACCGACGCCGCGAGCCGCGTAGCCGGATGGACGGACCCATCGGCGGTCACGGCCGGCGCATTCACCGCCAGGCCTTCGCCGCCCTCGGGCGCCCGGATCTCCGCGAGACGGTCGGTGAGGTCCACGGGGAGCGCTTCGGCCAGTGGGGTGCCCGAGAGGCCCTGACGTTCGAAGGACCGGGCGCCGAGCACCAGCAACCCGCCGCCGCGCTCGGCCACGAACCGCGACGTCAGGTCGAGCTGCTCGCGCGTGAAGAAGTCAGCCTCGACGTTGCCGAACACGATGGCGTCGTAGCGAAACAGCGCCTCGCGGGACAGCGGATAGCCGGTGGAGAGTGCCGCCGCGCGGCCATCGGCCGCCTGCACGAAAAAGGTGTCCCGCCCGTCATCGTCCTGGCCTTTGCGCACGACCGAGTCGACGTCGAGACCGGTATCGCCGGCGAGCGCGCGCCTCAGGAACGTGTGCTCGAAGCCGGGAGCGCCCTCCACCATCAGGATGGTGCGACGGGCCGCCTGCGGCGGCACCAGCACGCTGCGCGTGTTGTTGGCCGGGGTGACTTCATCGGGATCGCCGGCGATGTCGACCGTGTAAACCGTCGGTCGATCCGAGGCCGGCGACACGGTGAACACTTCGTGGACGGGCGCACCCTCTGCGGCCGGACGAGGCCGGCGGACATCGATCGGGCGGCCGTTGGCGCTGAGCCGGATCTCGATGGGGTCGGTGCCATAACCGCGGCCGATGGCCGACACGCTGAGGTCGATGGACGCCTCGGGCAGCAGCGCCTCGCCAGCGGTGACGCTGACGATCTCGCGGTCGCGCGCCGCCTCGGCGGCGCCCACCCCAACGGTGAACACCCGCACGCCTGCCAGGCGCCCCGGCACCGCCGGGCGATTCGACGTATCGCCGCCGTCTGACAGCACCACGAGACCTGGAATCTGCTCGCGACGGTAGCGCTCGGCCACCTCCTCGACGGCGGTCGTGAGGTCGCTGCGGCGCGCGACCGCCTGCAGTGCGCCCGGCGGTGGCGGCGCCACGGTCTCGCCAAAGGTGAACACTTCGGGCCTGAATGCCGGCCCCAACGCCTCGCTCAACCGCCGCACCGCGTCTTCCGCGCGGGCGAGACGCGTCCGGCCAGCGTCATCGGCGATACCCATGCTGCGCGACACGTCGATGAGGACAGGCACCACGCGGGTGGGTTGCGCAGTGGACGGCATCGGTGCCACCGGCCGCAACAGCGCCAGAACGATGAGGGCGAGCGATGCGGCGCGCAGCGCGGTGAGGAGCGCTCGGTGCGGCGGCGTGAGGCGGACGCCGGCCCGCGCGTAGGCGACCCAAGCCAGTACCGCCGCCAGGCCGAACGCAAGCACGTAGCCCCACCAGGGGAGCGTGACGGCAAAGCGCATGAAGCGTGCCCCTTCCGCCTACCGCGGCGGCTTCCGGGGCGATGCCAGGGACTCGTAATACCGGCCGACCATCGCTCGGTACGTGTCCGACACGCCCTCGTGCCCGCCCGCGTTGAGGCGTTCGCGGGTTTCGCGTTCGCGGAGCTGACCGGCCAGGCGCGTCTCGGTGCGCTCCAGGGCCACCAGCAGGTTCTGCTTGAGAGACTCCCATCGCGAGAAGTCCTGCTTGAACGCCTCGGTGCCTGGCGCCGACAGACTGGGCGACCAATCTTCGGGCGGCGGTGGGGCGTTTCGCATCTCGGGGTTCTGCTCGCGCAACTCATCGGCCAGGCGTCGCGCCTCGCTCATCCGTTGTGCGGCCTCCCGCTGGAGTCTGGCCAGCTGGCCCGGCCGTCCGCCGTCGGCGCTCCCCGGGTCCGCGCCGGCACCCTCCGTGCCAGGCGAGCCCTGCTGTGCCGAGGGGGATGCCGGTGACTGGCGGCTGCCATCGGGCCTCCCTTGCGCCTCCGACGACGGGCCGCCCGGCTGCCCCTGACGGGCGTCCTGTCCGGGCGACGGCGCCCGGTCCGGTTGTGCCTGCTGGCCCGGCCGCCCGTCCTGACCCGAGGCCGCTTCGCGCTCGAGCTCGCGCAGGGTCTGCTGCAACTCGCTGATTCGATCACGCAATTCGCCGGTGCGCGCCAATTCGGTCGAGAGGCGTTCGGTTTCGGCATCGGCGGTCCCTGCCGCTTCGCCCAGCCCTCCGGCAACCTGGTCGAGCGCGCGCGCCAGATCCCGGCTCTCGGCGCCCAACCCGCCCGCCTCCGCCTCCTGGCGCAGGTTCTCTGCCGCCGCGCGCATCCGCTCTGCCACGCGCTCACGATCGAGCGTGCCGGCGGCCTCACGGGCGGCGCGACCCAGCCGGGCCTCCTCGCCGGCGTCCGGCAGCGTACCCATCTGCCGGGCAGCCTCGCGCAGGCGATCGGCCCGTTCGGCCAGGCGCTCCTGCTCGCCGGCCAGCCGCCGACGCGACTGCTCGCCTGCGCTACCGGGCGTCACCCGGTCGGATTCGCTGGCCAGCCGGCGCTCGGCATCGGCAAGCTGGCGGGCCTCGAACTGCAAGCCTCCCGTCGCGCGTTTGCGCTCGCCAGGCTGGCTCCGCTCCATCTGCCGCGACAGTTCGCGCAGCTGCTCGACGGCCTCTCCGCTCCGGGCGCTGGCCTGATCCGGATCCTGCCGCTGCAGCTCACCGGAGGCGCCCTTCATCTGCTCGGCAATCTCGCGCAACTGGCCGCTCGATGACGACCGATCGCCCGCACCCGCCTGCTGCCCAGACTGACCGCCGCCCGAGGACGCCGAAGACTGCTGCCCCGTCGACTGACGGTCGTTGTCCTGACGCTGGGATTCCGCACTGGCCTGCGGCGCACGCTGCAACTGCCGGGACAGATCGCTGGCCTGCTCGCTGAGCTGCTGCTGCTCACGTGTCAGGCGTTCGATCTGTCGCTTCACCTCTTCGTCCTCGAGGCGGTCCCGATTCCGCGCCAGCTCCTGCTGCGCGCGCTGAAGCGCCTCCTGGCGCCGCGCCAGTTCGCGCACCCGGGCCAACGGATCGTCCTCGGGCTTCTTCTGTTCCCCGGCGGTCTCGGTGGTGTCGGGCGTCTCGTAGTTGGTTTCCTGCTGTTTGCGCAGCTGCTGATCGAACAGCGTGGACAAATCCGGGGTCTGCCGGTTGCTGCCACCGCCGCCCGCCTGCTGCTGCCGCGACACCTGCCGCTGCTTGACGTCGGCATCGGCTTTGAGCAGATGCTCCAGCGCGCTCATCTCGTGCGGCAGTGCCTCGGCCGTCCGCAGGCGGTCCAGCTCACCCGAGGCGCGGCCCATGGCCTCGACGGCCCGCGCCAGCGGGTCGTCGCCGCCAGGCGCCTGGCTCTGGCCCGGCCGCCGCCGCCGCGGGTCGGCCATGGCCGTCGCCATCTCGCCCGCCGACTCGGCTGCCCGCGTCCGCAGCTCGCGCTGCGCGTCGGCCACGGCTTTGATGTCGGTCGCCGACTTGGCATCCCGGGCCCGGCGCGCGCGGGCGTCGAGCTTCCAGGTCGCGGCAATGATCTCCTTCTGCGCCTCGGCCAGCTCCTGCAGGCCGGGATCGCCCCCCTGCATGCCCATGGCCTGGCTCTGCGCGGCGACAAAGGCCTCCTCGAACGGCTTCACTTCGAGAAAGTAGATGTCGCTACGCGACTCAGTCCCACGGCGTCCCTGCCCCACGTCGCGGGCACGCGCGTAGTAGGTGACGAAGTCACCGGGCGCTACGCCCAGCGCTTCGAGCTGCACGAGATGCTGTCCGCTGGCGGTCAACGCACGGCGCGTCTCGATGGGTACGACCGTGTCCTTCTGCCCGGGCACCTGGAACACGAGTTCCAGCGCCGACAGCCCGAAATCGTCGTCGGCCCGCGCCTCGATCAGCACTTCTTCGAGCGGGCTCACCTGCTTGTCGCCAGCGGGACGCATCACGCGCACGTCCGGTGGACGGTCGTCGAGCATCCGGATGAAGTATTCGGTGTCGCCCGGACTGTCGAGACCGTCGATGTCGGTGAGCGCCACGCGATAGGATCCGTCGGCCGCAATCGGCACGATGGCCGTGAGCGCTCCTGCCTGGCCGTCGAGGGGCACGTGGCTGCCGTCGGCCATGGTCAACGCGCCGCGAGCGATGGGCTTGTCGGCCGTAATCGTCAGCTCGACGCGTGTGCCCTTCGGACCGTAAATGTCGCCGGCATCCTCCTCGACACGCGGCTCGAGCCCGAGCCCATCGGGATAGCGGTACTGCAGGTCGATCCGCTGCACGCGCGCCGGGCGGATGGCCTCGATGGCGAAGTCCTCCGACCGTGCCGGACCGGCGATGACGAAGTACGGAAACGACGAGGTGACCTTGTCGAAGGTCGTCGTGAACGCGCCGTCGCCGGTCGGCGTCATGCGGACGACGCTCTGCCGGTCACCCTCGCCGTGCAGCAGTTCCGGCACCAGGCCCGCCTCCACACCGTGCACGCGCGCCGTGATGGTGACCGGCGTGCCCACACGCACCTTGGCCGTTCCGGGCGAAACGTCGATCAGCAGGCGCGATGGCAACAGATAGGCCGCGGCGATGGAGGCCCCGCGACCAAGCGTGGGCGCAAAGCCGATGCCCGCGACAGCAAGAGCCGCCGATGCCGCGACGGCTCCCATCGCCGCACGCCGGAGGGACTCGCCGCTGACGAGGCGATCGAGCCCGACCGCCTCGACACGGGCCGCGGCCGCGGCGGAGAGGCGCCGCGCGACCGGCGACGCGCCCTGGCCGTGCTGCACCGCCGTGACGACAATGTCGTCGAGCCCGCCGGCCTGCTCTTCGACGTAGCGCGCGATCTGCAGTTCGGACGGCGGCCGGCGAATCGGGCGCGCGGCCGCGCCGAGCGTTACGGCCACCAGCGCAACCACGGTGCCCACCACGAAGACCAGCGGCAGGCCTTCCGACGCGAGCAGCCACACGGTGAGTCCGCCCACGCCCACGAGCATCGCCGCAGCGGAGGCCCCGGCCGTCCACGCGCTCAGCCGCACCCGACGCATCCACCGGCGTCGAACCTCGGCGAGAATCGCCCCGAGATCGTTCGGACGAGCGTGCACCTTGTTCCTATCCTACGCCATCAATTCGCCCGCCGACCGACCAAACCCTCCCCGGCCAGCGCGAGGAACATCGCGAGGAGTCCGAGCTGCCAGAGCCGCTGCTCCTCCTCGGCCTTTCGCGCGACCACCGCGGCATCGGCGGTCGCGCTGCGCGGAGCGCGCGGAATCGCCGCCATGAACTCGTCCTGCGACACCGGCGCGGGATTCGACTCTCGCGTATCGACGTTGAGCGCCACGCGCCGGCTGCCCTCGCCCGCCGGGCCGCTGCCTGGCGGCGGTTCGATCGTGAACACACCCGGTACGGGCGCCAGCCCGCCGGGTGTCGCCGGTAGCACCCACGCCTGGGGGGCGCGGCTCCCCTCCGTCAGGTAGCGCGCCGACTCGACGATGAAGGGCACGAATGACGGACTGAGCGGAAAGCGGTTCCACTGGTTGTCCAGATCCGAGGCGAAGAGCAGCAGGCGTCCGCGGTCCCGCGGCTGCTCGACCAGCGCCGGTGAGCCGCCAGAGAATCGCGCGAGCACGCGGCGTCCCTCTTCGTCGATCGCGCGGTAGCGCTGGAACGCCACATCACCCAGCGCCGCCGAGGGCTGGGAGAAGATCCGCAGAATCGGATGGCGAGCGTCGGCGAGCACGAGAGTGGCAGCGCCACCAGGAGGCGCCTCGGATTCGGCCGCCACACGTGGCGGCTGGCCGAGCACATCGGCCAACGTGCCGTCGTCCACGTCGGGGCCCAGGGCGACCATCGCCGACCCGCCAGCCGCCAGATACGAGCGAATGGCCTCGCGTCCGCGCCGGTCGAGCGTCCGCGTTCCCACCACCACGAGCGCTTGTTCGCGCGCCAGCTCGCCGGTCGTCCAGCTCGAGAACGCCCGCCCGTCCGCCACGGTGGTCGTGAATGCGCGGCCCTCGTCGGCCACGCCCAGGGCGCGCTCCACGTACAACCCACCGCGCAGGGCGGTCGGGTCGGACACCACGACCGTCACGCGCACCGGCGCCGGTGGATCCAGCACGAGATAGCGCACATCATCAGCGGCAACGCCTCCCGCGTCGGTGACGGCCACCGACGCCGCGCCAGCCGACGGCACGACGGCGTCGAACGACACTTGCCCGGCGGATCGAGCGGGCAGCGTTGCGATGGCTTCGGCCACCACGCGCCCCTCGACGCTCAGCGACACGGGTACGGACCGGACTTCGAACCCGAAGTTGTGGAGACTTGCCTCGATGCGGCCGCCGCGCCGTTGGGCGGACATCACGGCCACATTCCGGAGGGGTACCTCAACCGTCACCACCGACACCGTCACGTCGTCGGGCAACCCGGCGCCGGCGGGCCCGTCCCAGCCGGCCTGCTGCCTATCGGTGACGATCACCAGCCGTCCGCTCCGCGGACCCATCACCTCCGTCGCGCGCGCAACGGCCGCGTGGTAATCGGTGGAGGACCAGCCCGGCACGAGCGTCGCGACCGCGGCCAGGGCCGCCCCGCGATCGGTGGTGGGTTCGACCAGTGTGCGGGCCACGTCGCCGAAGGTGATGACCGCCACCGCGTGTGAAGACGGCGCATCGCTCACCGCCGCGGCCGCCAGGTGTCGGGCGCGGGCGAAGATCTCCGGCGAGGAGAGGCTGAACGACACGTCGATGGCCACAACCGTCACCGGCCCATCGGCGCCCACCGCACCGCCCGCCATGAAGGGCCGCGCGAAGGACCCGGCCAGCAGCACCAGCGCGGCGACGCGCAGCGCCAGCAGCACCAGTTCGCGCAGGCGGCGCCGGCGCCGGTGTTCGACCGGCGACTTCGAGATCAGGCGCACGTCCGGGAAGTCCACGACGAGTTCCGTGCGCCGGCGGAACAGGTGCAGGAGGATCGGCACGGCCACGGCAAGCGCCCCAAGCAGGTAGAGCGGCGACAGGAACGACAGGCCACCCATGGCTAGAACGCCCTCCGCCTGGTCTGCAGGTACGACAGGAGGCCGACTTCGAGGGGCTCCGAGGTCTGGAGCAGGCAATAGTCGATGCCGTTCTGCCCGAGCACCGTCCGGTAGGTCCCGATGAGCTCCTGCATGCGAGCGCGGTAGGTCTCGCGCACGGCGCCCGGCACGGCCACGACTTCGTCATCGGTTTCGAGATCCCGGAAGCGCGCGGCCCGGTCGAAGGGGAATTCGATCTCGTGCGGATCCAGAATCTGGAAGACGGCGACATCCGTGCCACGATAGCGGAAATGCTTGAGGCCTTCGATCACCTTGTCGGGCTCGTCGAGTAGATCCGAGATGAGGATCACGAGGCCGCGCTTGCGAATGGCCTGCACGAGGTCGCCGAGGGGCTTGGCCACATCGGTCCGCGTGCCCAGGGCCAGCCGCTCGAGGGTGACCAGCACCGCCTTGAGGTGCCCGGGACGCGCACTGGCCGGCAGCATCTCGCGGATGCGGTCGTCGAAGGTGAGCAGGCCCACGGCGTCCCGCTGGCGGTTCATCAGGTACGCCAGCGCGCCGGCGAGGTACGACGCGTATTCGATCTTGCTGACGCCCTGCGATCCATAGCCCATCGATCGGCTGATATCGAGCAGGATGTGGCAGTCGAGGTTGGTCTCCTCCTCGAACTTCTTGACGACGTGGCGGTCCGTGCGGGCGTAGATCTTCCAGTCGAGCGTGGCCAGGTCATCACCGGGCAGATACTGACGGTACTCGGCGAATTCGACGCTGAATCCCTTGAACGGGCTGCGGTGCAGCCCCGTGAGGAAGCCCTCGACGATGGTCTTGGCCTTCAGGTCGATGGTGCCCAGGCGGGCGACGATCGCCGGGTCCAAGTAGCGCGGCGGTCCCGGCATGGCGCTACAGTCCGCTGGCCGGCAGCGGCACCCTCTCGATGAGTTGATCGATGATCCGCTCGGGCGTCACGCCCTCGGCCTCGGCGTAGAAGTTCGGGATGATACGGTGTCGCAGGATGGGGCGCGTCAGGGCCTGGATGTCAGCGATGGCCACGTGGTGGCGGCCGTGCATCAGCGCCCGGGCCTTGGCACCGAGCACCAGGGCGTGCGACGCGCGCAGGCCGGCGCCCCACTTCACCCATTTCTGGATGAAGTCGAGCCGCTGCCCGCGGCCGGGCCGCGAATTATCGGACAGGCGCACCGCGTAGCGCGCCACCTCGTCGGCAATCAGCACCTGCCGGACGTACGACTGGATGCGCAGGATGTCGGCGCCGTCGAGCACCCGCGCCGGCGCGGGACGCTCCGCGCCCGTCGTGTCGGTGACCACGCGCACTTCGTCGTCTTCGGAGAGATAGGTCATGACGACGTTGAACAGGAAGCGGTCGAGCTGGGCCTCCGGCAGCGGATAGGTGCCTTCGAGCTCGATGGGGTTTTGCGTGGCGAGCACGAAGAAGGGCCGGTCCAGTTCGTAGGTCCGCCCGGCGGCCGTCACGTGGTATTCCTGCATCGCCTCGAGCAGCGCCGCCTGCGTCTTCGGCGGCGTGCGGTTGATCTCGTCGGCGAGGATGATCTGCGCGAAGATCGGCCCGTGCACGAAGCGCAGGGTCCGGTGGCCGGCTTCCTCGTCGAGCACCTCGGTGCCCGTGATGTCGGCGGGCATCAGGTCGGGGGTGAACTGGATGCGCTTGAAGCCCAGGTGCAGGATCTGCGCGAGCGTCTTCACCAGCAGCGTCTTGGCCAGGCCGGGCACGCCCGTGATGAGGCAGTGTCCGCCGCAGAAGAGGGCCATCAGCACCTCGTCGACCACCTCGTCCTGGCCGACGATGACTTTCCGCAACTCCCCGAGGATCTGCGTGCGGCCCTTCGCCACATGCTCGGCGAGATTCGCGGTCTCCGTCTCGACGGTTCGCTCCATGCGGTGTTCCATTCCTTGCTAGTGCGTCAGCGCGTAGACAATCTCGTTGATCCAGATCTGATAGGCCTGCGCGGTCCACTGGAGGTATCCGGGATACTCCTCGGCATTGGACCACTCCACGCCGTCGCCCATGTCGGTATTCCAGTTGATGATCACCATGGGCCGCCCCGCATCGTCCAGAATCGCGCGCAGATGCGGCTGGAAGCCGCCCTTTTCCCAGGTGCGCCCGCTGAAGAACGAGCCCAGGCCGGGAATCTGCGGGAACTTCTCGATGCGATAGAAGCACGTGAAGATGGGATGCGGCGGCTGGAGCTCGACGATCTCGCGGTCGGGAAAGACCCGCGCGAGCTGACGGACGGTGAGGTCCCACTCGTAGGGTCCGTGAAAGTCGTCCAGCGTCAGCGTGCCACCCCGCAGGAGGAACTCGCGCAGAAGCGGCACCTCGGCATCGAGCAGTTGGAGGTTGCTCGGCTCGACCATGTAGATCCAGGGATACTGCCAGAGCCGCGGGTCGTCGAGGGTCAGCACGACCGGCTCGCCCACCTCCACGGCGGTCACCGCCTTGAGCCGGCGCGAGAGATTCTGCTCGGCGGCCGGTCCGTCGATGGCCCACGGCTCTTCCCAGTAAGCCATCCGGGGCCGGCCCCGCCCCCCTTCGGCCCAGGAGTTGTAGCGGATGCGCACGAAGGTCCACTGGAGGCCCGCGAGGCGGTCGCCTGGCTGGGCTGGAATCTGCGCCTCGGCCATCGGCCCGAGCGCCATCAGTGCCAATAGGAGCCCACAAACACCCAGGCCCGGGCGTCCAGGATCCCGGCCGGGGGGCGGCATGCTACGGTCCTCCGATCAGCTTCAGCAGGAGATCCTGCGCCCGCGAGTAGGTCGGGGCGATTTCCAGGGCGGCCAGGGCCTGACGGCGCGCCTCGTCGCGGTCTCCAGCCTCGAACAACCCTTCGGCCAGGTCGGCGTGCGCGCCGGCGCGGTCGACCGGTCCGGCGGCCAGCGCCACCCGGAACATCCGCACGGCTTCGGCCGTGTCGCCCGCCGACAGCGCCAGGCGGCCCAGCGTCGCGTGCGAGGGCGCGTCGAACGGATCCACGGCGACGGCCCGCATGAGCGCCGTGCGCAGCAAGGCGGCGTCGGCCCGCGGATCCACGAGGGTCGCGAGCTTTCGCGCCGACGCCAGGTCGGAATGGTCGTAGGCGGTCAAGGTGTCGAGCGACCGGATGGCGCGCGCCTTGTCGCCCGCAGCCAGCGCAATCTCGGCGATTTGCGCGTACGGGCTGTCGGGGCCGGTGGCGTGCGGCACCAGGGCTGCGGCGCGCTCGAAGGCCTCGATGGCCTTGCCGGGTGCCGACTTCCTGAGCGCCATCCCCAGGGCCAGCTGCGCCGGGTAGCTGCCGGGATTGGTCGACGCCATCGACGTCAACGCGTCGAGCGGCAAGTCGGCGGAGAGCCCTTCAGGGGCGGCCATGGCCTTACGCAGCGTGCCGTACCGGCGATCGAGGAACTGGTTGAAACTTTGCTGCAGGGCGTCGAGCTCCACGCCCAGCACCTGCTGGAAGGCGGCCGGCGTGTCGATGCCCGTGGCGTAGGACTGCACGAGGGCCTTGAGCTTCGGCTGCCCGTACACCTCGACGATGTGATCGACGACGAGTGAAGACTGGAAGTACGCCAGCGAAATGGTTTCGGGGTTCGTGAAGCCGCTGTTGAGATCCTTCAGCGTGAGCACCTGGCCGCGATCGAGCGCCCGCGCGAACGGGATGTCCATCTCGCGTCCCCACTCGGGTCGCGCGCGCTTCTCCTCGAAGACCGAGATGCCCTCGGTGAGCCACCGCGGGATACGCTGGGCCGAGAGCTGCAGCGTGATGACGTGGGCCATCTCGTGCCACAGTGTTACGCCCCAGTTGAACTCGCCCGGCGGCCGCGCATGCGGGGAGTCCATCGTGACCACGCGCCCGAAGCAGGCCCCGAGTGCGCCGATCATGCCCATGAGGCCGACCGTGCGCACGGCAAAATCGTCGTGGCGCGGAAACACTTCCACGAGGATGGGGCCCTTGGGGGTGAACTCCCATCGCCGGCTGAGGGTGTCGAGCGCCTCTCGTGCCAGCGGCGTGACGTACTGCTCCATGACGCCCGCTTCGTCGGCGTGCAGCCGGATGACGAGGTCGCCGTCGCGAATGGTCGCGAACTGATCCAGCGTGTCGAGCAGGCTCAGCAGGTTGTAGGTAATGACATCGTAGGGGTCCTGGCGAAACGCCGTCTCGAGCATCCGGCGCGCGCCGCGCTCGTCGCCGGTGCGCATCAGATGAGTGCCGAGATCGGCGTAGGCGCGCCAGTTCTCACGATCGAGCTGAATGCCGCGCCGGACCAGGTCGACGGCTTCGTCGAAACGGTAGTAGCCGGCCGTGACCGAGCCCGCCACCCGATAGAACTCTCCATAGGTGGGATGAATCGCGAGCGCCTCGGCGGCAAGCGCCTGATAGCGACCGGCGTCGTCGTCCACGTAGGCCAGGGCTCCCTCGAGCGCGATCGCCTCCAGGCTCTTGGGGTTCACGGCACGAGCCTTGCGGATCCAGTCGCGCGCCTCCGCCTTGCGGTCCTGGCCAATCGAGGTCTCGGCCATGAAGAGCTGCGCCGGCACGTCGTTGGGATTGACCTCGAGCGCGCGGGCCGCGAAGGTTATCGCCTCAGGCGGGTTCTCGTCCACCATGGCGCGAGCCATACCGACCAGTGCGGGACCGTAGCTCCCGTCCGCGCTCAGCGCGTCCTGAAAGGAGCGCACGGCATCCTTGCGGTTGAATTTCTCGAGGAAGAGATCGCCCCACGCCGTGTTGATCTCGACATCGGTCGGCGCCAGGCCCACCGCGTCGCGGAGGTACCCGTTGGCGTCCTCGAACCGGCCGAGGGCTTGTGCAGCGCGCCCGGCCCTGAGCAACTCGGGGGCCGTGTCGGCGTCCTGGGCGGCGAGCAGGATCGACTGCAGCGACCGGCGGGATTCAGCGCGACGGCCCTGATAGGCCTGCAGCAGCCCCAGTTCGAGAGCGGCGTCTCCGCCGGGCGACCGCGACGCGAACGGCCGCAGTGCCGCCTCGGCACCGGCGTAATCACCGCGCGCCGCGAGGCTTCGGGCCTGGAGGATGGTGAGGGGCTCGTTGTCGGCCTGACCGGCGGCGAGCGTGACCACCTCGCCGTAGTCGCCGGCGCGCCAGGCCCGCTCGGCGGCCGCACGAACCGCGGTTGGCCCGCTGCCTTGCGCGCCCACGAGCACGAAACCAAGACCGGCGGTGAGAGCGAAACAGG
>JADZBZ010000035.1 GCA_020851835.1 Acidobacteriota bacterium
GCCCGGAACTGCCGCCCGAGTCGAACATGGTGACCACGGCGTTGGCTTCGAGCCACGGGTTGCGCTTGAGGCCGCCCAGCAAGGCGGGCAGGCCCGTGCCGCCCCCGAAGCACCCGACGTGAAGCTGTCGCAGCCGCATCAGCCGCCTATTCTATCGCTCACCCCGCCGTCGCCGCGGCGCCCCGCGCGGGAACAGCGGCTGACGGCGCCCGTCATACACTGAAAGACATGGAACCCGACCTCCACACACGCCTCGACTTGGTCGTCGCCGGTCTGCGACGCACGTTCGGCGACCGGCTCGTCGCGGTGGTCGCCTACGGACGTCCCTCGCGTGAGTGGTCGCACAGCCTGGCGCTGGTCACGTCGCTGACCATGGACGATCTCACGGGGCTGGCGGCAGCGGCCCCGGGCTGGCACCGCGCCGGCGCGGCCACGCCGCTCGTGATCCCCCGCGACGAGTTCGCCCGCTCGCTCGATGCGTTTCCCATCGAGTATGGCGACATCATCGACGCCCACACGGTGCTCGTCGGGGACGACCCGTTCGCCGCCGTCCGCATCGATCGCCTGGACTTCCGCCGCGCGGTGGAGGTGCAGGCCGCCAGCCACCTGCTGCACCTGCGCGAAGACTACATCGAAACCGGCGGTCGCCCGACGGCGGTGGGTACCCTCGTGCACGATTCGGCGCCTGGCTTCGCCCAGCTCCTGCGACGCATGGCCCATCTCGACGACGCCCCCGCCGATTCGGCGGCCGCCTTGTCGCATTGGGCCGCCACGCGTGCCGGGCTCGACGCGCGGATCGTGGGCGACGTGCTGGCCCTGGCCGGCGAGGGTGTGCCGGCAGTGGATGCCGCGCGCCTGTTTCCCGACTATCTGTTCACGGTGAGCGCCCTGCGCCGGTTCGTCGACCAATGGTCCGCCGACTGACCCTTGCCGTCCTGCTGTTCGTGGCGGCAGGAGTCGTCGCACAGCCCCTGCCGCCGGCGCTGACCGCACCGGTCAACGACTTTGCCGAGGTCGTCGACCAGGCATCGGCCGGTCGACTCGAGGCCCTGATTCGCCAACTGGAGGCGGCCACCGGCGACGTAATGGTCGTGGCTACGGTGCGCACGTTCCAGCCGTACGCGGACCTGCCCAGCTACGCCGTCAAGATGTTCGAGAACCGCGGCCAGGGCATCGGGCCGCGCAAGGGCGATACGGGGGTACTGATTGTGCTGGCGGTGGACGATCGCCAGGTGCGTATCGAAGTGGGCTACGGACTCGAGGCCTTCGTCACCGACGGGTTCGCCGGCGAAACGAGCCGCGACACGATGGTGCCCTACTTCCGTCGAGGCGAATTCGGCCCGGGGCTGCTCGCCGGCGCCACGCGCGTAGCGCAGCGCATCGCCGAGGGCCGCAACGTGACGCTCACCGTCGATCAGCCGCCCAGACCATCGCCGCCGTCGGCCGAAATCGGCATCAACCCGATTACGGTGCTCGTCGTACTCTACATCCTGTTTCGTCTCATCTTCGGCAGCGCGCGCGGACGCCTCGGGCGGCGGCGTGGATCTCGATGGACGAGCGGAGTGGGGCCGTTTGGGGTGGGCGGCGGATGGGGTGGTGGCGGAGGCTGGGGTGGCTCGTCTGGCGGCTTCGGCGGATTCGGCGGGGGCCGGTCCGGCGGCGGCGGCGGCGGCGCCTCATGGTAGAAAGGACTCTATGCAGAAAGTGATGAGACTTGCCGGGATCCTGGCCGTCGTGGCGGCGGGGGTCTTCTCGTCGGGGTGCTCGTACAACACGTTCGTGAGCCAGGAAGAGGTCATCAAGACGCAGTGGGCACAGGTCGAGAACCAGCTGCAGCGCCGCAACGACCTCATTCCGAATCTGGTCGAAACCGCCAAGGGTTACGCACAGCAGGAGCGCGACGTCTTCGGCGCCATCGCCGAGTCTCGCGCGCGGCTGGCCGGTGCAACCTCTCCAGAACAGCGCATGGCGGCGGCCAACGAGCAATCGTCGGCCCTGGCCCGCCTGCTCGTCGTCGTCGAGAACTACCCCGACCTCAAGTCGAACCAGACCTTCGCGCGGCTGATGGACGAACTGGCGGGCACCGAGAACCGCCTCGCCGTGGAACGAATGCGCTACAACGAGGCCGTCCAGGCCTACAACACCAAGCGGCGTTCGTTCCCGTCGAACATCACGGCCGGCATGTTCGGGTTCAAGGAGTACCCTCTGTTCCAGGCCCCTGAAGCCGCCAAAGCGGTGCCCAAAGTGGATTTCACCCGTCCCTCGCCGTAAGCCACGCCCGCCGGGGCCGGCGCCGCCGCCGGTCCCGGATTCCAACCCTCCGGTCCGGCATACCATCCAACCTCATGCCGGTGGACGACGTCGTCCTTGCAGCCAACGGAGACACAGCCGCCTTCGAGCGGGTTTACCACGCGTACCTGCCACGCGTGCACGGGTTGGCGCGCCGGATGGCGGGTCCTGAAGCGGCCGACGAGCTGACCCAGGACGTCTTCGTCCGCGTCTGGCAGAAGCTGGCCACGTTCCGGGGCGACTCCGCGTTCGGCACCTGGCTGCACCGCCTGGCGGTCAACGTCATCGTCGAGCGATTTCGCCGCCTCGGCACGGCGCGTCGGCGCTTCCTGGATGATGGTGAGGCGACGCTCGAACTGGCCCACGCGCCGGCCCGATCGCGGCCCGATCTGAGAATGGACCTGCAGGCCGCTCTGGATACGCTGCCCGAAGGTGCCCGCACGGTGTTCGTGATGCACGACGTAGAGGGTTTTCGGCACGACGAGATCGCACAGATGCTGGAGGTATCGCCCGGGACGTCGAAGTCGCAACTCCATCGCGCACGGCACATTCTGAAGGCGGCGCTCGGCGCGCGGAAGTAGGGTCCACGAGCAGGACGGGACACGACATGGACGACCAACGCACGACGAGGATGACGCGGGGCCTGGCCCGGCCGGGCACGGCGTGGGGGTCAGGACCGGCCGTCGACGATCCCCTGAACGCCGACGATCCGCTGCTGGCGGCGATCGGCGCGCTGGCCGATGAGCCGCCCCGGCGGGATCTGTGGCCGGGAATTGAGAGGCGGCTGCACCACCGCCGGCCGCGATCGGTCACGATGACGCTGCCTCAGCTGGCGCTCGCGGCCACGCTGGTGATGGCGGTATCGGCCGGCGTATCGTGGCTCGCGCTGGCGCCGCCACGCGCCGCCATCACGCCCGAGACGCCGATTCAGGCCGTGGCGGAGCCGGCCGGACCCGTCCGACCCGACGTGGCGCGCGCCAACTTCGCCGACGCGCAGTACGACGCGGCCGTAGCCGACCTCGAGCAGATCCTGCGCGATCAGGGCGAGCATCTAGACCCGCAGACGGTCATGGTGATCGAGCGCAACCTGCGCACCATCGACGAAGCCCTTCAGCAGGCGCGCGCGGCTCTCGACGCCGACCCGGCGAACACCTATCTGAACTCGCATCTGGCCGACGCGCGTCGGCGCAAACTCGACTTGCTCCGGCAGGCCGCGGGGTTGTCGGGAGGCTGACGCCGATGGCTGGGCCGCAGATGACACAGGCGATGTGGGACGATCCGCAACAGCAACGAAGGGGACAGCGTATGCGAAGCAGGGCTCGAGTCTGGACGGCGGTGCTGGTGGCGGGACTGTTGCCGACGGTGTCGGCGGCGCAGGACCGCGACGCGCCCAACGACCCACAGCAGCCGACGATTCAGGCGCGACCCGGTGGGCCGGAGAACACTCCACAAGCGATCCAGGAGGTGCCCGTCACCAAGGGGACGCGGCTGGTGCTCACCAACAACGCGGGCGAGGTGGTGGTCCGATCCTGGGATCGCGACGTGGTGAAGATCGAGGCCACGCACGGCGAGCGCGACAAGGTGGACGTGCAGACGGCCGACCAGACGCTTCGCATTCGCAGTCGGTCCGAGCGCGGCCCCGGCGGGCTGGTGGATTACCTGCTCACAGTGCCCCGGTGGATGCCGGTCAACCTGTCGGGCAGCTATCTCGAAGCCGCCATCGAAGGCACCAGCGCGGAAGTGACCGTCGAAACCGTGCACGGCGGCATTCGTGTGGTCGGAGGGTCGGGTACCGTGGCGGTGCGATCGGTCATGGGTCAGATCGCGGTGGACAAGGCCAGCGGGCGCGTGCAGGCCACCTCGGTGAACGAGGGCATCCGGCTGACGAACGTCACCGGCGACTTGACCGCCGAAACCACCAACGGAGACATCGTCATCGACAACGCGCAGACGTCGAGCCTCGAGGTGTCCACGGTGAACGGCGACATCACCTTCAACGGCACGGTCCGCGACGGCGGTGCCTACCGGCTGACGACCCACAGCGGTGACATCCGGCTGGGGGTGGGCGCGGGTGCGAACGCCACGGTCTTCGTCCGCACTTTCCAGGGTGATTTCTCGTCCGACTTCCCCATCCAGCTGCCCGAGGGTCAGTCGCGGGACGGCGGCAGCAAGCGCTTCAACTTCACCCTGGGCACGGGCAGCGCCCGCATCGAGGTGCAGGCATTCAGCGGCGACATCCACATCGCGCGCGGTAAGGCGCTCACGCCGGACGAGGAACGCGCGTCGCGCCGCCGGACGCCGCGGTCTCCTCGCGAGGGCGGGGCCATGGCGCCGCCTCCGCTCGGCCCGGTGCCGGAGCCCGCAGCGCTGCCAGCTGCCGTAGCGGCGCCAGCGCCGCCCGTGCCGCGGACGCCCCCCGCACCCCGGGTGCCACCCCCGCCGCCGGGCGCGGCCATACAATAGCGGGATGAGCATCGCCGACACGCTGCTGCCGGAGTTCGACCGCGAGATGGGCGTGACCCGTCGCCTCCTGGAGCGCATGCCGGATGGGGCATTCGACTGGAAGCCTCATCCGAAAAGCATGACGCTCGGCCGCCTGGCGGAACACCTGGCCGAACTGCCGCAGTGGGTGGGCGCCACGATCTCCCGGGACGACATCGACCTGGACGCCAGCCGTCCGGCCGACTACGTGCCGCCGGCCACGCGCGCGGCGGTGCTGGCCCTGTTCGACCTCAACGTGTCGGCCGCGCGGGCCGCGCTCGCCAACCGTACCGATCCGGAACTGCTGGCGCCATGGACGCTGCTCAAGGGCGGTCAGCCGGTGTTCACCATGCCGAAGGCGTCGGTGCTCCGTTCCTTCGTCGTCAACCACATCGTGCACCATCGCGGTCAGTTGAGCGTGTACCTCCGGATGCACGACGTGCCGCTGCCCTCCATCTACGGTCCGAGCGCCGACGAAGCGATGTAGTGACACGTCTCGAGTGCCGGGTGCCGGAGTGCCGAGTGCGGAGCGGAGTGCCGAGTGCGGAGGGGAGCGCTGAGTGCGGCGCTCCCTGATCTACGCGGCCGGCGCCCTGGCCTTCCTGGTCGTGGCCACGCTCAATTCCGGCGGCTATCGCTACGGCGCCTCCGATCAGGCCTTCTACATCCCCGCCGTCCTCAAGCAGCTCGACCCCTCGTTGTTTCCCCGCGACACCGCCCTGCTCGCCTCGCAGGCACGCTACTTCCTGGTCGACGAGCTGGTCGCGGCGGTCATGCGCACGACGGGCTGCTCCATCGAGGCCTGTTTTGCGGCCGGTTACGTCCTGAGTCTCCTGTTGCTGTATGCGGCACTGTGGCGATTCGGACATCTCGTCTTCAGGACCCGGATCGCCGTGTGGGCGCTCCTCGCCGCCGAGACGCTGCGCCACCGGATCACGAAGACCGGGGTCAACACGCTCGAGGGGTACTTCCATCCGCGCATCCTGGTGTTCGCGCTGGGCGTCTGGGGCCTCACGCTGTATCTGCGCGGCCGCCCGTGGCTGGCGCTGGCGACGGTGTGCGCCGCTGGCCTGCTCCATCCGACGACCGCTGCCTTTTTCGTCGTCTTCCTGCTGCCCGCCATCTGGACCACCGAGCCAGCCGCCCGGCGGGCAATCGGGAGCCTCGCGTGCGTCGGTGTCGGAGCGGCCGCGTGGCTCCTGCTGGCCGGGCCGATGCGCGGAGCGCTCGAGCCGATGGACCCGGCCTGGCGCGCGCTGCTCGGGTCGAAGGACTACCTCTTTCCGGTCCGAGACTGGGCCGCGGGCACCTGGATTGCCAACCTGGGAACGGCGGCGCTCGCCATCGGCGGGCTGAGGTGGCGCGTGACGCGCCGCGTCGCCGCGCCTCGCGAGGCCGGGCTGCTGGCCGGGGCGGTCGTCCTCGCGCTCGGCTTTCTCGTCACGCTTCCCGCGGTGACGCTTGGGTCGGCACTCTTCGTGCAGCTGCAGATCTCGCGCGCCTTCTGGATGCTCGACCTGCTTGCCACCTTCGTCCTCGTCGGCTGGCTGGTAGACCGGCCGGTCCCGGCGGTGCGCGGGAGCGGCCGGGACTGGCGTCTGGCCGTCGCGATGCTGCTTGCCGGCATCGCGGTCGCGCGCGGCGCATGGGTGGGCTTGGTCGAACGCGGCGACCGGCCCCTCATCTCCACCACGCTGCCCGACAACGACTGGACGCGCGTGATCCGATGGGCCGGCACCCAGCCGGCCCGAACCCACCTGCTCGCCGACCCGGGCCACGCATGGAAGTACGGCGCGCCGCTCCGCTACGCGGGCCGCGACGTGTTCCTGGAAGAGGTCAAGGACGTCGCGCTGGCTTTCTACGGCCGTGAGGCGGCCGTGCGGGTCATCGAGCGTCAGGCTGCGCTCGGGGATTTCGCCGCGCTCGATGCACCGGCAGCCCGGGCCCTCGCGGCACGCTTCCAGCTGGACTACCTGGTGGACGAGCGGGATCTCAATCTCCCCCTGGTACACCGGGAAGGACGCTTTCGCATCTACGCGCTGCACTGAGGCGGGCGCCGTGCGATTCGAGCGGATTCGCCGTAGAATGCCCGAACACGGAGGCCCACCCATGGCAGCACCTGTTTCCCGGCGCGACTTCACCCGTCTGTTCGCCCTCGGAGGCTCGGCGGCCCTGCTGGCCGACCCGGTCTGGGCCCGGCAGAACCCGTCTACGCCCGCGCTGGCGCCAGGCGGTCCCGCATCGGGCGAGGCCTTCTGGACGAGCGTGCGGCAGCAGTTCGTCATGCCGTCCGACCTGGCCGTGATGAACGCCGCCAACCTCTGTCCCTCGTCGCGGGCCGTGCTCGATACGCTGACCAGGGAGACCAGGAGCGTCGACCTCGACCCGTCGCCGGCCAACCGCGCGCGCCTGTATCCCGAGAAGGAGAACACCCGCAAGGCCCTGGCCGAGTTCCTGCGCGTCACGCCTGATGAGATCATCATCACGCGCAACACGAGCGAGTCGAACAACCTCGTGTCGAACGGGCTCGACCTCGAGGCGGGCGACGAGGTTCTCGTGCACGGCGACAACCATCCGAGCAACCTGAACGCGTGGCGCGAGAAGGCGAAGCGCTTCGGCTTCGCGGTGGTGACGGTCGACCAGAAGAACCCGCACCCCGGGCCGGACTACTACGTCGACGCCTTCGGCCGCGCGATCACGCCGCGCACCCGGCTCATCGCGTTCACGCACCTGACGAGCACGGTCGGCGACCTGATGCCGGCGCGCGAACTGTGCCGCCTGGCTCGGGATCGGGGCATCCTGTCCCTGCTCGACGGCGCGCAGAGCCTCGGCCTGCTCGACGTGAACCTCGCCGACATCCAGCCCGACTTCTACAGCGGCAGCGCGCACAAGTGGCCCTGCGGCGCCCGCGAGTGCGGCGTGCTGTTCGTCAACAAGACGGCACAGGATCGCCTGTGGCCCAGCATCTACAGCGCCTATCCGGGTGCGGTCGGCTTCTCACGCACGTTCGAGGGTTTCGGCCAGCGCGATGAGGCCACGATGATTGCGTTCCGCGAGGCGCTGACGTTGCAGACGAAAGTGGGGCGCGCGGCCATCGAGCAGCGGGCGCGGGCGCTCACGACCAAGTTGATGGACGGGCTCGCGAACCTGCCGGGCGTGAAGGTGTGGACGTCCCCCGACCCCTCACGCCGCGCGGCCGTGGTGTCGTTCGTACCGGGCACGCTCAATGCCAACGCCCTGGCGACGGCGCTCTACGAGCGAGACAAGGTGGCCATCACCACGCGCGGCGGCCAGGATCGGCCCGGCCTGCGCGTCTCACCGCACTTCTACAACAGCCCGGCCGAGGTGGATCGTCTCGTTTCGGCGCTTGCGACGTACCTGAAGAGCGGCCTTTCACTCTGAGCGGCGGTGTGGAGCGGCGGGTGGCGCCGGCACGGCCCGGCCGCGCGCGCCGGAGGGCCGCCCATCGTGACGCGATTCCTGACGCCGCCACGGTGGTGTCGCGCCTCAGTCGCCCAACTCGATGGCCGGCAGTCGCAGGGCCGGCCGGCCTTCCGCGCCGAACCATAGCTGAATCGCGCGGCCGTCCACCCGCGTGCCCGGTTCGGCCAGATCGGTACCCGGCCCCAGACCGGCCGGCCACGGATCGCCGCTTGTCTGGTTGACCACGTCCTGCGCCATGCTCAGCACGTTCCAGGCTGCGCTGGCAAAGTCCTCCGGATCGTGATCGTCAGGATCGATGTGGCTCAGGGACGTGGACACCAGAACGTGATCGGGCGGGTCGATGGTCACCGCATCGCCGTCCGCCCGCACGGCAAACCCTCCGGGCAGGATCGACTCGAGACGAACGACGAGCTCACGTGCGAACGCGGTTGGTGTCATGGGCACCGCATTGTAGCGGCTTCCCCGCAGCGCGCTGATGCCGAGTCATCGAGCCCACCATCGGCACGGGGGATGACGCACGCTGGCGACGCTACAATAGAAGACACACCCGTGCAAGCTGGCGTTCCGCCATTCGTTCCCCTCTCGCGCTGGGCAGGCGGCCATCGGATGACGTTGTACGCGTGGGCGCGTTCACGCCGGTTCCCCTCGCTGCCGGCACCCGAGACGCGCTACTTCGACGTCGCGTCCGACGCGCGCGTGCTCGCCCACTGCCACTGGCAATCCGATCGGCAGTCGCGCCCAACCGTGCTCCTGCTCCACGGCCTCGAGAGCTCCAGCGACGCGCACTACGTACGCGGCATTGCCGACAAGGCATGGGCTCTCGGCTTCAACGTCGTTCGCCTGAACCAGCGCAACTGCGGAGGTACCGAGCACCTCTCGCGGGGCCTCTATCACTCGGGGCTGACGGCCGACCCGCTGTTCGTCCTCACCGAGCTGCGAGACCGAGACGGCCTCTCGACGTTCGGGGTCGCCGGCTACTCGCTGGGCGGCAACCTCGCCATCAAGCTGGCGGGCGAGCTCGCCGCGGCGGGACTGCCCGAGTTGAAGGCCGTGTGCGCGGTGTCGCCGGTGCTCGAGCTCGACCAGTGCGTCCGCGCGATTGAGCGGACCGAGAACCGCCTGTACGAGTGGAACTTCTGTCGCAACCTGCAGGGCCGGTTGCGGCGCAAGGCCCACGCTTTTCCCGGCCTGTTCAACCTCGACGGGCTCTGGAAGATCTGGTCGATTCGCGCGTTCGACGAGCGCTATACGGCGCCGCACCACGGCTTCGACGGCGCCAGCGACTACTACCACCGCGCCAGCGCCATGCGCGTCGTCGAGCACGTGGCCCGGCCGGCCCTGGTACTCAGCGCGGCCGACGACCCGTTCGTGCCCGCCGACATCTTCGACGCGCCGGTGCTGCGAGAGAACCCGTATGTGACCACCGCGGTGACGCCGCAGGGCGGTCACTGCGCGTTTGTCGAAGAGCCGAACGGGTACGACGGCTATTTCGCCGAGCGCGAGGTGCTCGAGTTCCTGGCGCAGCACCTCTGAGCGGGTGCGACGACGACGTCATCCGCCGTCACGCGCGAGCCGTTCCATCATCATCTGGCCGAACTGGGCGCCCTTCCCTTCATCTTCGTGTTTGAAGTACACGAACACCGCCTCGCAACGCGACGACAGGTCCCGGGCCACCGCCGCCCACCGATCGATCTCCGCCGGCCCATAGCCTTCGTCTCGCAGGCGCAGGTAGGCATGCCGGGCCGTGACCACGACCGGGGTGTCGCGCTTCTCGCTGTCCGCGATGCACAGCGCCGCGTTCTTCGTGCGGAGGCAGTCGTAGACCTCCTCGTCCAGCCACGAATCGTGCCGGAACTCGAAGGCGGAGGTCGCCTTTGGCGGCAACAGCGTCAGGAACTCCGACAACACCCCGATGTCCTTCTTGAAGGTCGGCGGAAGCTGGAAGAGCAGCGCGCCCATCCGCGGGCCCAGTTCGGATGCCGCCGCCAGGAACCCCTTCACCGCATCGGCCACGCCGGCGGGCCTGAGCTTCTTCTCGTGCGTGATCCGCCGCGGCGCTTTGAGCGTGAAACGAAAGGCCTCCGGCACACGTGTGCACCACCCCGCCACGAGCTTCGGTGTCGGCATTCGGTAGAAGGTGTAATTGATCTCGACCGTCGGGAACCGCTCCGCGTAGTAGCCGAGCATCTGTGCTGCCGGCAAGCCCTCGGGATAGAAGCTGCCCTTCCATTCAGGGTAGGCGTAGCCGGAGGTACCAATCAGAATCATCGGACTGCGGGCTGGCGAGGAAGTCGACGGGCGGGGATGCGAGTGCCTCTGGGTGTCTCTGAGAGACGGGGGCAGGGCGGCCGGAGCGGCCCACCCTGTCCCCGGCGATCGGTTCAGCCTACCAGCGAGGCTCGCGCCGGCCGCCACCGCCACCACCGCCGCCAAAGCCACCGCGTCCGCCGCCGGCACCGCCGAAGCCCGACTCCTTGGGCCGCGCTTCGTTGACAACCAGTGACCGGCCGTCGAGCTCGTACTGGTGAAACTCGTCGATGGCCTTCTGCGCATCGTCGTCGTTCACCATCTCGACGAACGCGAAGCCGCGAGCGCGTCCGGTCGCCTGATCGCGCATGACGCGGACGTTGTCGACGGCGCCGGCGCGGCTGAAGAGGGCGGTGAGGTCTTCGTCGGTGGTCTTGTAGGGAAGGTTCCCAACATACAGTCTGCGGCCCATGGAGCGCTCTGCCTTTGCGCGCGGTGTCTCGGACGATGCACGAGCCAGCGCGCCCACGGCGCGTGCACCAGAAAGCGCTCGCAACGTAGAGGGCCTGGAGGAACGGATCACCGACACCAACCTGGCTGCACCTGCGGGGCTTTCGAAACGCTGGCGGAGTATAGCAGGAACCCGTCAATCCCCACCACGGCCGGGCCGACGTCTGCTTTCAGCTGCCGCTGGAGCCTCAGTGCGATAGAGTCGAAGGGATGATGCGATGGGTCGCCGCGCTGCTGACCATGATCGCGGCTGGCGGATGCGGCCGCGAACCCTCCCCCGTAACCTACCCGCTCTCCGGTCAGATCCTGGCCATCCGGGCCGACACGCAGGAAGTCCTCATTCGGCACGGCGACATCGTGGGGTTCATGCCGGGCATGACCATGCCGTTCAGGGTCCGCGATCCCCGGTTACTGGAGGGCCGGGCCGCCGGCGATCTCATCACCGCCACCTTGTCGGTCACCGACGAGGCCGCGTGGATCAGCGCGCTCACCTCCACCGGCCATGCGCCGCTGCCGGTGGACGCCCGCCGGGAGTTCCCCGCCGCGACCGGCATCTCGCTGCTCGGGCCGGGAGACCCCGCGCCCGATACCGAACTGAGCGCGGCCGACGGCTCGCCAGTGTCGCTGACCGCTTCTGGTGGACGGGTCACCGCCATGACATTCATTTACACCCGATGTCCGCTGCCGGAGTTCTGTCCCCTGATGGATCGTCGCTTCGCCGAGGTTCAGCGGGCCGTGCCGCGGGATCCGGCGCTGGCGGGCCGGGTGCGGCTGATATCAGTGAGCTTCGACCCCGACTCCGACACGCCGGCACGGCTGGCCGAACACGCACGGGCATTGGGGGCCAATCCGGCCGTTTGGCAGTTCGCCACGCTGACCGAAGGCGCCGCCATCGACCGCTTCGCGGCGGCCTTCGGCGTCAACGTCATCCGCGAGGCGGACGGCACCATCACGCACAACCTCCGCACGATTGTGCTCGATCGCGCCGGCCTCGTGGTCGCGGTCCACGACGGCAATCAGTGGACGGCCGACCAGCTGCTGACCGACCTGCGCCGCGCGGCCGGTCGGTAGAGGCCGTCAATCGCCGTGACGCGCCGCCCTCCGCTCGCCGCAGGCCCCGCCCGCGCCCCCCGTCCGCCGGCGCCGCCACCGGGGCTGACCGCCGCAGAGCGCAACCTGTTGCGCCGCCTCCGCACGCCCGCCCAGGTGCAACGGTGGCTCAACGCCCTGCCCTACAACGTCGAGAAGGGCAGCGAGACGCTCCGCAGCTTCAGAGGCGTCGTACGCACCCATTCCGCTCATTGCCTGGAGGCGACACTGCTGGCAGCCGTCGTGCTCGAGCAGCACGGCTACCCGCCGCTCGTCATGAGCCTCGAATCCCAGGACTTGCTCGACCACGTGATCTTCGTCTACCGCGCGCGCGAAGGCTGGGGATCGGTGGCGCGGTCGCGCGATCCCGGCCTGCACGGCCGCCGCCCGGTCTTCCGCTCCATCCGGGCGCTGGCTCAGAGTTACGTCGAGCCTTACATCGACTACACGGGACGCGTGAAAGGGTACGGGGTGGCACATCTGGCCGAGGCGATGGGACGATACGACTGGCGGTGGTCCAGCGGTAACGTCTGGAAGGTCGAGCAGATGCTCATCGACTGGCCGCACGTGCGGCTGCTGAGTTCGACGCGCCGCTACCGCCTACTGAGACAGAAGTACCGCAAGTACCGGACGGACCATCACGACCGCAAGCCCGTGTACTACCGCGGCCGCGAGAAGTGGACGCCGATTCCGGACGAGTTTCGCGACCCGCCCTGACCGGCCTTCGTTTCGGCCGACGCGATTCGACACGCGCGTCGAGGACGCCTCCGGGCGCCCGATCAGTCGAGGTCGAATCCGCGCAAGGGCCTGGAGACCGGCTCCTGCTTGGCCTGCTCGAGCGCCTCCTCGAACCGCTTCGACAACGCGTCGCCTTTCGTGCGCTCGTTCTGGACGGACTGCTCGAACAGCGCCTCGCGGCGCGCCGCCTGGTCGGCGAGAATGCGGTCGGCCTCGCTCAGTTCGGGACGGTGGCCGCTGGGCGGACCGACGTGCGACACGATGCGCCCGAGGTTGAGGTCCACGACCAGGGTGGCACCGCAACATGGACACGTGAGTTCACGCTCGCTCGTCAGCCTTGGCATTTGCCGTTCCCTCCGGGTTCCATCAGACTAGTGAGAATCGAGCAATGGCGCAAGACAACCCGGCGCGGCGGACCGAGACGATTCGCGTCGCGACCTACAACATCCACCGCGGCCGGGGGCTCGACGGGCGCACGCGCCTCGAGCGCATCGCCGCAGTCCTGGCCACGGTCGATGCCGACATCGTGGCGCTGCAGGAGGTGGTCGGGGCCTCACCGCTCAAGGCTGGACAAGCCGCCGAACTGGGCGCCGCACTCGGAATGGGTTGGGTCATGGCACCCACCCGCCACCTGCGGTCGGCGCTCTTCGGCAACGTGGTGCTCAGCCGGTTCCCGGTGCGCCATCACGCGCAGCACGATCTCACCTGGAAGACCTGCGAGCCGCGCAACGCGCAGCGCGTGGACCTCGACATGGGCGACGACGTCCTGCATCTCTACAACGTGCACCTCGGCACCGCGCTCCTGGAGCGTCGTCACCAGGCGGGCCGGCTGGCGTCGCTGGTACACGACCGGCGGGTGACGGGCCCGAAGATCGTGCTGGGAGACTTCAATGAGTGGGCGCGAGGGTTGGCGACCGATATCTTGGCCGAACGGCTGCAGAGCGTCGACCTGCGGCAGCACCTGCGCGGAGGACGCACCTACCCGGGCTTCTTTCCGATCCTCCATTTGGATCACATCTACTACGAGGGCCGGGTGGACGTGCTGAAGGTGGCCGCCCCGCGCGACCGGCTCACGTTGGTGGCCTCGGATCACCTGCCGCTGGTCGCCGACCTGCGGATTGGCTTCTGACCGAGC
>JADZBZ010000036.1 GCA_020851835.1 Acidobacteriota bacterium
CACATGAGCTCCTGTTCCGTCGCGCAGAAGTGCGCCGACCGACCGCCGACCTTGATACGCGTCAGCGGGTGCCCGCGCGGGCAGGTCGTCCGGTGATACACCAGCCGCACCCGGTCGTAGCCCATCGATTGGGCGGCCGGGAGTGGCGGGGCATCGACGCCGGTACCGCGCAGCCGGATCGCCAGTCGGAGCACCGATCTGATGCTGCGATACAACGCCTTCAGCTGCCGCTCTTCGAACCGTTCCACTCGACTCAACGGGTGAAGGCCGGCCACGTACAGGATCTCGTCGGAGTAGATGTTGCCGATGCCGGCGATGAACGTCGGGTTCATGAGCAACGCCTTGATGCCGCCTCGCCGGCGGGCGAAGAGCTGCGTGAACCTTGCGAACGTCAACTGCGCGCTGAGTGGCTCGGGGCCGAGCGTCCTGATTTCCGGTCGGTTCAGGATGACCGCCGCCTCGCCGCACAATACAGTGGCGAACTTACGCAGGTCGGATAGCGCGAGCTGCCGGCCGTCGTCGAGGTCGAAGACGAGATGAACGTACCGCCCGCCGTTCGCCGACATCGGGCGCCAGACGATCCGTCGGCCGCCGCCGGGCCGCGCTGCCGCCGCGCGCTTCCAGTTCCCCACTAACAGTCGACCGGAGATCTTTTGATGGATCACCAGCAATCGATCCGCATCGAGATGAATGACGATCCGCTTCCCGCGGCGATCGATGGCCGTGATCGTGCGCCCGATGACGCCGCGTTTGAAGGCGGCCGTGGTCTTCGGGAATTGGAAGTATTTCGGCCAGTCGGTCTCGACGCCGACAACGCGTCGACCGACGAGCACGGGCCGGAGATCGCGGACGATGGTCTCGACTTCAGGCAGCTCGGGCATCGTGGGCGGAATCACGCTGAGCGGGACCATGGACATGCTTCCAGCATGCGCGCATGCTATCCACATGTCGAAGATGGTTCAGCGTCGCGCGAGAATGTCTCTGATCTCGGTCAGCAACGCCTCTTCCTTCGACGGTGCGGCCGGCGCGGCGGCCGGCGGCTTCCGGGCGGCATTCATGGCTCTGATCACCACGAACAAGGCGAACGCCACGATCACGAAGTTGACGATCGTGTTGATAAAGACGCCGTACCCGATGGCGACCGCACCGGCCGTCTTCGCCGCCGCGAGCGACGCGTACGGACCGGGCGTCGCGCCTTCCTTCAGCAGGATGAATTGGTTCGCGAAGTCGATACCGCCCGTGGCGAGCCCGAGGATCGGCATGAGGACGTCGCCGACGAAACTGGCGACGATGGCGCCGAATGCCGCCCCGATGATGATCCCGACGGCCATGTCCACGACATTGCCGCGCATGGCGAATTCTTTGAAATCCTTCAACATTGTGCACTCCTTGGATAAACCGCCTGGCGTCACATGCCCCCGCTGCCGCCCTCGTTGGAACTTAGCAGCAATCTCCGTCACCCGCGCCGAATTGTTTATCTTTTGTGGCCCGTTCCATGACTACTTGGCTTCGAGTTGGGCCATGCAGCTGACGTAATCCGGTGTGTGCTGCGCACCTCGCAGCCCTCGCGTAGGGCTGCGGCCACGAGATCACGGGTATCGACGTGAGGGCCGCCTACTCCCGCACCCTCCGCGTGGGCTGGCTCGGTGCAGTGGACGATTTCCGACCCTGGCTCATCCGTGCCGCGGTGCGGCTGGAGCTGGGCGATTGCGAACGCATGGAGACCGGGGTCACGGTGACGACCGATATGATGTCCACGTGCGCTCAGGCTCCGCAGCACTTCTTGAACTTCTCCCCACTGGCGCACGGGCACAGCTCGTTGCTGTAGCTGACCGTCTCCTTTACTCCCTGACTGCGCACCCAACAATTCGGCCGCAATTACTGGATCCTGTCTGACGTCGACGGCCTCGCTGCTCCAGCTGTGCGGATCGGATTCGGCTCCTCCTGTCCGGCGCGACGCACGATGCCGACGACGAGCCTGGTCTCGTCGACTACGAAGTCGGTCGTGATCAGGATGCGGCCGGCCTCGAGCGTCGCATCACGGGCGGCCGTGCACGCCAGATGTGCGGGATCGTTCCGGTCCGCACACGCCATCCAACCGCCCGTATCGACGCCTATTCCTCGTATGTTGCGAAAAATCCGCACGAACAGGCGCGTTTGACAAGAACACTGGTATCGAACTCCACGTTCGATCGCGGAAGTCTTTCGCCGACTTACATTAAGCCGTTCGACGTACTCGCGAATGGATGCAAAAACTGGAGATTGGCTCCTCGGGCTGGACTCGAACCAGCAACCCTCCGGTTAACAGCCGGATGCTCTGCCATTGAGCTACCGAGGAAGGCAGCAGCGCGCCCACGAGCATGAAGCACCCGCGGGGCGAGGAACCCGTATCGTAAACCGAACCGAACCACGCTCGCAAGGCCGCGAAACCGCCGCGGTGGGGCGGTGCCACTCCGAACCCCGCGGGCGGGACCCTCTTCCCTCTAGTCGCCGCCCGCCGCCGCGCCGCGTGTCCGGCCCGCGTCCGGCTCGTCTGGCGTGCCGTCCGCTCCCCACTCGGCCGCACGTTCTCCCGTCAACGGCGACGCCTGGCTCGCGGCCGGCCGTGGCGCCGGGTGACTCGCCGGCGTCTGGGAAAGCGGCAACTCGGCCGCCAGGCCGGGCCCCATCTGCAAGGCCAGCAGGCGCACCAGCCACTCCGTCTCGGCCGTCACCGTGTCACCAAGTTCCGCGGGCATTTCCGCGGTGAGCACGCCCAGAAGGCGGCCATCGTGCACCACCGGCTGGGCCATCGCCGCCAGGTGCCAGCCCTTGCGCCGCCGCGTGCGCGCCCGGCCCTCGACATACGCGACCGCCGTGAGCAGGCGCGCCTCCAGCGGAATGGGCCCCACTGTCTGCAGAAACGAAGGCGGATAACCGG
>JADZBZ010000037.1 GCA_020851835.1 Acidobacteriota bacterium
CAACGAAACGACGCGGGTGCGGCGGCGGCCCCTGGCCTCGCGCCCACGGCCCGCCCGCCGGTGCCGACCGACCTGAACGCCCTGTGGTACGCGCCCGCGCCGAACCCTGCACCCAGCCCGGCGCTTGCCGACCTGGTCAAGGGCCTCGACCTGCTTGAAGAAGGCGACAACGCCGCCGCCGCGCTGCCACTGCTGGCCCGGGCGGCGAAGTCGTCGATGGCCCTGGCCGACTACGCGCGCTACTTCACGGCGCGGGCCTTGATGAAGCTGGACCGGCCGGAGGATGCGGAGGCGGCGTTTGCCGCCGTGGTAGCCGGTGCCGCCGATGGACACCTCCCCGAGGATGCCGCGCTCGGCCAGGCCGAGGCGCGCGAGGCCCGACAGGACTATGCCGGCGCCATGGCCGTCTACACGGCGCTGCTCCAGCGCAAGCTGGCCGCCCCGCACCTCGCCCTGGCGCGGCTGGGCGCGGCCGCCGAGCGTGGCGGCCAATTCGACCGCGCCGTCGCCGCCTACCGCCGCGTGTACTACGAGTATCCGCTCACGACCGAGTCGGCGGACGCCGAAGCGGCCCTGACGCGCCTCAACGCCTGGAATGAAGACGACGAGGACGTGCCGCTCGAACTCGCGCGCGCCGATGCCCTGTTCCGGGCCCGCCGCTGGCCGGAGGCCCGTGCCTCGTACGAACGCGCCGCAGGCGGCGCCACCGGCGCCGACCGCGACCGCGCGCACCTGCGCCTGGCGGCCTGCGATGTCTACCTGACACGCTACCGGCAGGCCCGCGACCCGCTCAAGGGACAACTCTCCGGCCCCTTCGCAGACGAGGCGAACTTCTTCTACGTCACCGCCCTGCGCGGCCTGGGGGATCAGGACGAGTACGTCCGGCAGGCGCGGATTTTCGCCGACGGCCACCGCGATAGCCCATTTGCCGAGGAAATGCTCAACAACCTCGCGTCGCACTTCATCATCGTGGACGAAGACGCCCGCGCCGACGAGGTGTTCCGCGTGATGATGGACCGCTATCCGGCAGGCCGGTTCACCGAGCGCGCGTACTGGCGATCGGGATGGTGGGCGTATCGCGCCGGCCACCCTGCCGAGGCCGCCACGCTGTTCGATCGCGGCGCCGCCACCTTCCCGCGGTCCGACTACCGGCCATCGTGGCTGTACTGGAGCGGACGGGCGTGGCGCCAGGCGGGGGAACGCGCGCTCGGCGACGAGCGCCTCACGCTGGCCGCCACCGACTACTTCAACACCTACTACGGGCGGCTGGCGCGCGGGCACCTGGGCGCGCGCCCCACCGCTGTCAACGCACCCTTCGCGCGTCAGGCGACACCCGCCTCGCCGTTTCCGACCTCCGAGCGCGTAGCGCAGTTGATGGCGGCCGGCCTCCACCGCGAGGCGCTCAACGAGTTGCAGTACGCCCAGCGCACGTGGGGCGATTCGCCGCCGCTCACCGCGACAATCGCGCTCGTGCAGAATCGTCTCGGAAACCTGCGCCTCGGGATCAACGCCATGAAGCGGGCCTATCCGCAGTGGATGGCCGAGGGTGGCGAACAGTTGCCCGTCGAGATTCAGAAGGTGGTGTTCCCGCTGGATTTCTGGCCGCTGCTCCAGAAGCACGCCGCGGCGCAAGGGCTCGACCCGTACCTGGTGGCGGCGCTGGTGGCACAGGAGTCGACGTTCGACCCTGTCATCCGCTCGTCGGCCAACGCGGTCGGGCTGATGCAGGTGCTGCCGTCCACCGGGCGGCAGTTCGCCCGCCGCTTACAGCTGCGGCGGTTCACCCCGGCTCGACTGACGGATCCCGAGACCAACGTCCGGCTGGGCACGACCATTTTCGCCGAGAGCCTGCGCAAGTTCGGGGGAGTCCATTACGCGCTCGCCGCCTACAACGCCGGCGATGAGCGCGTGGCGGCCTGGCGCCGGGAGCGGCCGGACCTGCCGCAGGACGAGTTCATCGACGATATCCCGTTCCCCGAGACACAGAACTACGTGAAGCGCATCCTGGGCACCGCCGAGGACTACCGCCGCCTGTACGGCAAGTAGGACGCGCTCACGCAGCGACTTCCAGGCTCTCTCCCTCCGCCGCGATCAGCGGAGCCGGTACAACCGCCGCTCCCCGTCGTCGGTCTCGAGGTCGAGCCGGGGACTGCGCGCCGCGCCGTTCACCTGGTCCGGGCTGAGGTCGCCTAGGTGGACCATTACGTGCGTGACGCCGAGCGCGCGCATCTGGTCGAGCACCTCGTCTGATGGAAATGCGCGCCAGCGAGCGGCCCGTCCCCTGAACGCTTCCGTTTCGAATCCGCTGTAGCCGTTGACGAGGGGCCGGAAATGCGCGGTGGCAGCCACGAGGTAGCGAGCGTTCTCGCTGACGGCCGGCCCCGCGTAGAGCGGCAGCTCCACCAGCACCACGCCAGGTTCGCCGGCGAGGCGGGTGTAGATGGCCGGAACGCCCGTGAAGGGTACGAAGCCCATTGGCGCGCGCAGGGCCTCGAGCGTGACCACGCCGAGGATCGCCAGCAGTACGGCCGGCCAGAACGGCGAGCCCCGCCATCGGCGCTCGAGCGCGGCGACGCCGTAGCCTCCGAGCGCCGCCACCGCCATCAGCGCGAGGAACCCCCAGCGTGCCGCCGCCCGGATGCCTTGCAGCAGCGGCACGTGAGTGTGCAGCCAGGCGTACCCTGGCAGCCCGGGACCAAGTGACAGGGCGACACCGGCCAATCCGATCGCGGCGACCATGCGCACGCGCGGATCGCGAAACGAGCCTCGTTCCGTCAGGCCGATGGCCGACAGGCCCACGCCGGCCAGGCCGGGGAAGAGGGCCGTCCGGCCCTCGAAGATGCGGTGACTCCACCACGCGTAGTGCAGCCGTCCGCCGGTGGTGAGGTAGTCGAGCCAGCCCGCGGAGTACAGCCGCACGTCGTCGATGGTTCGCACCAGGCCTTGCGCGCGGCTCACCTGGAAGTACGGCCAGAGAAAGGGCGCCACGACCAGCACCGCCAGCGCGCCCGCCCCGGCCAGAGCCGATGTCCGGGCAAGGCGTCCCGGCCCAAGCCACTCCGGCGCCCGCACGACAGCCGCCACCAGGAGCGCCGCACTCAGGAAGACGAGGGAGTAGTTCGAACATAGCGCCTGGGCCACGAACGCCGATGCGAGCGCGAGGGATGCAGTCGGTGCAGACAGGGGGCGGGCCGCAGAGGTCGCGGGCAGCTTCACGGCCGGAATTCGCGTCAGCGCGGCATCGAATGCGTAGAGAGCCAGGGGAAAAAACTCCACGTGCAGCGCCTGGAGGTGCGCGATCCGGGTCAGCAGGTGCGCATTGAAGGCGAAGAGCATGCCGGCGGCCACGCCAGCGGCCGTGCTCCCGGTCCAGCGGCGTACGACCAGGCTCATCGTCCAGCCCGAGAGCGAGAGCCCGGCCAGGACCAGCACGTTGTATACCGTCACCGGCGACAGGCCGGCCCAGAGCAGGGGGGCGCCAAGCAGGCCCGGCACCAGCATGTGTTCGGAGTACGCGAGGGTGTGCGGTTCCGGATAGAACATCGGTGCCTCGAACAGCTCGAGCGGGTGGCGTGGCAGCACGTGCGCCACCCACGCGATGATCCAGACGTTGAGGCCGGTATCGTCGTTATCGAGTCGCGACAGCCCAGTGACATCGCTTGCGAGCGGCCACGTGTGGCCGACGGCCAGTGCCGCGAAGAGCGCGAGCAGCGCGGCCGCCCGGCGCATCAGCGGCTTCCCGGTGCCAGCGCGTAGAAGGCGCGCTCGCCATCGTCTTCGATGAGGGACAGCCCCGGCGACTCCGACGCGCGCTGCACCAACTCCCGCGGCACGCGACGCTTGTGAATCATGACGTGCGTCACCCCGATGGCCTGCAGCGAGCGCAGGCAGTCGGGCGCCGGAAAGAGCTGCATCACGCGGGCGTGAAGGCCATAGCTGGCCGGCGTGAAGCCGCTGTAGCCGTTGAGGAGGGGCTTGAGGTGCCACGCTGAATAGAGCACGCTCGGACCGTTGTCCTGAATGGCCTCACGCGGAGGGAAGGGCACCTCGACGAGCACCACCGCGTCCAGTGCGGCCACGCGGTCGTAGATGCGGGGAATCCCCTCATATAGCGTGTAGGTCATGGGCGCGCGCAGGGCCTCGGCCGTCACCAGGATCGCCACCATGATGGCCAGGGCGGTTCCGGCCGTCCGGGCCAACCGCCTGCGCAGTGCCGCCACGGTGAAGGCCGCCAGGACCGGCAGCGCGAGCAGCGTGAGCCACCCGAACCGCGACACGACACGAATCCCTTTCAGGATGGGCAGCGCCTCGAACAAGTGCCGGTAGCCGGGAAGGTGGGCGCCGAAGGACAAAGCAAAGCCGACCACGGCAATGGCGAGCATCATCCGCGCCCGGGGATCGCGCCAGGCGCGGCCGCTCGCCACGGCGCCCAGGGCCAGGACCGCGATGACGATGCCCGGGAAGAGCGCCGAGACGGCCGAACCAAACCACTGGTGGCTCCACAGGCCGTAGTGGAGCGTGCCGCCCGTCGAGAGCCAGTCGCGCCACGTGGCCGAGTACATCGCCACGTCGTCGAAGGTGCGGACCAGCCCCTGGTCCCGGTGCGCGCGCCAGTAGGGATAGAGAAACGGCGCCAGGACCAGCGCCGAGGCAAAGCCCGCGGCGGCCAGGGCCTTGAGCTGCACCGGCCGCCACGTCTCGCCGCGCACGGCTGCCGCGGCGACCATCGCCATCGCGGTCATCACCAGCAGGTAGTTCGACGTGAGCGCCTGCAGCACGCACATCGCCGCCAGCACGATGACCCATCGCGGGCGCGGAGCGGCCAGCACCCGGTCGAGTGCCATGAGCGCGAGCGGCAGGTACTGCACGTGCAGCGCCTGCAGATGACCGAAGCGCACCAGCGTGTGCGCGTTGAAGGCGTAGGCCAGGCCCGCGACGATGCCGGCGAGCCTGTCGCCGGTCCACCGCGAGACGACCCAGGCCATGGCAACACCGCTCAGCGCGAAGCCGACGAGCACCAGCAGGTTGTAGACCAGCACCGGATCGACGCCGGACCAGGTGAGCGGCGCACCGAGGAGGGCCTGCGGCAGCATCACCTCGGAAAAAGCCAGCGTGCGCGGCTCCGGATAGAAGATGTTGGCGTCGAACAGTTGCAGGGGATCGCGCGGGAAGGTCATGCCCACCCACGCCACGATCCACGCATTGAGAGCGGTGTCGGCGTTGTCCACCCGCGCCCAGGTGGCCGGCGCACTGGCCAGGGGCCAGGTGTGCAGCACCGCCGCCAGCGCGAAGAGCGCTAGTTCGGGAAACCGACGATCTCGAAGAGCCACACGTCGCCTTCCCGGACGAGAGGTCGCAGATACGCGCCGTAGCTGTCGATGCGTTCCAGCAGCCGTGCCCGCGAGCGGGTGTCGTAGAGGTTCAGGTGGAAAACCACGTAGCGCGCGCCGAGCTTGCCGAGGATCTGGAACGACTCACGTGTGGGGAAGGAACTGAGCGGGATGACCTGATCGCGGAACTCCTGCGGGATGTGATCGCTGTACCCGTTGATCAGGGGCATCCAGTGCGTGGTGGAGTTCAGCATGTAGATGGCGTGCCGGGGAAAGTCGCCGCGGCGGTAGTAGTACGGGAACTCGGCCACCGGGCCTGGCGGCTGCACGGCGAGCGTGCGGTAGGCCTCGGGGAACGGCGGCGCCTCGCGGAGCGCTGTCAGAGGGGCCTGCATGAGTTCGACGGCCGCGGCAACCACGAGCAGGCCAGCCGCCAGGCGCGGCCGAGCCGTTCGCGCGAGCAGCGCCCGCAGCGCGACACCGCTGAACACCGCCAGGCACAACGTCACGACAATGCCGATGCGCGCCGGCGCACGGAGGAAGGAGAACACCGGGATGGCGTGGAAGAACGCCGTGTACAGTCCGGCGTCCGGTCCGAACGAGAGCCAGAACGCCAGCCCGCCGGCGAGGCCGTAGATGAGGAGCAACTCGCGATTCGACCGGGTTCGGGCGGCGACCACCATCCCGGCGCCGCCCAGCACCAGGGCCAGCACGCCCGGAAACAGGACTTCGTTGAACGGCTCGATCCAGGGCAGCCACCAGCGGTGTGCCCAGGCGGCCGAGGCGAGCCAGGCGCCGGCATCGGCGGAGTACATCCCGGCGTCTTCCAGCGTTCGCGCGAAGCCCGATTCCTGCTGAACGGCCAGATACGGCAGGAAGAACGGAATGGTGAGCGCGACACAGACGAAGGCGGCCAGGCCGATCGCGAGCCAGTAATCGCGATCGAGCCAGCGACGCCTCGTCGTGGCCACGACGAGCGTACCGAGTCCCACCATCAGGCCCGCGAAGATCCCGTAGTACGCGCACGCCAGCGCTTGCAGCCACAGCCACACTCCCAGCGCCACGGCACGGCCCACCGATACCCGGTCCACCAGCCGATGGAACGCCAGCAGGCAGAAGGGAATCCCTCCCGTGAACAATAACTGGATGTGAGCCGTCCGCGCGAAGACGAACGGGCAGAAGGCGAACAGCACCCCGGCCACGGCCGCCGCGCCCCGATGGCCCGTGAGGTACCGGACCAGGTAGTACGCGCCAGCGGCCGCAATCACGAACGACAGCAGGGCCACCACGTTGTGCGTCGCGTACGGGTTGTGCGTGAGCACCCAGACGGGCGCACCAAGGGCGCCTTCCACCAGGTTCGCCTCGGAAAAGGCCAGCGCGTTGCGCTCGGGATAGAAAATGTTGGCCTGGTAGACGCCCGCCGGGTCGGCTATGAGCGCGTGGGCGACCCAGGAGACCACCCAGATACTCCATCGCCCATCGTCGGTGTTGAGCCGGCCGACGTGGCCGAGCTTGAACGCCAGAGGGTAGGTGAAGATGGAGGCGAGCACGACTGCCGCGAGGACCACGGCCGTCGCCTCGGCGAGCCCCCGGAAACGCATGTCCGCCGTATGGTAGCATGCCCGGTCGGCCTGCCTGCTGAATGGATCGCCTGCTCGAACTCACCGCGCTCGCCGAGCGATCGCACTTCTGGTTCCGGGGATTTCGCTGGTTCGTCACACCGCTCCTGGCGCGCGCGGCGGAAGGCCGTCCGCGCGGGCGCATTCTCGACTGCGGGTGCGGCACCGGATCGAACCTGGCAATGCTCGAGCCGTTCGGCGACGTGTACGGATTCGACCTCACGTGGCGCGGGCTGGCCTTCGCCCACGAGCATGGTCGCCGGCGCATCGCCCGCGCCAGCATCGGCGCGATTCCCTTCAAGACCGCGTCGTTCGATCTCGTCACGTCGTTCGACGTGTTCCAGTGCCTGCCCGACGCGGTGGAGCAGGCGGCGGCGCGCGAGATGGTTCGCGTGCTGAAACCCGGCGGCGCGGCCGTCTTCAACTTCGCGGCGCTCGACGTGTTGCGGGGATCGCACTCCGTGCTGGCCGAAGAGGTGCGCCGCTATTCACCAGCACGCGCGCGCCAGGTGCTCGAGGGCGCGGGTCTGCGGATCGAGCGGCTCACGTTCCTGTTCGCCAGCGTATTCCCCCTCATGCTGGCGGCCCGCGTCGGCCACCGGTGGCGGCGGCCGGGCGGCGAGGCCGAATCGGGGGAGTGGGAGATCACCGTGCCCTGGGCACCGGTGAACGGCGCGCTGAGCGCGGCGCTCGCTGCCGAGGCGCTGGCGGTGCGCGTGCTGAACATGCCGATCGGATCGTCGTTGATGTGCCTCGCCCGCAAGCCGCTGTAACATCGTGCGGGTCGTGATGGCGCGCGCCGTACCCCTAGCGCTGGCCTCGCTCGCCGGCCTGGCCGCGTGGCTGTCCCTCGGCATCCTGGCCGTCGTGGACCGGGCCGGCGGTGCCCGCGTGGGTGCCCTGCCGCCATGGTGGTTGCTCGGCGTGCTGGTCGGTCTCTTCGCCGCCGCCGTGGCGATCCGCCGGTGGTCCACGGCCCGTGTGCTTCCCCTGGCTCTGACGCTCCTGCCGTGCCTGCCCTGGCTTCCGGGCCGGGTCCCGGCGGCGTTCCTCATTTGGTACGGCCCACTCGCGTCGGTCGTCTGGCTGTTCGTGGCGCTGGGCCTGGCGGCGCCGGTGCTGGTGCGACCCGGGTTGTGGCGGTGGGCGACGCACCCCTCGCGCGCACCGTGGCTGGCGGCGACCGCGGCCATCGTGCTCTTCGGGGCTGGTGCGCTCGCGCTCCAGTCCCGCTTGCCCGCCGGAGACGAGCCGCACTACCTGGTCATCACGCAGAGCCTGCTCTCCGATGGCGACTTGCGAATCGAGAACAACCACCTGCGGGGGGAGTACTTCCCCTACTTCAGCGGCGAGTTGCGGCCCGACTACTTGCAGCGTGGACAGGACGGGCAGATCTACTCGATCCACCCGCCGGGACTGCCCGTCGTGCTGGCGCCCGCCTTCGCCCTGGGCGGTTATCCGGCCAGCGTCGTCATGATGATTGCGCTGTCGGCACTCGGCGTCGGCTTGTTGTGGACCACGGTGTGGCGCCTCACCACGAGCGCGTCGGCCGCGTGGCTGGCTGCCGGCGGCTGGGCCCTGGGCGCCCCGGCGTACTTCCACGCGTTTACCCTCTACCCCGATGGGCTCGGAGCGGTCGGCACCATCGGCGGCTTGTGGCTGCTCGTGCGGCTCGAACGCGGACCGGAGTTGAGTCGGCGCGCCCTGGCCGGCGCGGGCGCCACGCTGGCGGCACTGCCGTGGCTCCACACCCGCTTCGCGATGATCGCGGCGGTCATCGGAGCGGCGGCGGCCGCGCGGCTCCTCATGCGCGGCGATCGCCGGCGCGTGATCGGCGTGCTGATGGCCGCCCCGGTGCTGTCGGCGGCGATTTGGTTCGGGTATTTCTGGGTGATCTGGGGGACGCCCAACCCGGCCGCGCCCTACGGCCACTACACGCAGAGCGCGTGGTCGAACCTGGCGCCGGGGCTCCCCGGCCTCCTCGTCGATCAGCAGTTCGGACTCGTGACCAACGCCCCCCTGTACGCGCTCGCCTTCCTCGGGATGGTCTCCCTGGCGCGCTGCCATCCGCGGCTGGCAGTCGAACTTGCGCTGCTGGTCGTGCCCTACGCGCTGGCGGTCGCCTCGTATCGCATGTGGTGGGCGGGATTGAGCGCTCCGGCGCGATTCCTCGTGGCGGTGCTGCCCGCCGCCGCGTTGCCGCTCGGGGTGCTCTGGTCGAGGGCCGGGGCTGGTATCCGCGCTGTGGCGCTCGTGCTGCTGGCGCTCGGAGCGCTGATGCTCATCCCGCGCATCGGCGTGGATAAAGGCGCCTTGCTGTACAACGCCCGCGACGGGGTCGACCTGATGCTCGACTGGGTCAATCGCAGCGTGAACCTCCCGCTCGCCTGGCCCAGCCTGCACCGCGACGCACCGGCGGCCGCCCTGGGAGATGCGGCGATTTGGGTGGTGGCCGGCGGCTTGCTGGGAGTCGTGGCGCTCGGGCTATCCCGACGCTTCGGAGGCGCCTGGACCTGGGTGTCTGGCGCCGCGGCGGCAACGGTGATGGTCGCCTCGACCGTCGTGTGGAACCGCCATGACGGCGGCGCGTTCACCCCGAACACCTCGGCGCTCGACCTCGTGCAGCGGTGGCCTTCGTCCTGGCACGCCGTCGGCTGGCAGTCGCGGCCTGTCCGGCGGCTGCGGGTGGCCGACGTCCCAGCGCGCCTCCAGTTGACCAGCGCGCTACGCGGGCCGGCGCGAACGGGCCCGCCACCGCTGTTTGCGGCGCCGCTTGTGCCAGCCGGCGACTACGAGGTGGTCCTCACCGGAGTTCGCCAGCCCGAAGGGCGCCTGAGCGTGCTGGTGGGGCGGTCCCGACAGCCCATCGATATTCTCGACCTCAACGGCCAGACTCAGCCCGGCGCCCTCGTGCTCCATCTGCCGGTCCGCGCGCAGGCCCTCACGATTACCGCGGACGCGCGGGCGACGCAAACCGTCTCGGCGGCCGTCCTCAGGCCACGGCTGACCCGCGACAACGAGGCAGGCGCGGCGGGCACGGCCCGTCGCGCGTCGCGCTACGGTGACCTTCGCGTGTTCTTTCTGGACGACGATGCGTTCATGGAGCCGCCCGGGTTCTGGACCCGCGCCGAGTCGGTGGCCGACATGGTGATCGACATCCGGAGGCTCGACTCCCGATCCCCCGCCGTGCCGCCTGCGCTCATCGTCCGTGCCGGGGCGGTGGCGACCACCGCCACGCTCTCGACTGGATCCTGGGTGCAGGCGCTCGCACTGGGACCGGGCGAATCTCGGTTGGTCACCTTGCCGCCACTCGAGAACGCCGGCGCCTGGCGGGTTCGCATCGAATCGGGAATGGGCTTCCGTCCCGGTGAACACGAGCCCGGCAGCCGGGACTTCCGCAACCTGGGCGTGTGGGTGGAGGTTGCCCCGGCGAGCGGGGTTGACGTTCAACCCTAGAAGCGAATCACGCCGGAGAGATAGAGGCCCTTGAACTTCAGCGTGCCGGTGTCGTTGTCGGCCCGGTAGAAGACGTCGACCGACCGGTACCCGACGGTTGCCCCGACGTTGTTGGTGAAGTTCACCGTGCCGTACACGTCGATGTCGGTGTACTTGCCTTCGTAATCCTCGCTCAGGTTGTCGGGCACCTTGAAGAACGACACCTCACCGCCGATGGCGACGTTACGGGCCACGTAGCCGCGGCCGACCAAGCCGATGGTGGGGATGGGCGCCACGGCGGTCGTGTATTCCGGCCCGATCGGGCTCAACAGCTCGATGTTCACGTCGGTGTATTTCACGTCGAACAGCACGCCGGCGAACCCGCGGCTGCGATGCACGAAGTCGTACTCGTAGCCGAAGCGGTAGGTCTTGAAGTCGGCATTCGTGTTGACGGGGAGCCCGACCCGGTAGCGCTGGCCGTTGAAGACGAACTCGCGCTGGATGACGGTCTCGGCGGCGTACTTGATCGGCAGGTACTCGATGCGGAACTTGTGCTTGATCGCGGGTCGCAGGACGATGTCCAGCTTGCCCAGGCGCTTCTTCTCGATGCCGAGGTCCGTCACCAGGTCTACGTCGGTGCCGAGGATGCCGAGCGACTCCGAATTCACGATCAGCGACGGGTCGGCGTCCCACCAGCCGTACGACACCTCGACGTGATAGTCCTCGCCAATGGCCGGCGGCGCCGCCGGTCTGAACTGCGCGGAGGCACTCTGCGCGCCCAGCGCCATGACGGCCGCCATTGTGACCACGCGGCCCATCCCGAGCACGCGCACCATTCCCGTCTGCGACATGAGCAGTCCACCAGCCCCGGTTCTATTGCCGAAACGCAGTTGGCCGCTGGATCGCGGCCTTACCGGCAAGGGGGTGCCGGTTCGTCCGAGTGGGCGTCGGACGCGTTAAGCATACCAGAATTGAATCCACGCGCGACCGCCAATCGCCAGATTCGTCAATCGCTCAATTCTCCGTCTTCGTCGCCAGTTGACGCCCGTTGCCGAGCACGGACGCCCACTTGCTGATGGCCTGCGCCAGGATCACCACGGCGCAGATCATCATGGCCACGGTACAGATGGTGAGGACCCAGCCCTGGACGTGGGTGTCCGGGTCGGGACCCACGGCGAGAGGATAGAAGCTGTCCACGACGTTCAGGTAGCCGCCGTACAGCGTATTGGTGGCCAGGAAGGCCAGCGGCAGCGCCGTGACCCACGTGTACTTCGTCAGGCTCATGTTGATGAGGATGGTCGTCGCCGTCGCCAGTGCTACCGAGGCGAGCAACTGATTGGCCACGCCGAACATCGGCCAGATCGTGTCGATTTCGCCGGTGTAGATGAAATAGCTCCACGATGCCACCAGCAGGCTCGTGGCGATCATCGCACCCGGCAGCCAGTCCTTCTGGCCGAACCTGGGAAACGCCATGCCGAGGAACTCCTGCAGGAGAAACCGGCCGACGCGCGTGCCCGAGTCGATGGTGGTCAGAATGAAGAGCGCCTCGAACATGATGGCGAAGTGATACCAGTACGCCAGCAGCCCCCGCATGCCGGGCATGGCCGAGAAGATTTGCGCCATGCCGACAGCCAGCGAGACCGCGCCGCCCGTGCGGCCCGTAACCGTTTCGCCGACCGCGGCTTCGATGCCGCCCAGGTGGACCGGCACCATCTGGACCCCCCCGAAGTGGAGTGTGGCGTACTGTTCGGCCGGTACGTTGATGGCGAAGTAGTCGCCCGGCTCCATCGCGCTCGCAGCCACGAGCGCCATGATGCCCACCAGACACTCGATGAGCATGGCGCCGTAGCCAATCGGCCGGATGTC
>JADZBZ010000038.1 GCA_020851835.1 Acidobacteriota bacterium
CATCGCCGGGCCATGCTCGTCGAGGTCATGGGGCGCAACAGCGGCTATCTCGCCCTGGCGGCCGGCGTCGCGGGAGGCGCCGAAGTCATCGTCATTCCAGAGGTGGATGTCGGGCCGGACGAGGTCGTCGCGGAAATCCGCAATACGTTCGATCGTGGCAAGAATCATGCGATCGTGGTCGTCGCGGAAGGCGCGCGGTCTGCTCCTGTTCTGTCCGAGCGAATCGCCACCGCCGACGTGGGATTCACCGTGCGCGCGACGACGCTGGGACACGTGCAGCGGGGCGGGACACCTGGAGCGTTCGATCGGCTCCTGGGCACTCGACTTGGCGCCGCGGCAGCCCAGGAATGTGCGGAAGGCCGCGGCGGGGTGCTGGTGGGCGTGAAGGGAGGCGAAATCGTGGCGACGCCCCTGGCCGAGGCTCTTGCCTCGCCACGAAGACTCGATACGACCTTGCTGGACCTGGCCCACATTCTGGCGCGATGAGCAGACGCCATTCATGATTCCTACGAATCGCCCGATCAACCCCGGGTTCATTCGCCCTTCGAACGCTCGGCGTCTCGCACCGGGGCGGCGCCAACCGCCCTCTCCGCCACGTGTCGCACGAAGTCCGCTTCCGTCAGAATCCCCGCCAGCACCCCCTGTTCGAGGACGGGCAGGCACCCGTACTTGTTGTCGAGCATGATCACCGCGGCTGTCGCCGCCTCGTCGTCCGCCTCGATTGTTTCGACCTGCCAGGTCATGACCTCGCTCACCTTGACCGCCGCCGACACGTCCTGACTGACACTCAGGGGCACGCCGTCGAGCCCCGCAGCCCGGCGGAGCAGGTCTCGCTCGGACACCAGACCGACGATGCCGCCGTCGTCGCCGACCACGGGCACGTGCCGGACGTGCTTCTCGTTCATCACGTCGCGAAGGGCAGCGATCGAATCATCCGGATGCACGGCATGGACATCCGGCGTCATCAGGTCCCGAACGCGTAGACTCGACACGGGTCACCTCCTTGAATCACGGCGGTCTCGCTATTGGTCAGATCAGCCCGCGTTCTTGATCGTGAGCACGTCGACGATCTTTGCGGCCATCTCACGATCGACGTTCAGCATACCGCGTAGTTCGTCGGCGAAGTGCTGCTCGTTCGCCGTCAACCCACCGTCCGAGAGCATGAGGTCGACGGCAACGGCGAATGCCGTGGCGGCAAGTTCTTTCGGAATGGTCGCGGCTGCCCCACGGATGACGCGATCGGTTCCCTGCTCCTTGATGCGCTCCGCGGCAGCCGTGAACATGGTGAGCCGGGTTTCGATGCTGGACCCGCGGAACAGCTTCATCGCCGACACGACAAGTTCGATCTGATTCGCCTCGTGCGGCGACACCGACCCGTCGGATCGGGCACTGGCGATGAGAAGGGACACGAGCGCTTCAGACGCCGACAACGCCTCGGGGCCGGCTGGCTCAGCCGGTGTGAACTCGCCGATCATAGGGACTCCTTCGCGAAAGGGATTCATTTGGCGACACGTGATGCCGCCATCATCAGACTTGCACAGAACGCGCCAGCGGCGTCTTCAGAACCCGCCAAGGGCGTTATCATGAGGGAACGGAGGAAGACGAAGCCTGCTTAGCCAGGAGACGGCTCGTAACGTATCGCCGCTGGATTCACGACGAAATGCTCCCTTTCGATTTGAAATTCTACCGTCGCCGACGGTGCCGTCGTCGGGGTGGTCACGCTGGACGACTTGCTGGCTGACAGCGTCCCGAAGGACCTGTGCGCGGTGTTCGCACCCGCGTGAGTGCTGAATGACGAAGACGGGCAAAGCCAGAGGTGTTCGTCGGCGACCGCTGAGAAAGCTGGCGCTCGACGAGGCGTTGATTGCGCTCTTCATTGGCGCTATGAATGCCAACGACCACATCGCGCGCGAGGAACTGGCCCGCGCCCATCACCTGATCTGGTCGACGCGCCGGTTCCGCCGTAAGTCGGGTGAAACGGTGGGGCGTCTGATCGATCGCATGAAAGAACTCGTCGAAGACCAGGCGCCCGAGGCGGTGCTGGAGGGCGCCGCGAGGGCAGTTCCCCCCAGGCTGAGGCCATCGGCCTTTGCCGTCGTCGCCGACCTCTTGCTGGCCGATGGCAAGATCGACAGCCGCGAGCGGAGGTTCCTGGAGCGACTGGCGGTCAACTTCAGGATTCCCACTCGCGTGGCGACGAACATCGTGGACGTCATGCTGGTGAAGAATCTCCTGTGATCGTGCCGTCCTGTCTCCGTCCTCATCGCACGGTGAAGAGCGCCAAGACCGTGGCCGAGCGGCCCTCACCGCCCACGCAAATCCCGAAACAAGTCTGGTTGAGCGGCATCAGCGCTCCCTGCCCCTGGCCCGCACCGTGCTCCAGCGTCGCATGACGTCCTGAAGTTGAGCCCGCGCCTCGTCGCAGGCCGCCACTTGACGCGCCGTGGGCGCCACCTCGGCGTCCTGCATGGACATGGCGGCGCTCATCAGGCTCCGACTCACGCCGTCGAGTGTGAGCGGACCATCGGGCGCGGCCGCCGCGAAGAAGGGGCCGGACCCGCCGCGTCGGGGTTCGGGCGCCAACGCCTCGATTTCAGCCTCGAGCGAACCGCCCACCGTTGGCGACGCGGCGATGCGCGCGACCAGGGCCCGAGCCTCCAGGTAGGCCGCGTTGGCCGCCACGGCGCCGTCGTACATCTCACGGGAGAGCGTCGCCACGCGCTCGAGATCCGCGATGGGCGTCTTTACCCGGGGGTCGAGACGGAGCGTGAGGGGCCGGGTGTACTGCCGACCGGCGACCGTGAGCCGGACCTGATACTGGCCTGC